>CAYFHB010000012.1:0-19770 GCA_964342705.1 uncultured Candidatus Poseidoniales archaeon
CTGCCTGAAGGCTTCGTTTGATATGTAGAAGCCCCGCCCAAGGGGCGGGGTTAGTATGACGAAGGACACGTGGATTGGAGACGTCCGCGCCGGCAAGCATGACGGCGCGACGGTTGAGCTGAAGGGGTGGGTGCACCGGTCCCGCGGTTCGAATAAGATCCGATTTGTCGTCCTTCGCGACTCTACAGGGACAGTCCAATGCGTCGTCAAGCGAGAGACCGTTGGCGATGAGTCATTCGAGGCGATGAAGGAAGCCCTCATCGAATCCAGCGTCATAGTCAGCGGAGAAGTCCAAGCGACCGACCGTGAGCATGGCCACGAGATCCAAGTGACCAGCGCAACAGTGGTTGGGCCGGTCAATCCTGAGCGGCCTTTTCCAATCACCGAATCAGCGATGGCACAGGCAGACGGTGGGGAGACCGAGTTCTTGCTCGACAACCGCCACCTGTACTTGCGAACAGGCCGCATGACGACGATGCTCAAGATGCGTTCAACGGTCTTCGGAGCAATCCATTCCTACTTCCGCGACCGTGATTTCACCGAGTACCAAGCACCCAACTTCGTCGCTGGTGCGGTCGAAGGCGGAAGCACCCTATTCGAAGTCCCGTACTTCGGTCGCAAGGCATACCTCACGCAGTCTTGGCAACTCTATGCTGAGGCGGCGATGCCAGCCCTTGAGAGGCTCTACACGATGGCACCTTCATTCCGCGCTGAGAAGTCCCGCACTCGCCGCCACCTAACCGAGTTCTGGCACGCCGAGATGGAGATGGCATGGGCCTCGAACGACGACATCATGGTGCATGGAGAAGGCGTCGTTCGCCACATCGCTCGCAGTCTATTAGACGAAAACGAAAACGAGTTGTTGAGCACCGGAAGAGACCTCGATTTGGTTGCAAGATACGCGGACAACCCTTACCCAAGAATGAGGTACGACGAGGCTATCGAGACCTTGCAAGGCATGGGGGTCGATGTTGAGTGGGGTGCGGATCTGGACTACTCGAAAGAGAAGGTTCTGACACAGGATTTCGACGTCCCGCACTTCCTCACGCACTACCCCCGCATCGCCAAGCCGTTCTACCACCGCCCTGACCCGGACGACCCCAAGTACGTACTATGTCACGACTTGCTCGCCCCAGAAGGATACGGTGAGATTATCGGAGGGGGCGAGCGAACTTGGTCCGAATCCGAGATTCTCGAGCGCATCGAGGAGGAGAATGCTCCGATGGATGCTTACGAATTCTACATCGATGTGCGCCGCTACGGAGGGGTTCCGCACGGCGGATTCGGACTCGGTGTGGACCGCGTCTGTTCATGGTTGACCGGAGCGGACCACATCCGCGAAGTGGTTCCATTCCCACGCGACTCGCGTCGCGTGACCCCCTGAGTTGAATCCGGAATACCGACACCGTAGGTGTCGCCTGTAATCCTCACCAACACTCATACGGCGAGCCCCGCTCGCCGAAGCATGGCTGATTGGGAATCGATTGACCTCGCGAACCCGACAGAAGAGCACAGGATGCTTCGCGAGATGATCCGCGATTTCGTTCGAGAGGAGGTTGAGCCGCAAGCACTAGAGTACGACCGTGAGGAGAGGTTTAACCTCGATCTTTTCCGCAAACTCGGAGAGTACGGATTGCTGGGGATTTCGGTGCCGGAGGCGTACGGAGGCTCTGGTATGGACGCAACGGCGGTTGCTATCGTGAACGAGGAGTTGAGCTACTCCGACCCAGGATTTTGCCTCGCCTACCTCGCCCATGCCCAACTAATGGTCAACAACCTCGCCCACAACGGCAACGAGGCTCAAAAATCACGAATTTTGCCCAAGGTTTGCAGTGGCGAGTGGGTCGGCTGCATGGCGATGAGCGAGCCTGGCTACGGAACTGATGTGCTCGGTATGCAGACGACTGCTGAACAGAATTCGGATGGAGATTGGGTCATCAATGGCCGAAAAATGTGGATTACAAACGGGTCAATCGACGAGGAAGGGACTCCTGCTGATGTCTGTTGGTTGTACGCGCGCACTGGAACCGATGCGAAGGGACGCGCTGAGGTTACGACCTTCTTGGTCGAGAAGGGGATGCCCGGATTTTCGGTGGGTCAGAAGATCTACGATAAGACTGGTATGCGGGCATCGAATACAGCTGAGTTGGTTTTCGATGATTGTGTGGTTCCGGCGGCCAATGTCGTTGGTTCGCCGGGTGAATCGATGATTCACATGATGCGCAATTTGGAACTTGAGCGGATAGGGCTTGCTGCGATGGGATTGGGCATTGCTCGTCGCTCGCTCGCTGCGATGAATCAGTATGCGAGTGAGCGTGAGGCATTTGGTCGCGAGATTCGTGATTTCGGTCAGATTCAGCGACACATCGGCGAGTCTTGGGCTGAATATCGTGCAATGCGAGCTTATGTCTATGATACTGCACGAAACACTGACCTTGCGAAATCGGGCAACCGCTTGGATACTGATGGTGTCAAATTGTTCGGAACGACGGCTGCGAAGAATATCGCCGACAGAGCGATTCAGGTGATGGGTGGCTACGGCTATGTCGGCGAATACACCGTCGAGCGGCTGTGGCGCGATGCCAAGTTGTTGGAGATAGGTGGCGGCACTCTCGAGAGCCACCAGAAGAATATCACTAGGGATCTTTCGCGTCGACCGGAAGCCATCGAAGATTGATTTTAGTTGGTAGTCCCGCCCGGATTTGAACCAGGGTCCCCAGGACCAAAACCTGAGATGATGGACCACTACACTACGGGACTATGTCCGGCGGCTCGGGCATACCCTCTTTGGACTTGACGGGCCGAGAAGCCGCAGGCTACAATAGCGTTCGTTGTTCCACAGCAGGCATGCGTCAGCGTCTCGCCGTCGCCCTGATACTTCTGATGTTGACATCTTCGATGTCATCCTTCTTCGCTGGGGCCGAGTTCACCGAGACCTTCGATTCGGTAGAAATCGATGATTCTGAATCGGAATCGACCTCCTTTGCAATGGCTCCGCCAACGATGCAATTCTTCGATCCATGGGTCGAACCGAGTCTCTGGGAACGGGTTGAGGCCGGCCAAGAAGAGGTACGAGTCACAGTCATCACCCATTCTCTTGCCGAACTCGACCGCTGGCAATTTCTCAATGGACAGAAGGAGAAGCAATCGCCAGCGGGCACGGGTCAGGCCCTCGAGGTAACCGACCCCGCTGACGGCATCGATCACCGTACCTTCTGGCTCGATTCCGGAATATTCCAGAAATTGACGGGCGTCGCCGGAATCATCGGAATCCTCGACGCCCAGAACTCACCCGAACCCTACGATACCAATCCCTTCGGTGACTCTGAGGCAGAACCTTCGAGCGTGCGTTCGGGCGAAATCCACGGCGCCAACGATGCTTGGGAGCGAGGATACGCTGGCGAAGGCATCGTTGTCGCCGTCGCAGACACTGGAATCGACTTCGCCCACCCTGACCTCGACGGTACTCAAGCGCGAATCGCCGACGGCAAGCAGCATGATGGCTGGCCGATGATGTTCGACCACAATTCGATGTACTACTGGCTCGTACACGGCGAAACATACCCAGCCAGAAGCACCTGGTACGCCGACACTTCAACCCTCGATTGGGACAATGATTCTAACGGCGTCCTCGACATCTCGGCATACAATATCACTGGCTTGCCAGCCTCGCAATCAGGTGTTTACCACCTAGGAGAACACCCCGATTGGAGCTTGAGAAACCAGATGGGTGGGGATGTCCCACTCCTCCTCATCGACACGGTGACCAACGGTACTTACGACCTCGTGATACCCGACATCAACCGCAACGGTAACTTCTCCGATGACGAACGTATGTCAAAGGGCAACGAAACCGCCGGTCTCGACGAAAACGGCGACGGCACACGCGACGTCTCTGCCGGCCTTCTCTACTGGATTTCAGACGGAGCGAACGGCGTGCCTTACGGTGATGTGTACGCCGCGCGCCACGGCTACTCGAACCGAATCGCTGGCGCGGGCGACCTCGTCTTATTCATGCTTGATTCCGGCTCGCACGGAACCCTCTGCGCATCAGCGGTGGCAGCGCAGGGCGAGGTGGCGAACGGCAGGGTTCTGGGCATGGCACCGAACGCGACGATAGCCAGCATCGGCAACCACTACTCCGGGGGACACTCACTCGACGGATGGCGTTGGATAGCCGAAGGCAACGACGGTAACCCCGACACTTGGGAAGACCAACCTCACATCGGCTCATTCTCATTCGGCTATTCATCGATAGACGATTCGGGCGCGGATTCGTATTCTCTCTACTTAGATTGGCTCACCCGCGTTTACAATAATCAAACTCACTACGCGGTTGCAATCGGTAATGGCGGGCACGGATATGGCACGGTTGCAGTGCCCGGGGCCGCACAAGGAATCTTCTCGGTCGGCGCGTTTTCCAGCAGGACGAACGATCTGTGGGGGCAGAGCGCGCCGTGGAATAACCGGGGTCCGAACATAGTTGGGAGGATGGACCCCGACATCGTCGCCGTCGGTTGGAGTGCAACTGGCGACATCCCCCTGAATCTGCGCAATAATGGTGAGTCGGCGACGACTACATGGGGTGGAACGAGCCTCGCCACGCCGATTGCTGCCGGTCTGATGGCAGTGGTGGAGCAGGCGTGGCTGGCGAATCGCGGAGATTACCCACCATCGCAAGAATTCCGCGAATTTGTACTCTCAACCGCGGACGACCGCGGTTACGACCCATTCGTTCAGGGGGGTGGATGGTTCAATGCCAGCCGCGCTACACAGACTCTCGATGGAGTCAACGGGACTTGGTCGGTGACACCGGCTCAATGGATGTCTGGAACCTTCCAAGGCGAGCATCGAGATGCTAACATCAACGTCATGTACCCTGGCGAATCACAGACAGTCAATCTCGAATTCACCAATCATGGTGATACGGGAATCAACTTGATTGCATTACCGACCAGACATGAACCACTGGCTCACGAAGTCGGCCAATGGCTCTCTATCGGCAATGGTACCAGCGGCGGCGAGAACGATACATGGGATGGCTATCAGAGCAGCCGCCCAGACCTATTGATTCCGATTCACGTCAATAATACGAGTCACCAATTACCACCCGATACCAACCTCGTTAGGGCTCGGGCGGTCATCGAATACGCTGCCTTCGACGGCGACCTTGACCGCTCATCGAACGAGCGTATCGAACTCACGCTTTACCGCTGGAGCGATGATGACGGAGATGGGATCTGGGTCGGCGACGAGGATAATGATTCGATGGTCGATGAGGAGGATTGGACTGAATCCAGCGAATTCGACGCTTACGGTACTTGGTATCACCACGGACCGCAAGCGGAGTTCCGCGTCGGCCTGCCATTCGAGGATATGGAGGAAGGACTCTTCCTCGGAGTCTCTCGACACGATGTCTCATCCTCGGGTCTGCCCAATGTCAGCATCGAATGGGATTGGACCGCATTCGGCCCGACGAGTGACGATTGGATTACAACGATGCATTCCACGGGAGAAATACCACCCGTCTGGGTTTCACCGAATTCTACCTTGAATTACAGCTTCACAGTCGAAGTCCCGCTCGACGCAGAACCGGGCCTGCATCAGCACGGCTTGGAGATTACGACTTGGGGGGTCGACAATGGCACGCAAGTCTACGACCACGAGTGGGTATTACCGATAGTGACCAATGTTCCATACTCGGCACCAATCGATATTACGGCCCGCCCGCTTGATGGTAATGTCAGCAATCAGACACTCTACGATGAAGCATGGATTTCAGGCGCTCAACGCTGGAGTTGGCGGGCTGAATCAGGTGATTGGAGAATCATGGCTGTGGAGTGGCCTGAGAACCTCAGTACGGGAGGGACGGCAGTCATCGAAGTGGACTGGGACGACAATGAATGGACCGATGTCGACGTCTTGTGGCTGAGTCAGAAGACACATGGTTATGCTGATGAAGCACCCGACCAGTACGGCGATTCTACGTTCTATATCGAGGAGCGGAGTGCGAATAATCACCGAGGTTCCGGACGGCATGATTGGGGCACGAATACTGGCGAATCACGCGAGGTTCTGGTGGTTCCCGCAAGCCCTGGACTGCACATACTCGCACTGCACACTGCGCATCATGGCGTGACCACGAACGATATCGCTCTGAACATCTCTGTGGGTTATGTCGCGGCCGAGCGATCGGGCTTCCATCGGGTTGTGACCGATTGGTCCGAGGCGAGTGGCAGCGAGAATGTGCATGTGGTTTCGACCGTTCCGATGCCGCTCGAGTCAGTGCGTTCATTCGGTTGGTCGCAGCCGATTTCATTTGACAACGAGACCGCTTATCAGGACACCTCAAATGACAAGATGACGGCTTCTTGGTGGTATAATTTCAGCCTTGAGGGTGCGGCTGAATTGGATATTCAGATGGATGCTCATGATGAAGCCGACCTCGACCTATTCCTGTTCCTCGATGAGGACGAGGACGGCGAATTCGAGTCGGGCGAGGAGGTGACTCGCTCGTGGAGTAGCACCTCTTCGGAGTCGATCCGACTCGATAGCCCCGCGGATGGGAATTATTCTGTCGCGGTGCATGGGTATTCTGTTTCTGGCAGTGTTGGATTCTGGTTGGATATCGAGATCGTCGGCGGGACCAGTCTCAACGTGACCAATTCGACGATGCTCGATGATGCGGCCATCGCTGCGCTATGGCCAAATGGCTCTGCTGCGTTGGCCGGAGCGATGCCTGAGGGGGCGATTGAGTTAATTCTCGACATGCAGATGCCTGAGGCCGAGGGGGTTTGGCAAGGCCATGTCGAGGTGTCTTTGGAGAACGGCATCGATATGCGGATGCCTTTCACTTACGAATTGATTGATCTCGACCCAGAACTCGACTTCGTCACGCCAGAGAATCTGACGCAGACGAATGTCGTTCTGCCGCTGGCACTTAACGCGAAGGACATCGGAAGCGGCTTCCGTTTGGCGGATTTGAATTGGCACGGATTGGACAATGCCACCACCGTGCCGAACATGACGAGCGCCGAGGCTATACTGTGGAATCTCTCAGCGCTCGATATCACCGATCTGTGGAACTCAGGAAACCACTCATCGAACCTGACATTCCGCGAGGTCTGGCTCAACACCACCCTGCCAGCAACCGAGCAGTGGCACGAATACCAAGCGAACCTCGCAGACATTTCCGGACGCACCGCGGCCGATTATCTCTCAGTCAATTTCGACATAACCAATCCTCCGTTGATTCTACAAGGGATTCCACAATACACTCAAGAAAAGATGCTGAACTACACTATTCTCTCAGAACCATTCCTCACCGTTTACCATGAAAATACAACGATACAACTCGACGAGAACGGAGTTGGCTACCACACCGTTGAATTGACTCAATTAGGAGTTGGACAGCCCGGTTCTAGCACATTCCCAACTCACTACTTCGGATGGGGAAACAATACCTTCACCGTATCGGTAAGCGACCC
Source organism: uncultured Candidatus Poseidoniales archaeon (assembly GCA_964342705.1). GTDB lineage: Archaea > Thermoplasmatota > Poseidoniia > Poseidoniales > Thalassarchaeaceae > MGIIb-O1. The sequence continues at coordinate 7,488 of CAYFHB010000012.1, forward strand.
AGCAGGAAATAGCGTCAGCCAATTCGTTCGAGTCATCTACGACAATATATCATCCTACATCCGATTGAACAGCTTCGGACACTCTGAGCTCCATCCCATGGGGTGGTATGTCGATACTCATATCTCCGAATCAGACAGACAGATCGGAGTCAATCTGACAGGAGCCCACGCGTATTTCGGAACTGAGGGGGATTTGAGAGATTGGTGTTATTCTATCATCGATGCACAAGACGCATCCATCGCCTTCCAGAGGTGCGGTACTGAACCAAATCCACCCTCAAATCATTCTCCAATGATAATGGAAGATGCACCATGCTGTCCAGATGCAGATTATGGCCCTGACTTAGGTTTCAATCTCAGTTCAGTCCCTGACGGGGCTTACCAGATGGTCTTCAACATGACCGATTGGGCTAACAATAGTGCTTCGAAATCATGGCCTCTCAATCTCGACAGAACCCTGCCTGAAGTCGATTGGGAGATCAGCCCGTCCGCCGACGGGCTGCTCTCAGACCACCGCTTGGGATTGTCCTGGACGGCGAGCGAGAACGTGGAGTTGGAGTTCACGCATAACGGGGTTCAAGTGGCAGATTGGAACGCGAGTTACGGAGGTCTGTTCTTCGCCCTGAACCACACTGGCGACCACGAATTCTGCGTCGATGCCTGGGACGTCACACGTGGGCAGCACAACGAAAACAGCTTCTCGGAATGCCGGACCCTGACTCTCGATGCTGCGCTTTATTCAAGCCAGGTCTGGGCGAGTTGGGATGGCACTGTCGTCGGGACAGAGACGGTCAATCTGACTTTCTCGCGCGGGCCTGATCAGTGGGCGAATGTCACGCATGTTCCGGCGGGAACCGATGTGGGTGATCTCCCGCCGACTTATTCCTTTGAGCCAGGAGTATCGTTCATTGAGGTGGAATTGGCGCTGGATGAGGGAGAGAACGAATTCCTACTTACTGTTGGGGCGCTCGACCATATCCAGATGTTCTGGTTCTATGTCGAGCGCGACACGATTACCCCTGTCATCGAATTGCTTGAGGTGGGTAATCGAACCACCAATCTAGGTGTTGTGCGAGTAATCGAAGGTATTTGCGAGCCACGGGCGAGTGTTTCGGTTTGGACCGAGGTGGCGAGCACGTCCTTCGTTTGTGGACCTGAGGGTAATTTCAGTCTGCAGATGGGGGTGCCTGCTAATGCCTCGTGGCACGCGGTCAGCGCAACCACCGAGGACCTTGGCGGCAATACGAATTCGACGAGCATCGAGGTGCTCTACCAAGAATGGCTGGATTGGGCGATTGACGATGCCGAAGCTGGTGGTCCGATGCTCTACTGGGCGCTCGGGCTGGTGCTGGCTGTGTTCTCAATGCTCGGGCTGACGAGTTGGGGTGTTAGGCGCCGACGTGAAAGGCTGGCTGCTGCTGAGGAGGCGGCTGCAAAGGAGGCTGAATCCGCGACCGAGGCGCTGGAAGAGGTCGGCGATTGGCTTGACGACATGCTCGATGAGACCGCCCCGGATGAGCCTTCTGAGCCCTTGCCGGAAGAAGAGGAATTGCGGGCATGGGCGCGGGGTGAACGCGATGTTCAGGATTGGCGAGAACGAATCCCTGACGATGATGTAATTGAGCTCGATTGAGCGAAATCACTCGGCGTAGGCTTCATGGGCGGCTCGCTGGTCGCGCTGGCCATGGGAATCGAGAAGATTGCAGTACTCGGCGCTGGTCAGATGGGAAATGGCATCGCTCAGGTCGCTGCTTCGGCTGGTTATGATGTTGTGATGATAGACATCAAGCAGGAATACGTCGAAAAGGGTCTGGCTGCGATTGAGAACTCCCTCGCGCGCGTTGTGAAGAAGGAGCGAATGACTGCTGATGAGGCAGCTGCGGCCCTCGCACGCGTTTCGCTTGCTACTGAGAAGAGCGCGGCTGCTGATGCTGACCTAGTAGTCGAGGCCATACCTGAGATCCCCGATCTCAAGTTCTCGACCTTCGCCGAACTCGACTCGCTTTGCAAGCCTGAAACAATCCTCGCGAGCAATACTTCGTCCATTTCGATAAACGAGATTGCAAACGCAACCTCGCGCCCGGAAAGGGTCATCGGAATGCACTTCATGAATCCGGTTCCGGTGATGAAACTCGTCGAGATAATCAACGGCAGCGAGACAGCAGACGCGGTCACCGCTGCCGTCGTCGAAGCCAGCGAGCGAATGGGCAAGGTCCCACTCGCCTGCAATGACTCGCCTGGCTTCGTCTCGAACAGAATCCTCTGCCCGATGATTAACGAAGCCATCCTCACTCTCCAAGAAGGCGTTGCTGAGCCCGAAGCCATAGATGGCATCATGAAGCTTGGAATGAATCACCCAATCGGACCCTTAGCACTCGCCGACCTCATCGGCCTAGACACCGTGTTGCACATCATGAACGTCCTACACGAGGGCTTCGAGGGTGACCCAAAGTATGCCCCCAGTGAGTTGCTCAAGAAGATGGTCGCTGACGGCAAGCTCGGGCGCAAGTCTGGCTCCGGATTTTACGAATACAGCTAAAGTCGGAAAACCGCTTACAGTGGCGGTGCAAAATTCGCACTTACGCGTGGGGATTGGATTAATATGCCCATTGTTCACCGGCGAGGTATGACGTCGCCGTATGTCGCTCGAACGATGGTCGCAATGATGCTCCTGGCTGCTCTCTCCGGAGTGGTTCTGGCTGATGATGCCGGAAGTGGAGGAGACGCAGGTAGCTCGACCTCAACTGCTGTCTATCTTCCAGCCAGTAATGCAACATACTACGGTAATCTCAGTTCGACTGATGGCACAGATTACTTCGGAATCAATATGTCAACTGCCACAGGAATCGCAGCCCAATTGACCTCACCCTCAGGTGCGGACTTCGACCTGATTCTACGCACCTCAACCGGTGTCGCAATCGACACATCATACAGCACTAGCCTCGACGACGTGACCTCGAACGGCACCAATGTCGGCGGCTCAACCGTCTTCATCGAAGTCGACTGGTATTCTGGATCTGGCCAGTACACTCTTCAGATCTGGATATTCTCAACCGCAGGCCAGCCCGGTTCCAATCAGGACGATGCAGGCAGCGGAACCGACGCGGGCGCTGACTCGACCGGAGCGGTCGCAGCTAGCGCCGCTAACACCACTTACATGGGTTGGATTTCCGACAATTGGGACAGTACTGATTGGTACTCGGTCAGCGTTCCAGCCAACCACTACATCTACGCTGACATGGTAGATTTCGCAAATGCCTCGTATTATGGCTCACACATTCGCCTTCTTGATTCATCAGGAAATTCAATCTCCTACGATTACGGTGACACATGGTCAACCATTTCTTCTAACGGCTCCTCAGTAGCCGGCACAACCGTCTACATCCAGATAGCCTCATCCTCGGACGAAGGATACTACAATTTCTCCTACGGATTCGGCTCAACCTCAAGCCAACCCGGCTCGAACCAAGACGACGCGGGAACTGGTGGAGATGCTGGCAATACTGCATCCGCCGCAACCAACCTCAGCGTCCCTGTGACTGGTGGCAACTACACCGGTTGGGTCTCTCAGAATTGGGATCGCGAGGACTGGTACCGAATTCCCGTACCTGTCAACCACACGATCTGGGCCTCGGTTGCTTGGGACAACTCGAGCGCAGACCTGGACATCTACATGTACGACTCAACAGGTCTGAACACCGTCGATTACTCGGCATCCAGCTTTGACAACCCAGAGCAGGTCACCGCGAATGGTACCACAGTAGGTGGAGGCGATGTGCTGTTCCGCGTGCGCGCGTATAGTGGTGATTCGAATTACACGATGAGTTTTGGAATGGAAAACGTCACTGGCGTACCGACCTCTGACAGCCAAAACGATGCCAATACAGGGGATGACGCGGGCGATAACACATCCTATCCAACAGATTTGCCGAATAGCAATGGCTCCTATTGGGGATTCATCTCGAATACTGATGACGATGATGATTACTACCGCATCAACGTTACTTGCGAGTGCATGCTGGATGCGAGCTTAGCATGGAATAACAGTGATGATTACGACTTGATTCTGCTTGATTCATCCGGTGGATTCATCGACTACTCGTACTTTAGTAATCCGGAAGAGGTGTCGAGCGGTGCAACGAATATCACCAATCAAACCGTATTCGTGCGGGTGAATGCTTGGACTGGTGAGGGTGAATACAATCTGAATATCACGATTACCGATTTGAGTTCTCATCCGATGAATAATCAGAACGATTCCGGCAGCGGTGACGATGCTGGGGATGATGTAGACAGCATGACGAATGTGACGGTGGGAATCGGAATGACGAATTTCACAGGTTGGGGTTCATCGGATGTCGATCAGAACGATTACTACCTCTATTCGGTGCCTATCGATTATGGAATTGCAATCGAGATGAATTCCGAGCCTACGGTGATTAGGCCGTATCTCGTGCTCGGCTGGGCTTCCAACTATTCGACGATTGATTCTTCGACGAACCTTAATGGCTACGAGATGGTTACTTCCAATGGCTCGATTGTAAGCGGTGAGGACGTTGTTCTCAGGGTCGTGGCCTGGGAGGGCGAGGGTGAATACAATCTGACAGTCTGGATATTCACCCTCGATACAGATGGAGATGGATATTGGGACACAGTAGAGGTCGATTGTGGCTCAGACCCTGATGATGCCAGCGATTACCCTGTCGATACCGATGCCGACGGTCGATGTGATGCCTTGGATAACGACGACGATAATGATGGCGTCGTCGACAATGATGACGATTTCCCCCTCGACCCGAATGAGCAGACGGATACCGATAATGACGGCGTCGGAGACAATGCGGATGACGACGATGACGGTGATGGTTGGACCGACGCCGACGAGAATACATGCGGCAGCGACCCACTCGATGACGCAGACAGGCCGCTCGACACCGACGGAGATCTCGTCTGCGACGTCGTCGACGAAGACGATGATGGAGATGGTGTTCTCGATGACGACGATGCCTTCCCGAAGGATGCTACAGAGTCGGTCGATACCGACGGAGACGGCATCGGAGACAATGCTGATACCGACGACGACGGCGATGGATACAGCGATTCACAAGAGACGACTTGTCTATCGGATCCGATGGACCGTCTCTCAATTCCGCTGGATACAGATGGAGACGGTCAATGCGATGAAGAGGACTTCGATGACGACGGCGACGGCCGTTCCGACGCCGTCGATGCATTCCCTCTGGATGCCTCTGAGTGGGCTGATTTCGACGGCGATGGAGTCGGAGATAATGCCGATGTAGACGATGATGGCGATGGTCGTCTGGACAATAACGATGCCTTCCCGTACGATGTTACTGAGTGGGATGATTTCGATAATGACGGGATCGGTGACAATGCCGACGAGGACGACGATGGTGATACTTGGTCAGACGTAGACGAGTCGAATTGTGGAACCGACCCTTACTCGAGTCTGAGCATTCCAGACGATTTCGACCTCGACCACATCTGCGACCTCGAGGATTCTGACGATGATAACGACGGAATCGAGGATGTCAACGATTGGTTCCCATTCGATGCTGCTGAATGGGACGATACAGACCGTGACGGAATAGGTGACCACGCTGATACAGATGACGATGGAGACGGCTGGATGGACGTCGACGAACCGAATTGCGGTTCGGATCCTTTGGACGCCAATTCGGTACCTCTCGACAATGATGGAGACATGGTTTGTGACATCGTCGATATCGATGATGACAACGATGGTGTGCAGGATGTCGACGATGCCTTCCCGATGGACGGTAACGAATGGATGGACACTGACGGCGACGGTCAAGGCAATAATGCAGACATCGACGACGATGGTGATTCCTGGACCGATAATCAAGAGGAGATGTGCGGTACTGCGAGCCTAGCGGCTAATTCCGTACCGCTCGATACGGATGGTGATGGAATCTGCGATTCAATCGATCCAGACGATGATGGCGATGGCGTTGTTGATGTTGACGATGAGTATCCTTTGGATGGAAGTGAATGGGAGGATCGCAATGGTGATGGTTTGGGTGACAATGCCCACCCTCTCTCCATCCTCGATCACATGAAGCTCAATCCGGGCCTCACTGCTCTAATCATCATACTCTTGCTGGGTGCGATTGGTGCCAGTGCAGCAGTCGTGCTTATGCGAAAGAAGGACGAGGAAGAGGCGGTTTACTCCGACGACGAGTACTCGAATTATGACAGCGCGGAGAATTGGCAAGAGCTCGAGCAGTATGTTGACGAGGACGTCGCTGACGACTTGGTTGCCGAGACTCCAGCTCCTCCACCTGGGTTCGGTCAGAGTGAGGAACTCGCTACTGAACCCGAAGAGCCGGTGACACCCACTGCTCCCCCCGTCCCTCCTGGATTCGATGAGCCCGAGACGTCAGAGTTTGCGCCTCCGCCTCCCCCTGGATTCGATGAGCCTGAGTCATCAGATGATGCGCCTCCGCCTCCCCCTGGATTCGCTCCACAGACAGAAGAACCGTCAACACCCCCTCCACCACCTGGCTTTGGCGTAGAGGACGAGGACACAGGGTCTGATATTCCTCCACCTCCGCCGGGTTTCTAATCTAATTTTGACAGATGAAAGCCCGTAGGCTTAGGAGAAGGATTAATTTCGAAGCTGGCGAGAAGCCTTGTAGGATTGTGGAAAAATTCCCCAGGAAAGGGTACTTTCACAAGGTAAATTTCCACTGGAATGTTATTTTTTCGTAAATTTTCAATGCAAAAAACGAAAGCATCAATATTTTTTCGATAGCTCAATTCACAACCCCCTAGGGGTTGGATGCAGGAAACGACACGATTATATCACTAACATCTCGTGATAAACGACAGTGACGCGTATGCGAAGCAACACAGCCCGAACAATAATGCTAGCATTGATGATGATAACCATGAGTGTTTTACCTCTCATGAATGGAGCAGAAGAGAAGACCGAATTACGGGATGATCGACTGCGAATGGAGGCCGCTCCATCGCCATGTCAAGGCGCCGACGCCTGTCGTGGCACCGATGCCGGAGTTGGTTATAGCGGTGGTATGGACATCACGGCCGACTTCGATTTCATCGACGGCCCTGAGTCTGTGGAATACTGGAATTCCATGCAGGCGACTGGGTATTCTTCCACCTCGACGACCAACATTGACACATTCATCATCGATATGGAGCCAGGATACGGTGTTCGATACACACTCGAATGGAACACCACCACTAGCTTCTACTCGAATTACGCATACATGGCGGCATACGGGCCAACCTCCATGATCTCTTACTCCACGTACTCGGGCAACTCGTGGGGCTACTGCTATTACAGCACAGCGGGACAAGTAGGAATCGGTTCCGACGGAACATGTATTGGTACCTACAACAGTGGCGGTGGCGTCTCTCGCGACCTCGTAGGACAAGAAGTTCTCCTCTGGGTTTGGTGCTACTACTGCGGCTATGCCAACATCCCTGACTACAATATGAACATCACAACTTTCCCTGCAGACAATGGATTCCCTGGTGACTGGGATGATTCGCCAACCGCGAACAATCTCCTAACTCTGGAATTCGATCCTTACCCTAACGGCGATTATGCACAAGGGACGTTCACGATCTCTTCAGGTAGCACTGCGGTAGTCAACTACACCTGTGACTACTGGTGCCCATACGAGACCTCTCTTGAGATTGACAAGCCAGATGGCTCGACAGATTCGTGGGGCGTAGGTTCGTTCTCCTCTTACTCGAGCGGAACAGCTGCAACTTACACCGACGCTGGAACTTATACCGTCACGATGGAGGATACTTATGGTGACGGTGGGATGACAATCGATGTCGTCGATTCGACACCCCCTGCCAACGCGGTAGCGATGGTGCCATTGGCCGGAGATGCATTCAATCTCGATGTGAGTGTAGGAGGTCACGTCAATCAGACTGACACCGCCGACTACTTCGCAGTCTCAATTCCAGACGGTTATACAGGTAACGTGACCTTGGATTGGGTCAAGAATGCCGATTTGGACCTTGAGGTGTACTCAGATTCCGCATTTTCGACGATGGTCGACTACTCTTGGTATGATCAACCTGAGTTCGTTGACCTCGGAAGTGCTTTCGAGGGTCCAGCAACGGCCTACGTGAAGGTCAGTTACTATGCGTATTTCAGTACGGACACTCACGCAGGTTACGCTTTGCAGTTGCAGATTGCCCCGTCGGTTCCACCACCATGTTCATTCTCAAACGATGCGGGATCTGGTGATGACGCAGGAGACACTCAGATCGAGGCTACCAACATCACGGGTCTGGGCGACTCGGGAGTGTTCTCAGGAATCATGTGCGATGGATACGATGACGAGGATTGGTACTCATACGACCTCGGCGTCGATGAAGGATTCTGGTTCGTCCTTGATTTCAACCAATCAGAGGGTTCGGAAGCGATCAACGCATTCCTCTACATGGATGGCTACTGGTCATATCTCGCCCAAAACAACTACCCATACACCCTGAATCCTAAGGGAATGTCGACCAATGAATCATATTACTTCCGCAATTACTTGAGCCAAGAGACTACGGTCTACATCAAGTTAGAAGTAAGGGAATTGATTGAGGACGTCGAGACGGATTACACGATTGCCTTTGCTACCTACAACCAGTCAGCTGGCTGGGACGGTCCTTGGACTGATGCTGGCACGCAGGATGACGCTGGTAACAGCACTGGCGGTTACGATGCGTTGGCGATTCCATCGATGAACGGAACATACGTCGGATACGGTCACGATTATGAGGACCGCTACGACTACTACGAGATTTACATCCCGCAGAATTACGCTCTAAACGTACAGATTAGTTTCCCAGACGGTCATGATATTGACGCAGGTCTGTTGTACCGCCACGCCACCTACGGCTGGCTGTACACGGCTGACTCATCCTACTACAGCAACCCTGAGGAGTTGTGGATTGACTACTCGTACGGTGGCCAAACCATGTACATACGCGTGTTTACAGATATTGGTGGCGGAATCTACTGGATGAACGTCACAATGATCACACCATCTAACCAGCCGGGCGCCAATCCGAATGATTGTGGCGCAGGAATAGACGCGGGTGACGTGATTTACGCGAACAGTTGGAACGATGGGCCGACATTCCACAATAACTCGAACCAAGCCGACATCAACGGTGACGCGAATGACACCGGTGGAGTCTGCACAGGATGGTTCGACTACACGTGGGATCAGCGCGATTACTACCACATCAATGTCCCAGCTGGAAAGTACATCAACATCACATTTGACTTCCTAGAATTGGACCCAGCGAATGCGAATACCTATGTCTACACCTACATGTATATGTGTGGCAATTGGCATATGCAGTGTGTCTATCCAGGAAACCCTGCTTATTTCGTTGACCAAGTCTACGGACAGGCACAGACCTTCCCTCTGACGGCACACTCTGGTCTCTGGCCGGTTGGTGGCCACTGGATTACCTACGGTGTGTACTCCTACGGAATCACCCAGGAGCACTACGAGATGAACATCACCTACGGTGATCTCAGTTCACTGCCCGGCGGTAACCAGGACGATGCAAACAGCGGCGGAGACGCAGGTTCATCCTTCGGATCCTCGGTGGACATCGCCGCCTACAACAACATCACGGCGAACAATACCTACGAGTTCGGTGGATGGGCTGCTGCAGGCCTCGATGACCAAGACTGGTACAACTTCATAGTGCCTGCAGACCATGGCTTTGAGATTACACTCGACCCAGGATACGACTTCCCGACTGTTTGGTATCTGTTGTACATCTATGACTCGACTCAGAGCCAGATTGGATACAGCTACTACGGCGACCCACAGAATTGGAATTCATCGAGTTCGAGCAATTACTACGGTGGAGAGACCATCTACTTCATCGTCAGGAATTACTACTACGATACGGAAGGTACTGATTACACCGTGAATATCCAGTTCCACTCGCTCGACCCAGACGGCGACGGCTGGTACACAGCGATGGAGAATCAGTGTGGTACTGATCCGAACGATGGTACGAGCTTCCCAAGCGATACGGATGGCGATGGAATCTGCGATTCCCTCGACACCGATAGCGACGGTGACGGTATCATCGACTCTGAGGACGACTTCCCATACGATGCAAATGAGACGACTGACACTGACGGCGACGGAATTGGCGACAATTCCGACGATGACCTCGACAATGACGGTTGGAACAACTCAGCTGAGGCAGATTGTGTCACTGACCCAATGGACGCCGACTCGTTCCCGAGCGACTTCGACAACGACACAATTTGTGACCTAATCGACCTCGACGACGACAACGACGGCTGGAGCGATATCGAAGACGCGTTCCCATTCAACGCGAGTGAGTGGGCTGACAATGATGGCGACAGAATTGGTGACAACTCTGACCCCGATGACGACAATGATGGCTACCTCGATATAACTGAAATCGAGTGTCTATCCGATCCATTCGAGGTCGCAGACATCCCGACGGACCTCGACCTCGATGGAATCTGTGACGCCATCGACGATGATGTCGACGGCGATGGTGTACTCAACGCGGACGATGTATTCCCAACGAACCCAGCCGAGTGGGCTGACTTCGATGGCGATGGAATCGGCGACAATGCTGACACGGATGACGATAACGATCTGTGGCTCGACGACGTCGACGCATTCCCATACGACCAGACAGAGTGGATTGACACTGACGGCGACGGCGTCGGCGACAATGCTGACCTGAACGACGATGGCGACGCATGGACCGACGCCGAGGAGTTCGAGTGCGGCAGCGACCCACTCGACGCTGACTCAGTGCCTGACGACTACGACGGCGACATGGTCTGCGACAAGGTAGACACCGACGATGACGGAGACGGAACTCCAGACACCCTGGATGCCTTCCCATTCGACGCAACCGAGAATGCAGACAATGACGGCGACGGAATCGGCGACTTCTCCGACACCGACGACGACAACGACGGATGGCTCGACGATGAGGAGCCGAACTGTGGCACCGACCCAATGGACCACACCTCGGTACCTGCGGACAACGATATGGACCACGACTGTGACATCTCAGATCAGGACGACGATAACGACGGAGTCCTCGACCTCGATGACGCGTTCCCAATGAATCCGAACGAGCAGCGCGACCTTGACGGCGACGGAACCGGCGACAATGCTGACATTGATGATGACGGCGATGGCTGGCTCGACACCACTGAGGTAATCTGCCGCAACGCAGTCAATGGACAAGGCGACCCGAACAATGCCAACGTCATGCCGATCGACAACGAGACGGTTGACCCAGGTCTGGACGGTGTCTACGGAACCGAAGACGATGTGATTGAGGGAGATGGATTGTGCAATTCCATCGACCCAGATGACGATAACGACGGTGTACCGGATCCTGTCGATTACACCTTGGACGCGAACGGAGTCTGTATCACTTGCGAGGATTGGGAGGACCACTTCCCATGGGACCCAAGCGAGCAGTACGACGGTAACAGCGACGGACTGGGCGACAATGGCAACCCATTGGGCATCCTCGACGACATCGCTGCAGAGCCTCTGCCGTTCATCGGAATCGCCATTGTAGTAATCGCAATGATTGCTCTCATCGCTCGCACCGCCGGTGGCGGCCGAGATGATGACGACGAGTTCGACATGTACGACGAGACCGAGCAATTCCTCGATGACGAGGACTTCGAGGATCTCGAAGACGAAGACGAAGAAGAAGAGATCGACGCTTGAAGCGACGAACTCGACAAACGTAACCGGATTTCCGGGGCTCCTTCGGGAGCCTCGGATCTCCGGCCACTCCTCTCTCAACTCACCACAACTCGGTGGAATTGGATTCTCTCCATCCTAATTCAATGACAATTTTTCTTCATGGATTCGAGAAGTTTGCTTTCGATACCACCTCGAGCAATCAGTCAATTTGCTCTCTTGCCTGAGCTATCTTTCTCGATTTTCTATGTGCGCGCGTGAGGTGCGCGCGAGGCGCGCGCATAAAATCGGAGCCGATTCGGTGTTTTTTCCACACCGATTAGGGGGGATTTTGATTGCAAATACCCCCTACATTTAACTGCAAATAGGCCAATAATTGCATTGTTTACTTATAAAAGAACAATGAAAAACTGGCTCAAAAACCGTGCTTGAAACTACTAGGTTAGTTTCGATCTACTTTGGTATGGATTCGCAGGCTGATGTCGTGAGAAATGGCTGGGATTGGGGGTTCTTCAGAA
>CAYFHB010000013.1:0-19237 GCA_964342705.1 uncultured Candidatus Poseidoniales archaeon
TTGGAAGGCAGTGACTAGGGTACTCTTACCAGCACCTGCCGTGCCGACGACGAAGATGACCGGTGGAGTGGTTCCGTCCTGATTGCTCACGACCTCATGCCACCATCAAGGGTAATTCAAACATTCGTGAATCGAATCAGTCCGTAGGACTGCGGACGAGCAATGGTTAAACCAATCGAATGCGCGTCATTGCCTACCTTCGAGGCTGCATCCGCCATGTCCGATACCCCACCTCCTCCTCCGCCGGGAATGCCTCCGTTGCCCCCTCCTCCGCCTCCACCTGGATTCGAAGGGGAAGACGAAGAGGACGAGTTCAGTGAAATGATTGATGAGACGACGACCGAAGAGGTCGTCGAGCAAAGCGATGAATCTGGATTCTCAGCACTACCCACTCCACCTATGCCTGAAGGACTGGGCGCTCCGCCAGCACCACCCGGCTTCGATGTTCCACCACCTGTTCCACCGGGCTTCGATGTTCCACCGCCTGTACCGGCCGGATTCGATGCTCCGCCGCCATTGCCGCCGGGCTTCGATTTGCCTGCCGAGGCGGCACCTGAGTTTGAGGATGAATCTGACGAGTGGGAGGTTGATGAATTGGAAATCCAGTCCTTCGACATCTCCTTGGCGAATCTCGATGATGTCGTCGATGAGGTAGCGGAGTCTGCTGATGAGGTCGCACCCGCTGATACTGGTGATCTGAATGCGGCTCTGGATGCGGCCTTTGCGGCGGATGCCACTGTTGGAGGTTCCGACGCCGATGCCTTTGACGATCCATTCGGCGCACCTCCGGCTGCTGACCCATTCGCCGCCGCTTTCGATGAAACGGAAGAGGAGGAGGCAGCTCAGCCTCCTGAGCCGGCGCCGGCCCTATCGAGTAATCTCAGGCCGGCTGCGGAAGTCGATGCGATACCCGGAGACAAGCTCTACGTAACGCTTCGAGAGAAGGAAGAATCCGTATTGAATCCGGATGGTACCGTCCGCCAGCAATCGATTGACGGCGAGCTGATTCTGCGCAATTCGAGTCGCAAGGACAGAGCTTGGGACATCGAGGTCCTGCTGCAGAATACCGGTGCCACCGATATCGGAGGAGGTGCGATCACAGTCCGTGAACTAGATGCCACCCAGACGACAAACCTCCCCTACACCGCCTCCGGCCCGAGGATGATGATTCTCCGCGAACATCTCGACACCGAGCCGGAGCGACCTCAGGAATCCAGTTTGTCGATGGTCTTCTCGGAACACTCGCAGGAGGTTCTCATCCGACTCAGCGTCGAAAACATCGCACCAGTCTCCCTTACAGATGTCGTGGTGCGCAGAGCTCTCCCAGACAATTTTGAACTCACCGACGGCCCTGAATATGACATCAAGGGCAAAGAACTCGTCTGGAGAATCGGCCGTCTCCCAGTCGGTGAGAGCGCGACCTTGGAGATCGCACCAAGAGTCACGACAAAAAGCATTCAGCGCTTTGCCACAGGAACCGTCAGCGCTGCCTATTCATGTGAAGCAACGGTTTCGCGAGCCCAATTTGACGCGATCACTTCAAGGGCTCGACAATTCGGCTATGTCTCACCAAAAGAAGACGATCGACCCGACGTATTCCACTGTAAACTCGTCGTCGAGAATCGCTCGTCATTCGTCGTCAGTCTTTCCGGTGCCACAGTCTGGTTAGCAGGTCGCAGTGACCCGTTTTTGGAGATGGAGGACATCCGGGAGGACATTCCGCCAGAGGGTCTGTGGGACTCGCTTGAGAAGCGAATTGAAGCGATTGATAAACCGAATTTCACGCATGAGATCAACTACTCGATTCTGCCACGTGCGAATGTAGAATCGACGGGTGTTCTGGAACTGAAAGAGCGCAGCATCAAGGTGCTTGACGCCGATGTCAACAAGCAGTATAGCATCTCCCGAATCCGCTCCTACGTCCCCTCCGACCTAGAGTGCATCACCGTGGTGGAAAACACAGGTTCCGCCCCAATCAACGTCATGCGGTTGCTTGATGACATCCCTGGAATCTTCAACACGCCAACGGCTGACCAGGTCCGGATTGAGATTGAAGGTACGGACCTGAATCAGGATCAATATCGAATCGAGGTGGTCGACGGGACCCAATTGGAGGAGCAATTAGTTTCACCCGATTCGCAGGGCCACGCGCTGCGAATCACTGTCGGCACCTCGGCTCCGCTCGGCTTACAGCCGGGTAAATCCCTGACGATTTCCTACCCACTGCACGCCGAGGACCCATCCCCGCAGAATGACAAGTTGGGTGCTCCAATTAGGGCCGATTTCAGCATGGAGAGGTTCGGCCCTGTCGCGACTCGGTACTGCAACCGTGCTCCACTAATCCGAGTCGTCCACCGCCGCAGGCGGTTCTCGACCGGCAAGGAGGTATTCCCCTCCGCCGGTCCCGGGCGCTACGAGATTCTTCTGATGTTCCAGAACGACTCGGATAGCGCCCTCGAAGATCTATCTCTGCACGATGTTGTGCCAGGCACTTTCAACATCGAGAAGTCGACGGTTCGCTCAAGCCAATCAGGTGAGCGGGTCGTCGATTACAATAAGGAATCGGCCCGTGAAGGAACTCAAGTCAGTTGGCCGATCGGTCGTATCGAAAAGGGCGAGCGAATCGAGGTCGTCTTTGAGATCCAGGGCGATTCCGAGAGTGAATACAAGGTCGCAGATGCTCAAGATTACCACGGCGCGACCTTCGGCGACGAGGTCGACGAGGAGCCGAACCTTCCCGATTGGGTCGATGAAGCGACCCGCTCATTGCCTGAGCCGCCGGTTCGTGAGGCTGAGCCCTCGAGTGAGTCTGATGAGGATGAAGATGAGGCGGAGGAAGAGGCAGAAGACACATCGGATGAGGTCGTCGAGGCTGAGGAAGAAGCGTCTGACGACGAACCTGTCGACTTCTCAATACCACAGGTTCATTCAAGTGATTCCGAAGAGAGCGAGGAGGAATCTACTGATGACTTGGAAACAGACGATGTCGAAGAGGAAGCCGAGGAGGCTGCTCCACCTACTCCTGATGTCTGCCCCGTATGCGGTACTGAGGCTGCGGTCGGATCCTCATCCTGCGAGACCTGCAGCTTCCAATTCAGTTGAATATCCGATGCTCGTCTGTAAACATCGGGTGAATTACGGCTCACATTTCATGTGAGCCGAGCCGAATGTTTCAATTGAGGCCGATGGAGCGAGAGCACCATGGCAGCGCAGGCTGGACCCAGCGATGCCCAGAATCAGGCCATGGCCGGCATGATGGTGCCGATGATGGCGATGATGGGTCTTATGTTCGCCATCTATCTCATTCCCGGTCTGCGACCAGCAATGGCTAGCGTGGCTTCAACTTTGATCGAGCCAGCGATTCCCTTCCACGACGTATGGTTCATTCCAGCGGTTGCATTAGTTGGTTCATCGCTCATGGTCATCAATACAGCGATTCGTGGTGTCTTCATGGATCCACTGACACAAATCCACCTCAATCATCGGAATAAGCAGATTCGCAAGCAATTGCAAGAAGCCCAGATTGAGCGAGACACTGCTCGTGCTGACAAGATGCGCCGATTGCAGATGGAGATGATGCCAGATACGCTGCAAATGCAATCGGCGATGTTCAAACCGATGATGTTCACAATCGTCTTCATCATCGCTCTGTTTAGTTGGATGGAGCAATCAGCCCTTGAATTCAGAGTTAGTTACGTCAGTCTGCCGTGGGCGCCGATGTGGGATATGATGGATCGAGTGTTCTGGATTTTCCCAGCTTGGATTGTCACCTACATCGCGATGAGCGCTCCACTCGGACGAATCATCGATCGCCACATCAAGATTATTCGAATGGGTCGCCATCCTTTGATTCTAAGCGGCGACCCGATTCCTGAGCCGCTTCTCCACCTTCTACAAGATGAGAAGAAGAAAACCTCCGTAACCACCCGTCGCGGTCAGCGCCGAAGTAGGGATGGCCCGAGAAAGCGAGGTCAAACCGGAGAGTCGAGTGAGTCGAAGAGAGCAGGCGGAAATGTCCACGCGGCACCGCCGAAGGTTGGAACTGCTTGCCCTGACTGCACATCGACTATGGTAAGCAGGACTAGTTCAGGCCGATTGCGATGTACGGTCTGCCGCAACGAGTGGAGATGAGCGATTGGTACGCATCACAATCAGCGGAGCGCCAGGAAGTGGGACCTCTACGCTAGTCGGTAAGATTCGAGAGGCCACCGGCTGGGATTCTCTGAATGGGGGCGATGTGTTTCGTGCTGAAGCCGCTCGGCGCGGACTCAGCGTCGGTGAATTTAGCGAATTGTGCAAAACTGACTTGGACGTCGACCGCTCACTTGACGATTTGCTGCGAGCGGCGATGACCCGTGAGAATGGGCCAGAGATTCTCGAGAGTCGCCTCTCAGGATGGTGGGCTTACCAACTCAAACTGGATTGTTTGCGGGTCTGGATCGAAACCTCCGATGAGGAGAGAGCCCTCAGAGTTCAGGCGCGAGAGGGCGGAGATTTCGCCCAGCGACTAGCTGAGTCCAGCGCACGGCAGAGTGCTGACAAGGAGCGATACCGAATGCTCTACGATATCGACCTCGACGACATGACACCGTACAATCTAATCGTCGACGCAAACGATTTGAGCGCCGAACAGGTATTCGCAATCGTCCACGGTGAACTGAATGGAGAGTGAACATTTGTTGATCCTCGACGATAATGCCACCACTGACCCTAAGTACGGTGGAAATCCCACCGAACGCAACATCGAAAGTTTGCTCGACGCTGGAGTCATCCTCGTCGACAAGCCACGCGGTCCGACCAGTCACCAACTCACCGCGTGGGCCAGAGAGATGCTAGGAATCCAACGTCTCGGCCACGGCGGAACCCTTGACCCATTCGCTACCGGCCTTCTGACGATGCTCTGCGGTAAGGCGACCCGACTCACAGAAATGGTCCTAACCGGAGACAAGCGCTACCTCGCCCTCCTCAGATTCGGTAGAGAGGTCAGGGAAGAGGAACTCGCCGAAACCCTCGACAGCCTGACCGGCGAGATCTACAACGTTCCTCCGCTAGAATCAGCGGTCAAGGTACGCGTCCGTACACGCCTCATCCACGAGATGCCGTTGATTGAAACCGAGCAGGAGAATCGACTCGCAGCCCTTACGATTACTTGCAACGCGGGAACCTACATCCGAACCCTTGCCCGCGATATCGGACTCCTCCTCGACACAACTTGTGAACTCCTAGAACTCCACCGTGACAAAACCGGTTCTTTCGACCAATCACACGCTTGTTCTATGCAGCAATTGACCGACGCAGTCTTCCTCTGGCGCGAGCATGAGGACGACCGCGCACTGCGCCGTCTCATCGCTCCTGTCGAATCCATCCTCAGCCACCTCCCTCGCATCGTCGTCAAAGACGGCGCAGCAGCAGCGATTTCCCACGGGGCAGCACTGGCGCGGCCCGGCGTCGTCAGTCTGGACGAAGGCATTGAGAGAGGGGACTTGGTTGTCCTTGAGAGCTTGAAGGGAGAGGCTGTGGCACTTGCCGAAACCAACTCTGCAACGTCAAAGATAGCCTCGATGGAACACGGTGAAGTGGCTCGACCAAAGGTCGTTCTGATGCAGGCAGGAATCTATCCGCAGACCTGGTCAAGAGACTGAGATTACTGCATCTCATGCTCTTCGTAGATCCACTCATCCGTCTCGATACGGACCTTCAGCTTCATCATCGCGAACACACACCACCGGCCCGACACGCGAGCGCGGTAGGTCGGTTTGGGCCTCGTTTTGGGTATAACCATTCCCCGATTTTCGACGTTTATCAGCCGAACGGAACCGCGAATGGGGTGTAATTCAGAGATTGAACTCTGTGCAACATCCAACAAAGAACACGACACACACAACACCATCACATTGTGGCGAGCTTTGTGGAGGTGCCTGCTCAACGCTTGCGGTAGGGCTTGCGTACGCGTCCGGGACTCAATTGCAAGGCTGCTAATGAGATTGCAATAACGCCAATTGATGCCACTATGATGGCCGGACCGCGGTCGACACCGCCCGAACCGCCGTCACCGCGGTCCCTTTCTTCGGAATCGATCGAGATGATTATCTCGTTATTCTCCTCGTTCGACTCCTCTATGTTGGCGGTACCGTCGACCATAGCTCGAATAATGACGGAGCCGCTATTGGTGATCTGGGTATCGCAGGTTCCAATCGCCAGACCGCCTGGTGCGATGCTGTCTATCATCGTCGAACCGATTAGCATCCCATCGACCCAGCATCGCACATCGACGGCGTCCGCGACCCCGCGTCCTTCATTTCGAACGTAGACCTTGAGTTGCACGACGTCGCCCTCATCTACCGAATCGAGCGAGGTAGAACCCTTCCAGACCTCGATATTCTCGATGGTCAAATCCGGCTGTGCGGTTACGATGACCTCGATGCTCTGGCTGACTGTGAAATTTCCATCGTTGACGGTTATTTCGACCGAATGGATGCCGGGTTCTACCGGTGTCAGGATGAGGTCGCCCGCAGGGTCGATCGTCGCCCACGAGCGAGAAGTCGAGATTGCCAATTCCTCGGAATCAGGGTCGCTGATCTCAAGGTCGATTACCCTCGTCTGTCCGAGATTGATGTAGGTTGAGACAGGAAGTCCATCGATGCTCGGAGCATCAGCGATTTCTGCAATTGACACTTGGAATGCACCCAGCCAGGAATTTCCAGCATCGTCAATCACTTCGACATCGATGCGAGCCTCACCGCTCGCATCGGCGATTGGTTGGATTCTGATGTCTCCTCCCTGAGCTGATACCTCTAGGATATCGGTCGAATCGGTGGTAGCCAGAACCTGCAGATCCTCCCACGCGGTTCGGTCATCCTCGCACCTACTGGCCATCGCCAGAAGGTGCCCGCCGCCGTCCTCAATCAATTCCAGATTTGACGGCGCCGAACAGGTCACATCTCGGTCCCATTCGAGATGATATCCACCCTCGATGGACATCGAGTCGATATGAACAACAGTGGTCTCAGCAATGCCATCAGAGGACCACTGGAAACGAGCTGCAACCCCAACAGTCAATCCATCCGCACTGCTCGGTAGGGCATGACCGATGGGAACTGTGAAGGAGAATTCACCCAATGAGATATCCACTTGGTTCACCAGAGTATTACCGATCGCGAAGCGGACAGTGCTGTAACCCGTGGTGAGGCCATCCACAGCACCAGCAACCGAACCGACAACTACCAATTGAGGGTCGTTCACATCGATTCTCGCCATCTCGACGCAACCGTCGAGAATGGTGATTCGAACGGATTGGGAGACATCGCGCGAATCCAGCAAAGCACCGGAGACGTATTCGGTGTACATCTCAGCATCATCATCGGATTCAGCCATCGTCTCGATGGTGTGATTTCCCGTGCCAAAGACATGAATCCGCCCGAGCTCCTGATCGTACGGAACTTCGACTTCGAAGTTCCAAACTCCTTGAGTCCCCTCCTCGGGCGTCAGGCCGCAATCCTCGACAAGGAGTCCAGTCGTTTCTCCATCATAAGGCCCGAAATCGAGCACCGGCATGTTCTGTCCAGAGATTTCGTGAATCGCCTTGACGGTCTCAAATGAGTACCAAGGCTGGTGATACTTGACACGGATGCCTACTGCATCAACACGCACCTCGGAATCATCAGGCGCACCATCCGAGACATAATCCACAATCACCGTCGAATCTGCCAGATCGCTCCAAGTCCACTCCTGCAGACTATCCATATTCTCAATCATCGGCGTAGTCATCCGATTTACTGGGCCGAAGGTTCGAGCGATGGTCCTCACAAGCCTCTCGGGGCCATTCGCCTCGATGGTAATCCGAATTTCATCGCTCGGCAGAGCATCGGGAACCGAGATGTGTAGGACCATCGACACATTTGCTATCTCCCGCGCATGCAGTCCATCGAAGGCATAACCGGAGAGTGAGATATCCGGACCCTTTGACCAGGTGTAGTAACCATCGGGTGCGCCAACTGAGGAATTCGAATTCGTAGGGCTGTAACTCGCCCAAGCGGTGTGAGTCTGGAAATTGTCAGGACGTTCGTGTGTGAACGATAATTCATCATCCGCTACCATGCCAAGGCTGTGCTCTGCTGGGTCTGCACTGAACCCACTTAACGAAGAGATATCCCAAGCTCCGGGGTCATCGAATGCGCCTGCTTCCAATAATTCTATTCTCTCCGATTCGATGACAGTGTCAGCACTCGTCAAGGGTGCAAGAATCGCGAGCGTCGCGAGTAAAACCAGACTCGTGCTGGTAGCGACCGCTCGGCTCATTGTGTTGCAACGGCGGAGAGCAGCGCTTCAATCCGTTGGTCACAGGTGTCTACATGGCTCTTGCGCGAGGTCTACCGCCTCGCCGCGCGGAACGCTTGAAATACGGTCTGTCGGTGGGCCGTTTGCACACGGCTGTGGTAGTGTAGCGGTTAGCACGGTGGGTTGTGGTCCCGCCGGCCCGGGTTCAAGTCCCGGCCACGGCCCCATCTTAGATTGAGTACGACTTGGGTAGGTAGTGAGGTTCAGTCGAAGTCCTCGCCGCTGAGTGCGTGCCCCATGCGCTCAGCTTTGGTAACGAGGTATTCGCGATTATCGTCGCTTACTCCCGCGACGAGCGGCATGCGTTCTTGGACTGAGATGCCGAGTTCGGACAGTTGGATCGCCTTGTCTGGGTTATTCGTCAATAGGCAGACGCGGTCGATGCCGACCGCGCGTAGAATCTCGGCTGCGATTTTGTAGTCACGTGCATCGGCAGGGTGGCCAAGAATGAGGTTGGCATCGAGGGTGTCAGCACCTTGGTCTTGCAGATTGTAGGCTTGGATCTTAGCATGAAGGCCGATACCGCGGCCCTCTTGACGCAGATAGACGAGACAACCCCATCCGCGTTCCTGGATTCTTTGCAGAGCGGTGTCGAGTTGAGGGCCACAATCGCAGCGTAGGCTGCCGAAGGCGTCCCCAGTCAAACACTCTGAGTGAACACGCACGAGTACGGGGTCTGGGCCTTGCATATCGCCGAGGGTGAGGGCCACATGGTCGAGTCCCGTGTTGTCCTCGTGGAAGACACGGATGCGGAATTCTCCGAAGGCGGTTGGTAGGCGCGCATCCGCTGGAACATCCATCTTCTCGATTAGGTCGATCGGTCGATTCGGGACCACCATCAGACCATTGGGAATGTCCGGCGGTCAAGAACCCAACTGATGGCAGGATTCAGCGGCGGATTCTGAATGTGTACTCGCCGGTGTCCTCTTCGACGCTGATGAGTTCGACCCCGATTCTATCGCACAGTGCAGGCATGTCGTGCAGGGTTTCGGGGTCGTCACCGATTACTTCGATGATTTGACCTACCTCCATCTCGCGCAATGCCTTGCGTGTTTCGTGAACGGGAACTGGGCAGAAGAATCCGAGGAGATCAAGGCGACGTGCAGGTGTTTCGTTAACCGCGGGTGGGCAATCGTCGCCGGCTTGAATCGGTGGGCAGGCGACGTCACCGTAGGAGCAGAAGACGCAGCAATCACCTTCCTTGGGACGCAGCACCGTCTCGCAGCCGGCGCATTCGTGGAAGAAGATGCACTGGTCAGCGGGCATTTCGAGCGATGCAATGTGACCACACTTTGGGCAGGTCAGATTTGAGCGGCTGATGACAGCCATACCGGTTCACCTCATGCTCCGATGATCGTGGGATTCAACGAATTTCCGTCGAATTCACGCTTCTTGATGACGTCGATGACGTAAGCCGCCTTGTCGACGTGAATCTGAACGGTGGATGAGTCATCCTCCATCGAAATCTCGCCCAATGCGATTTCGGGAATGCGCGCTTCGCCGACAATCCAATCTGCCAGCGCCCGCTTGGTCGCTTTGCCGCTGCCCACTTCGAGAGCCACGCTGACCATACCGAACGGGTCGGTGACCTCGGACCAATCCTCGCGCTTTCGGACGGGGTCACGACTCATTCCCTCTGGGAGTTCGGGCGCCTCGACGTATGGAATGTCGAGATTCCAAGTATTGGAAATCTTGTCCAGTGCGCCCACGTCTTCCTTTGAGACTAGCGACCAAGCCTGTCCTGAGCGCCCCATTCGGCCGGTTCGGCCGATGCGGTGGACGTAGGATTCGGTATCGTCAGGCAAGTCATAATTGACGACGTAGGTGATTCCGTCTACATCGATTCCTCGCGCGGCGACATCGGTGGCGACGACGATCTTGGTCTTGCCTTCGCGCAGCGAGTCGAGAATCTTCTCACGGCGGTTCTGTGCCTTATCGCCGTGCATTCCGGTTGCCTTCATGCCGAATTTGCCCAAGCGCTCCTCGAGCAATTCGACCATGCGCTTGGTATTGGTGAAAACCAACATCTGATCCTCATCGTTCATATTGGCGATGAGTCGGCCGAGAACCCAGAGTTTGTTTCCTCGCCCAATCCTCACAGCGAATTGGTCGATCTCAGGAACTTCGACTTCCAAATCATCACTCATCACGAATACGGGGTCGTGCATGAATTCCTCAGCCGCGTCGAGAACTTCCTGTGGGAAGGTCGCGCTGAAGAGGAGAGTCTGGTCGCGTGCGGGCATCTTCTCGAAGATCCAAAGCACGTCTGGGAAGAATCCCATGTCGAGCATGCGGTCGGCCTCATCCAAGCAGAAGTGAGATATTTCGGCCAACTTCAGGTGACCGCGCTTCGACATGTCGATGACGCGGCCGGGAGTTCCAACGATGATATCGGCACCAGCATCCAGTTCCTTAGCTTGCTTCTCGATATCGGTGCCGCCGTAAACGGTCTGAATTGCAAGTCCTGATTCACCCTGAACCCAAGAAATCTCTTCTGCGACTTGCACAGCAAGTTCGCGTGTTGGGCACAAAACAATGGCTTGCGGAGTTCCAGTAGGCTCGCAATTCTCGATGATTGGAATTCCGAAGGCAGCGGTCTTCCCGCTGCCCGTGCGAGCCTGACCGACGACATCTCGACCTTGGCGAGCGATGGGGATAGCCTCGACTTGAATCTCGGTCGGAGTAGTCCATCCCTTGCCAGCCAAGGCTGACGCGATCTGCTCATCAAGGTCCCAATCTGTGAATGCCTTGGCGGCAGGGCTCATTTGAATCGCCTCAGAAGGATTCAGAGTCGCTGATTTCCTTCTGCAGCTCGCCCATCCAGTACTTTCGGCAGTTCTCCTTAGTGAGATACTGATCCTTGCTCGAGAAGCTGTGGTTGTAGTGTCCCTTGTCAGCACTCGAGAATTGTTCCTTACGCCTCTTGTGGTACTTCTGTAGCACGTGTTGGCGCATGTATTGGCGGAACTTCAGGGATTTTGTACGGTTGATCCCCTTCGGCGTAACGCCGTCCCAGAGCCGCTCGAACTGCTCGAGCTTCTCGTCAAAAGTCTCGCTCATCTTCATTCCTCGCGGCCCGCCGACCTGACACCCGTTTATGACCTTCACGGATGGGCTCGGACTCACCACTACGTGGTGTGAAGTGTTTGTGAAGGGGGAATCTATGGTTATTCGAGGGTGTGATTTGCCTAGGGCTAATCGAACTCCTCGTCAAATTCTTCTTCTGAAAACCCTAGTGATTCGTATTGATCGAAGGGTTTTTCCGAATTTAGGTCGGATTTCACGGCTGGTTTTGCTGGACTCTCTGGCGTTGCTTCCTTCCCACCGTGCAGCGATGCACCCTGCCCCTTCGTGGTTTGTGTGACTGTGTCTTTGCCGGGTTCAATCGGGGCAGGGAATTCGACATTGGAATCGTCTTCTGGAATTTTGTCGAGTGGAGCCAGCGCTCGGTTCTTCTCGGCCTCGCTTCCTTCCCAATCGACATCGCGGGCTAACCTCTCGAGCCTCTTTCGTAGGTCTGGACGGGTTTCTTGGCGATGTAATTCTGCTGCAACCTCGCGAAGTCTATCTCCAGTGAGGATGATTGAGAGTTGTTCGATGCAGGCTTTGCGCATATCTGGGTCTCTGTCGCGTGCACCTTCTTGGATGAGTTGAGCGACACGAGGGCTCTGCATGTCTAGCGTCTTGAGGGTGCGAATGACATTCTTGCGAACGCCATTATCCTCGTCGAACATCGCTGATTCGACGAGTATTGTCGCTACGCGCGACTCGACATTCGCGAGGGTTGGCAAGCAGGCGGATGCCGCGCGTCTGACATGTGCGTCCTCGTCTTGCAGCGACCATGAGATTAGGTCCCATCCGGTCGCGCCGCCCTTGACCGTAATCGTACGAAGAATCTTGGCGGCCCTGCGGCGCAGGTCAACATCTTCCTCGCGAATCAGTTCGTCGATGTGGAGGCAACCAGTCTCGGTCCAATTCTGCGCTGTCTCTTTGAGGGTCGCGAATGCATCGTCTCGGTGCTGTTTGCGGGCGTCGCGCAATTCTCGGCGGAGAATCTCTTCGCACCCGGATGGGAAGACGGGTGCAACTTTGCGCAGGCATTCGCGGGCTGCTCTTCGCACGTGTTGGTCATCTTCGAGCAGCCTGTCTGAGAGGAATATGAATAGGTCGTCATGCTTCTTGATTGCAAACGAGGGAATAGCTTGCAGTGCAGCGATTCTGATTACGCCTTCGTCATCGTCGAGCGCCTCGCACAGCGCTTCATGTGCTGCCGGGACGCTCGCAGGCAGAACTCGATTCAAAGCCAGTATCGCATCGATCCGGCGAGCCAACCCTCCACCATCAGATCGAGGAATCTCTACCATCTTCACCTCGCCTGAAGCAAGGGGTAAGATGTCCCTGCGCGGGATGCGTTGCCAGACCCCACCTGCAGGCAACATCGAGCGGATATCAACCTGTTTCGTCCGCCGACGTTGATTGATCGGACGCCCTGTTTTGGGGTCGCGAGCGATGTAATCTCGGGCCATTTCGGAGGGGCCGGAGCGTGCGGTGCTTCTTCAACCAAATGTCTACGCGTTCTCCAACACAGTACACGAGGAATCGAATCACAACAGCCGAAGCATCAAGCAACCGGGTAAGCCTCAAGCCGAACGCCGCCCGCAGTAGGACAGGAGGCGCGACATGAGCGAGCATACCGACATAGCGCGATTGCTCTACACCGTCTTTGACGGTGCGGACCCTACAGGCATTCCCCGCGCCGATGTTGTCCGTCTCTGGTCTCTGGAGATGCAATGGTTCTCACCGCAGGAAGCTGAGAGGGTAGTCGACGCTCTAGGAGAGAAGGGTTGGTTATCCCAAGATGAGGGGCATCTGAACCTAGCACCCGGTGTCGAATTGGTGATTCCAGGTCTGGGCTGGCGGCCCATCACACGAAGGATGCTCGACCCACCCGCTTGTGATGCCAGCCCGGTCACCAAACCTCGAACTGAGTCGATTTCAACAGAATCATTCTCACAGCCTCAGGTAGGACAGCGGCAGCCGGAAGCCGCTGCCGAAAAGGAGGATTCAGCAAGCTTCACACGTCCTGTGGTAAGTGCTCAAACTCCCGCATCACAAAGCGGTCAGAACCTTCGCCAAGCCCATCCCGTCGACCGCGCCGAGAACAGCATTCCGGTACTGATTGACCTCATTGCGCGCGAGTCAGGACTCGAGAACAAGGAGGTCGTACGCCGCGCCCAACGCAAGAGGCGTGCCCTTGGTCCCGTCACGCTGTGGATGGCACTTGCCCTCGTTGCGCGCGAACAGGGATTGGATATGCAGCGCGTATCTTCGGCAATCGAACGCGCTGCAGAATGAGGTCTAGAGAACGAGCCCAAGTCCTCAATTTTCGTTCAAAGTGCGAACCTCGGCGGCGAGCAAGCCCGGTAGAACAAGCAAGGCCAGCAAAAGCGAGAAGGCAACGGAAATCGAACTGACCAGTCCGAAGTCCTTGATGACTGGAACCGGCGAGAGCAGCAGCACCATGAATCCGCAGATAGTCGTCCCAGCAGACATGATCAGCGATGCGCCGGTCGTCGCATACATATTGCGCATCGCAGCCCAAGTACCCATCCCGGAATCACGATTCGCCTCAAATCGCCGCCAGACGTGAATCGAGTAATCGATACCCAATCCAATCGTCAAAGCGGTGATCATCACCGTCAGGACATTCCAATTGATGTCTAGCACAGCCATCGCACCGACCACCCAAGTTCCGGCAAGCCCAACTGGCAGAATCACGACTAGTGAAGGGCCAATTCGTCTGGTTAGAGCCACCAGCACGATGAGTGAGACTCCAAGGCTGAAAGCGGTCGATTCAATCTGTGAAAGCACCAGTCCTGAGAGCACGTTGTGAACTAGAATAAGATCGCCGCTGAGATGGACTCGAGCCCCAGTCGCAGATTCCAAGTCACGCTCGAATTCCTTGAATTGCTCAGCCAATCCAGCGGCCTCCTCACTATTCTGAGCTGTGACATCGACTCGCATCCGCAGGAATCGCAGTGCATTCCCATCCTTGGTCAGAGCCACGTGCATCTCCGTACGCTCGCCCCAGGTCTGTCCGCGAATCGGCTCACCGATGGTATCGTTCGCCAACAATGACGCCACAGCGAGTGCCAAGTCGCCCTCGGAAAACCCATCAGTAACGCCCACTGCTCCGTCGAAAACACCGATGTGGTAGGTCTCACCGAAACTCTCGTCCGCCTCAATGGCATCACGTAGAATTGGGTAGATTCCATCGTAGGACGGTCTTGCCGTATCGGTTCCTTCGGGCGTGACCACATTCGTGGTCCAAGCAAGGCGATTATCGAGCCGTTCGAGTTCTTTCAGAAGGTCCCGCTCTCCTGTCAATGCGTCCATGCCAGACGAGGGTTCGACAATCATATCTACAGATTTGAGAGACTCGACCTCATATGATTCGTACATCGAATTTCTGACATCGATGACCTCCATCTCTTCACCTAGGAAATCGGTCAACTCGAATTTGGTATCGAGTTGGCCGACAGAAATCACGACTGAAGACAGGGTCAGTCCCGCCACTGCTAGCAGAACTATTGCCGTGTGGCGGCGCTGGAACTCGGTGGCCCTGTTCGCGAAGAGATCCATCTGCAGCGAACGGCGGCCACCGTTGCCGGTGGTCTTCTCTACAACCACGTGCAAAGCGCCCACCGTAACCGTGCTAGCGACGAATGCCGAAACCACACCTAGAGCCAAGGTCACTCCAAAGGCCTTGAGCGGGGGGAGAGGGGAGAGGAAGTTGGCGAGGAAAGCGAATGCGGTGGTGACTACGGAAAGAGTCAGTGCGAGCCTGAGGGTTGAGAATGAGCGCACCCACGCTAGGGCGGGAGTCGCAGATTTCTCCCTCGCTCCTTCGTAACCACGTTGTAGATGGATTGAGTAATCGATGCCAAGACCGAGAACAACCGGAGCGACGGCGACTTCAAGGATTGAGAATTCCGAGCCGAGCAGAGACATGGTGCCGTAGGTCCAGACCAGAGCGGCGGAGAGTCCCAGAAGCGGGGCTGCGACCATCATTGCCGAGCGGAAAGCGATTGCTAGAACGAGGACGACGACGAGAATTGAGAGCAGAAGAAGCCAGACGAGATTGTCGAGCGTCGACTCGTTGATGTCGTTGCTGACCAAATCATCCGAGACGACGCCGTAAGAAAGGGCCGAGTCATCTGCTGAGGCAAGCTTCTCAAGTAGACCGCGCAGTTGTACTGCCTTCTGTAAACGGTCATCTGCATCGAGATCGCCTGATATCTCAATGACCCACATCGTGCTAGAAGCGGTCGGAGTCGGATCGCCTTCGTGGCCATTTTCCAGCCAAGCGCAAATCGGCTCGTGGTCAAAATCCTCGTGTAACATCACCGAGCGAGCGAAGGAAGCTGTTGCAATCGCTCGGTCATCACCGATCGCATCGGTACATTCCTCATCGGTGACAACTGCTTCCAGCAATTCTTCCCAATTATTGAAGTCTGAAAGACTGCGGCTTTGTTCATCGCGCTCATCGAGGGAAACTTGTAGAATTTGAGCCACATTGATATGGGCAGTGACAAAGTCTCCATTGACCGCTGAAAGTGCATCAACCGTGGCCAAATCAGCCTGCAATTGAACCAATGCTCCATACTCCAGCACATTCGCACCTTCCTGCGTCGGTTCGATGTGTACGTAAACTCGGTGCGGTGAGGGTGGCATCACCCGCTCCATCCGCTCAATCGCACCGTCGGCCTCGGTCTCTGGAGAAAATGCCGAGAGATCGGTCTGGAACTCCGGCAATGGATGCAGAGCGAGGCCGGTCGCGATTGTCAATAGAAGACTCGCGACCACGATTCCCAGAGCCGCCTTTTCGAAGGCGGCAGCGATGCGATTCTCGAGCGGAGCAGCGTCGAGCATCGGGGCTCCCATCACCAACCGCTACATAATTCAAACAGTGTATTGGACCCTTAGGGTCCAGCAATCTGATGAAAGGCCTCAAAAGGGGGAGGCCGGTCGCGCGCTCGTCCATGCCAGTAAAGGTGCTCAAGAACGAGGGGTCTGAGATCCGATTGCGCCTCACAGGGGAGGATCACTCAACCCTGCAGATGTTCAGATCCCGTCTGAACGACAATGACAAGGTAGAGTACGCGAATTACTTCACCGGACACCCCGACCTAGACGAGCCGGAATTGTACGTCCGCGTCAAGAAGGGAGCGAAGGCTGACAAGATACTCAAGGATCTCTGCTCGGCAATTGCGAAGGAGTTCGCCGACCTCTCCAACTGAGGGCGGTGGAAATTTGGCTCAAGCCAGCTTCGATTCTCGTGATTCGCGGCAAATCGAACAACACCTAGGTCTTCATGGGTGGGCTTTCGAAGGGCCTGGAATCGGTGGGCTGCTCAAGGTTCGCATCGAAGACTTCCGAGTTGAGGAGGTGTCGAGGACTCCTGCACTCGACAATAAGGGTCGCTTCACTGTGGTGAGGGCGACCCTTCACAATTGGGAGACCAATCGATTTCTGCGTCGGTTGGCTGGAGCATGTGGAATCAACCGTAATCGGATTTTCTCTTCTGGATTGAAGGATAAGCGCGCGGTGACGACACAATTGCTGGTGATAGACGCACCGCGCAAAAAGGTCGAGGCTGTCGAGATTCCTGATTCGGAGCTCGAAATCCTCGGCCGAACCCACCAGAAGGTGGGGATGAGTGATCACGATGGCAACCGCTTCACCATTACTGTGCGTGGTTGTTGCGATGAGGATGGCTCACCACTCGATGCGAAGGAAGCGATGCGACGAGTCTTGGAGATACGCGACGGCATGGCTCAGCGTATAGGCGATGACGCCTTCCCGAATTGGATTGGACCTCAGAGGTTTGGTGCAACTAGACCGGTCACGCCCGAGGTTGGGCGTGCGGTGGTTGAGGGAGATTTTGAGAGAGCAGTTGACCTGTATTTGGGGATGCCAGGCTCAAAGATGACCGAGGATGTCGCAGCCTTCCGTCAGATGTGGGTCGATACTAAGGATCCCGCAATTTGTCTAGAGGCAGCACCCGGTCACTTAGGTTACGAAAAAAGCATCTTGGAGGCGCTTTTGAAGGATTCCGAAGACCATGTCAAGGCCTTCCGCGCTCTGCCACCTTCCTTGCAATTGCTGATGATTCACTCATTGCAATCACTGGCATTCAACCATTCTTTGGCTGGTCGGCTGGAGGCTGGGCTGGACTTGTTGGAGCCTGAACTCGGCGACCTCGTTGCGCCGGTTCAGGCGAGTGGTCGAATCGATGTATCGAAGATGGCGCTGGTGACGGCGACCAATCTCGATCGTTGCAGGCGGAATTGTCGGCTCGGCCGATTGGCTGTGACCGGACCTCTGCCCGGGCAGGATGCCAAGTTAGCTGAGGGCGAGCCGGGAATCGTCGAGTCGGCTGCATTGGATGTCACCGAATTAGCTGATATCGAATGGCGTGTCAAGCGTATTCCTAATCTGACGACCAGCGGAACTCGACGGCCACTGAGTGTCGTCTTCCGAGATTTCAGTGTGGAAGAGGCTGCTGTTCTTCCAGAGGAATCATCCTCGCCTCGCTGGGATGAGGGGCCGCTAGAGGGTGAGCGATGGAATCCAGAAGGAGCCGACCTAAGACTACGCTTCACCCTGCCACCGGGGACTTACGCGACGGTATTGATGCGCGAATTCATGCGTTCACCACTCGACCACTACTGAGTTTGCGAGCGAGCATTACCCTCGGAACCGGTGCTTGGTTGCACTGAACTCGTAACGGTACGAGATGATGACTAGAGAGAAGGAGTCTGATTCACAGACGCCCCATCTCTAGGGCCTCTATCTGACCCACGTGATCGTTTACGGCACGAACCTTGGTTTCGAAGCCATCTACGATGCCTTCACCCTCGCCAAGAACCGCTTGAACCTCGATGAACATCATACCGAATGCGAGAGGCTTAATCTCGCAGGCTTGAACCTCCTCCATCGAGGAGATAGTGGCTGCGATTCCCTCGTAATCGGGGCTTCCATCCTCAGGCTGGTCGATTGTGACCTTGTACTTGACAACGACATGTCCCATATTGAACAACTCCCGAGGAATCAGGGCCCCTCGAATGTGCATGAAGGGCAGACGTACTTGACCGCCTGGACTCGGCATCGCTCGCTGCGACCGATTGCTGCTCCACACTCTGGGCATGGGAAGGCAGTACTCTTGTTCTCGACAAGAGGAAGACCGGACGAGGTACAGATGTCGGTTCTAGCAGTCATTCAGAGACCCTCAGCGAGGCGGGCGACTCGCCTCCCCCTTTTAGCGTTGACCGACGGGTCGGGGCTGCTATTCGGGCTCAGTGTGCGGAATAGCCGCCTGGAATGGGTTGAAAATATGGGGCAACCGAGAGTGGTCCGGCGAAGTTCATGGGCGAAGAGGAGTTGAGTCTTACAGGCGAACAGGTTGACCTATCGAAATATGTCGAGGATGCCGGCGGAATACATGGATTGAGAGATATCGATAGGGTTCGTGGATGGAATAATATCGAGTATGGAGCTGGATTATCTGGGAAGAATACGCCAGCGACGAAGTTGTCGATGAACAAGGCCTTCATCCCTCCAGGGGGGGTCGCCGCTGCCCACATCCATGTCGATTTCGATGTCATGGTTTTCCTACTCAAGGGTTCGGTCCGACACGAGTTCGGACCGGGTTGCAGGCAGTCCGTCGTTCACAGCGCAGGTGATATGTTCTACATCGAGCCAGGATTGCCACACGAGGTGTTCAATTGCTCGGATTCCGATTGGGTCGAGGCGATCGTGGCTCGCTCCGATGCCTCGGAATGGCAGAATATCGTACCGTACGACCGTGACTCCGAGTGAGGCGCTGTGCGGCGAAAGG
>CAYFHB010000014.1:0-18319 GCA_964342705.1 uncultured Candidatus Poseidoniales archaeon
GCTGAGAAGGGCGATACACGTGCGGCGGCGCGCGCAGCGGAAGGCGATGCTTTGCGCGCAGAGATGTCATATCTTTCCGAAGAGACCGATGGGGCTTGGGATGTCGAACAACGAGTGCGCCGCGAGCGTGGTGTTCTAACCTTCGATATGCACGGGCTAGACGCTGCGGCGGCTGCTGGGGCGACCGAGCGATTGTTGGGGATTCGGTCGAGTTTGCAACGGGTCCGCGTGGTTACTGGTCGCGGCGAGATTATGCACGAGGCTTCGGCGGACCCGGGAATCCGACCCGCGGTTCTCCAGCGCTTGCGAATTGGGGCAGAGGCAGTTGATTGGCAAGTTTTAGTGAAGGCGGGCTCGATCACATTGCGGCCGATGGGTTTGGCTCCCACGCCTGCTCAACGAGCCCGCCGATTCGCTATATTCATCGTGCCGATGTGTACGGTGATGGGCTTCACCTTCCGAGATTTGGCAGGCTCGACGATGGCAGACCAAGGCCTCGCTTTCGGAATCGGAGCGGGAGTACTGATGACCGCACTGCTCTCAAGTTATCGCGACCGCTCCGGTTGAGTAACGTGCAATTCAAGAATAGTCGGGGACGCCCTCACAACAGGCTTCGACAACACGTCTGCACATCGGGCATTCCATGTGTTGTCGCATCGGAATCGCTGCGCCCTTGAAGCCGCACTCACAACGAATCGCGGCGCAATGATCGTGGTCCACGCTTCGCCTCGGCCGCGCTAAGCCCAAATCACTTGCTAAAGCGAGCCTCGCCTCGGGTATTCTTGCTCACGCATTGAGGTCAGCCAATTCATCTTGCAGATGCTCGGCCAACCAGTGGTGGAGAGCATCGCTGCCCATTTCTACCAGAGTTGAATTGAGGAAGGCCGCGATGAGGGCATCTCGGGCTTCTTCCGTGTCTAATCCGCGCGATTCCAAGTAGAACATCTGGTCTTCATCGAGTGGACCGTTCGCTGTGCCGTGGCCGCAGCCTACGACATCATGCTCACTCACTTCGAGTTCAGGAATCGAGTCGGCTTCGGCCTTCTCTGATAGCAGGAGGTTGTGGAAGAGTTGTCCAGCATCGGCTCCCCTCGCGCCCTTGGCGACTCGGAGCATTCCGGTTCCAACCGTGCGCGAGTTTCCACTGCAGGCCGAGTGCCAATCGAGGCGGGAGAAGGTCTCGGGGGCATCGTGGTGAATCTCGACGTGATGGTCGAGGTGCATCTGATTGGCTGAGAGAATAGATCCGAGAACATTCAGGTGGCCGCCGGTCTCTCCCATCTTGTATCGCAGGTCGGCCTTGGTTCGATCGCTACCAGAGCTAACCGTTCCTGCTTTGACCTGCGCGTCGCGTCCGATGGCGATGCTATCGACGCGCAGAAGCGTTCCCGAATCGGTGTGGCCGATGACCACATCGGCGAGGATCGAACCGTTGCCGATTCGGCCACTGCGCAGGAATCCCGTCCATGGCGCAGCGCCGCTAATCTGCGTAATCAGTTCGAATTCGCAGTGGCGTCCGACATCGAGAGAGAGATGTAGTGCGCAAGGCGAATCCCCCGTTTCGATGTCGAGAACAATCGGAGCGCTGGCGACGAAATTATTCTCCACGCGCAGCGTGTAAACCGAGTCGCCAGCGGCGGCGCGGATGAAAGAAGAAGTGACTTCATCAGATTCCGGAAGAACCTCCGAGCCGATGATTCCTTCCTCGATCGAGATTCCGACAAGCGCAACATCGGCATCCAAACAAGAAAGCGTCAACTTAGGTGTCGAAGTCGCCGGAATTTCGCTAACATCACCGCTTGGATGAACTCGCTTCCAAGGAGTATAGCGCCACAGATGGTCCGCCCTATCAGGCTCATCAAGACTCTGGTACAGGCTCGCAGCATCCATTTTATCGCCTACTAGATCAGCCGATGCTGCCTTCCATTTCGAGTGCCATCAATTTGTTCAGTTCGACGGCGTACTCCATTGGAAGTTCGCGGGTGAAAGGTTCGAAGAATCCGTTGACAATCATTGCTAGAGACTCTTCTTCGGAGTGGCCGCGGCTCATTAGGTAGAACAACTGCTCATCGCTCACCTTCGACACGCTTGCCTCGTGCTCACAACGCGCCGACGGGTTTGCCACCTCCATGGTTGGATAGGTGTCTGAGCGTGATCCATCGTCGAGAATTAGCGCGTCACACACAACATTGAGTTTGCAATTCTCTGCTTTCGGCGAGACCGATACTAATCCGCGATACGAGCCACGCCCCCCATCCTTTGAGATTGACTTTGAGAGAATCTTCGATGTGGTATTCGATGCCAAGTGGTGGATTTTTGCTCCGGCATCCTGATGTTGACCTGCGCCGGAGTAGGCGACGGAAATCACCTCTGCGTGACTTCCTTCGCCCTTCAGAATAACAGCTGGATACTTCATCGTCAGCTTGCTGCCGATGTTGCCATCGACCCACTCGATTTTGGCGTTCTCGTGGGCGATGCCGCGCTTTGTTACTAGATTGTAGACATTCGCGCTCCAATTCTGAACCGTGCTGTAGCGAATGTGCGCGCCGGGGAGAGCGATGAGCTCTACGACGGCGGAGTGTAGTGAATCGGTGGAGTAGGTCGGGGCGGTACAGCCCTCAACGTAGTGGATGCTACTGCCCTCGTCGGCGATGATGAGAGTGCGCTCGAACTGGCCCATATTCTTCGCATTGATGCGGAAATATGCCTGCACGGGCATCTCGACGTGGACCCCCTTCGGGACGTAGATGAATGAGCCGCCCGACCAAACGGCAGTGTTGAGTGCGCTGAACTTGTTGTCTTGGTATGGGACGACAGAGCAGAACCACTTCTTGACGAGGTCGGGGTATTCGCGAAGGCCCGAATCCATATCGAGGAAGATGACCCCCTGCTCTTCGAGGTCGTCTCGAATCGAGTGATAGACGGCTTCCGACTCGTACTGGGCGGTGACTCCGGAGAGCCACTTCTGCTCAGCCTCCGGGATCCCCAACTTGTCGAATGTATTGCGGATATCTTCGGGGACATCCTCCCAATCCTTCTCAGTCGCATCGGATGAGCGGAGATAGTAGCAGACCTTGTCGAAATCGATGTCTTCGAGCATCGACATATTGCCCCAGGTCGGCATAGGTCGCTGCTCAAAGTGATGGAAAGCCTTGACACGGATTTCGGTCATCCATTCGGGCTCGTTCTTGAGATTCGAGATGTCGCGAACGACCTGCTCGGAGAGCCCAAAATCGAAACGGATGGTCGCATTCTCTGGATCGTGCCAGCCGGCCCTGTATTCGCCGACCGCCTCGCGTGCTTCCTTAGCTGCCATTTTCTCACCTTCTGATTTTGCTTACTCGTCGCCTGCCTTGAATATCTCACGCTGCGGTCTCAGCTTCTTTCTCTAGCCATTCGTAACCGCGCTCCTCGAGTTCCAAAGCCAATTCCGGTCCGCCAGACTTAACGATCCTGCCTTTGATGAGGACGTGAACCTTGTCGGGCTGGACGTGCTCGAGGATTCTCGAGTAGTGAGTGATAATCAATGCGCTTGAATCGGTTCCCCGGACAGCCGCGTTTATTCCCTTGGCGACGGTTCGGATACCATCGATGTCGAGTCCAGAATCTGTCTCGTCGAGGATTGCGAGCTTCGGTCGCAATAACATCAATTGGAGAATCTCAAAGCGCTTCTTCTCGCCTCCGCTGAATCCATCGTTGACGTAGCGACCGAGGAATGAACGGTCGATGTCGAGTTCCTCCATCACTTCCTTGAGTCGCTTACGGAACTCGGTACCCTTCGCGGCTTCCTCTCCATTGATTGCTGCTACAGACTTGCGCAGGAAGTTCCCCACCTGAAGTCCAGGTACGGCCTGTGGATATTGGAAGGAGAGGAAGACTCCGGCTCGGGCCCGCTCCCATGGCTCCATCTCAAGTAAGTCCTCGCCGTCGAGTTCGACTGTGCCTTCGCTGACATCGAAGTCAGGATGACCCATGATGATGTTCGCGGTGGTGGTTTTACCGCTACCGTTTCTTCCCATGATGGCGTGGATTTCCCCAGCCGGAATCTCAAGATCGATGCCTCGCAGTATCGGGGTATCGTCAATTCCAGCGTGCAAATCGCTGATGCCGAGGACCGGTGTGTCAGATGCCATGAGTATGCCTCGGTTCTGCCGACTATTGGCCCCTTTTGAATGCGACCGTCATAGACGGTCGGGCTAAGTCGCCTGTTTTGCTGCTGCTCCGGTGCTTGTTCCATGGTCAATGAGAAGTAGGTGGGGCTACACCGGCTCATCGTGTCCGAGGGTGATGATCTCGCCGAGTCGTATCGGCTTCAGGTGGAGGCGTTGATGACCGCCGAGTCTGAGAAGCGCATTGCTGAGGCACACGATCCAGCAAAGCTGGATCGTCTTCGCTCGCTCTCGCTTTTGGAGTTGGTTGAGAGCGAGCACGAGGATCTCATCCCCGCGCTGATGGCGAGGTTGGGTCCGGTTCGCGCGGCTCTGGATGGGCACGGGGGGGGATTGCTGGTGGCTCAATCCGAGGTCGAGACGAAACACTCGGGTGCTCGCGCACTCTCTTTGGTGATCGACCTCGACGGAGCCTGCGTTTCCTGCGGTGCGGCTCCGGGGACTCTCAAGGGAATTCAGGACGACCTCCTGCTCGACCCTGAGGTGGTGGCTGTCAGATTCGCCTCCTCGATGCTGGAATGGTTCAATGAACTGCAGCGCGAATTCGTACTCAAGCATGGTGGCGTCACCTTCGTGGAGGTCTGAAAAGGGTGGAAGACAGACTCGAGGCTCTGCGTTCTGCCCACGAAGCTGACGGGGTTCGACGCTCGTTTCGGCATTCTGTTCGCGTCGAGGATTATCTCGAGGTTCTGCACGAATTGGAATTGGT
This sequence comes from uncultured Candidatus Poseidoniales archaeon, assembly GCA_964342705.1. Lineage (GTDB taxonomy): Archaea > Thermoplasmatota > Poseidoniia > Poseidoniales > Thalassarchaeaceae > MGIIb-O1. The sequence goes on from CAYFHB010000014.1 coordinate 4,879, forward strand.
CGAGGGGCGTGCCAAGCCCGCCCGAATCGCTGAGTCTCTGGCTGTAGCTCGCCCCTCGGTAACAAAGATGCTCAAGCGCCTCGATGAGGAGGGCCTCGTCGAGTACGAGCGTTATCGCGGCGCGGTGTTGACTGACGAGGGTCGCGCCGCGGCTGTCGCACTTCGCGAGCGCCACGGATTGATAGTCCGATTTTTGCAAATTCTCGGTGTCGATGAGGCGACCGCTCATACTGACACCGAAGGCATCGAACATCATCTTCACGAGACTACTCTTGAGGCCCTGCGCGCGCTGGTCGAGAAGGCTGAGACAGACCCCGATTGGTGGGACTCGCGTAAGGATTGAATCTCACAGATTCTCTAGGGCAACAATCGCAGCGGGTGCAAGCCCCAATACCGTGATTTCCTCGCCCTCGACAAGTCGCGTATCGGCACCAGCGGCTCCACCCATATCATAGGCTCCAGCCTTGCCTTTCCAAGAGCCGCTGCTGACGAGTTCGACCAATCTATCCTGACTCAACTCGTCGAACTCGACCACCGCAGATTCAGTCCAGATATCAGCGGTCCAACCACCATGCAGCGAATGCTCGCCCGCTCTTCCAGGTGGATACACCAGAGCGGTCGAGGACCAGACCCGATGGCGATTCCCAGACAAACGCAACAACATCGCCATCGCATGCTGTTCATCCTCAGGCTTACCCATTGGCATCAGTGGGTCGTCTGGGTCTGCAACAATCGTATCGGCGACAATCACTACCTCAGCCTCCGCAGCCCCCACCATGGCAGCGACGACCCCTTCGCGAGCGGCAGCTGCCGCCTTGGCCGCACATGTGAATTCGACCTGTTCCTCGACCGGCGCACCCCAGCGCGGTTTTGGCTCATCGAAGACCAGCGGAGCCGCGCTCAACTCGACATCTACGAGATGCTCATTCAACCAAGCGAACCGCCGCTCGGAAGCCGAAGCAAGATGCACCCTGCGCAAAGCAACGACCTCACAGATCGATGCGCAGGGCGCAGATGGGACAGCGAGTCATCTTCAGGTCGAAAGCGACCTCGAAGCGACTCGCGCAATCAGGACAGATCACAGGCCGATTAATCGGCGGCAATCCCGGCAATCCCGGTGTATCTCCAACAGCCGGCAGAGGCTGTGCAACCACACCCTCGCTAGGTGGTGGAGGCATCGTTCCGGGAGCGGGAGGAACCATCTCGGCCATCTCAGTCTCGACCGCTCGCCGCTGCCGCCGCTCGCGTCGCGAAGCACCCGAATCAGAATCATCCTCTACGACCTCGACGATAGATGAGGTATCGACAGCCTCGACCGCAAGGTCATCATCATCAATCACATCCACGACATCCTCTTCGAGCATCACTACGCCCTCGGCGCGCGTCCGCCGACGACCACCCATCCAGCGAATCGCTCGTCCAGACATAACAGCCAGAACAATCGTGCACAGCAAAAGAACTGCAATCGCGACCCCGCCGAGGAGGATGTTGAAACTGCCCTTATCCAGCCCAAGGCTGAAGCGCAATTGCTCGAGGATATCTCCCGTCTCCCGTCCGGGAACTGAATCATCGATTACCGAGCGAATCACCCACCCCTGACTCGAGGTGTGTACGATTACAGCCTCGCCACCACCTGGTGTTCGGCTGGCAGTATGCAACCATCCATCGGTAATCTTGTTTGAAATCGCCATCCATCCTTCTTCGGCGTTCAGCATTCCGTACTGAACCTGAGGGCCTCCGGGTCCGACCATATCGTGCAGAATCTGAACGCCGCGCGCGGTCTCAAGGAATACAATCTGAGAGAGGCCGCGCGCATCGATCTCAACAGAATTATTCTCAATCGTCTCGAATGAATCATCAACAATTCTAGCGATGAATCGAGTATCGAGGCCCGACCCTTCCTTCCAAGCGACCATCAGTCGGTCCTCGCCAGCAACCGTTTCAACCCTCATTTGAGCAAGCGAAGCCTCGTCACCGACCGCCTTCTTGTAGGCCCAGGAGGAGTGTCGGATGTCGCCATGCGCGTACCAGAGGCCGAGCCTGTCAACCCCCGTCGTGTCATTGCGCATGGATTGGTAGAGCACGTGCCCGTAATCCTCCCCAAACTCAACTTGAACAGGGTCCGTCTGCCCCGCTATCACGTCTATGTCAGCGATTGCATTTGGGGTCAAGCGCCAATCGTTTGAACTGGTCGGGGCGTCTGCTTCCAAGAGGAAGATGCTGGTCAGATCTTGGTAGGTTCCACCGGTTAGCAGGTCTCTGTGATAACCCGCGATGAGCAGGTCGGTTCCCTTGACATCAATGTCGATTCCCCAGTATTTTCCGTCTGAGAGCAGAATCGGGTCCATCAGGTCTTGAATCGGAGTCATCTGGCAGGCTGCATCAATCGTCGAATAGGAGACTGTTTGTTGCAGGTAGCCGCTGGTATCGAGGAAGCGTCGAGTCCAGACGATGTGAGCGATGTCGTCCTTTGTGGTTGCTGCTGCAAAGTCTCCGGACCAAGTCTCTTCGAGCATGTTGGTGCAGGAGGTCAAGCCTCGGTTGGAGTTCATTCTGTAGAGGGATAGGCCGCCTTCCTTGGCCGCGACGACGATTCCAGACCCGTCGAGCTCTATGACTTCGATAGGAGTCTCGCCGGATTCGAAGTTCATTCCTCGGCCGCCTGCGACAGTGCTCTTATCGACGAGTGCAGTCCACTCGACTTGGTTATTGCTCCAGTCGATATCTGAGAGGATCGGGCCGGATAGGGTGATTCTGAATTTGAACGGCCCGGGGTCGCCGGCTTGGAGGGCGAAGTTGACGCTTTGTGAGCCGGCGCCGGCGATGCTTGGGATTGTGGTAGAGGAGGTCAACTCCCAGCCGCGTTCGGTCTGGAGGTGGAGTTGGGCGTCGATTTGCTCGGCGGTGCTTGCGCCGAGATTATCGACGCGGGCATTGATCTGGAAGAGTTCGCCCGGTCGTGGGACCGTCGGAGTTGTGGTTATCGCGCCCGTGGCGAAGGTGAGGTCGACTCCATCGGGTCGCTGAACGACCTCGAAGTCGATGCTCTGATCGTTATTCGTCTCATCGATCTCTTCGATTGCGTCACCGGGGTCAAGGGCAATCGTGACCTCGCGTGTTCCTACTTCGAGGGGATTCCAGTATAGCGTGACCTCGACGATATTGCCAGAGTCGATTGATGGAATCGTCAATTCGTACTTGCGCGTACCTTCCTCCAGCAGATAGACGACTACATTGATTGCCGCTTGGTCGCCGTCATTGCGTATCTCTGCGCTGACGTCGACGAATGAATTGACGTAAGTCTCCGAAAGTGGAATGCCCCACTCGGAGACTGTCAAACCGCTGCGGAACATGAGGTCGGGGGCGGGTGGTTGATTGTCGATTTCGAGGGTGATTCGCACCTCTTCCGATCGCACTTCGCCCCCGCTGATGAATCGCAGAGATACGCGATGGGATCCATCAGGATGTTCGGTTGAATCCCAATTGAAGTTGAACGAACCGGTGGTTCCGCCAGAGCCAGCGTAGGTGGTCTCGTCAACCCAGTCTTCCTTACCAATGCGCCATTGTAAGGTGCCACCGTTGACCGTTTCGTATTCACCTTCGAAGCGCACGTCGCCTGCGACGGATGTCTGTCCGCTCGGACTGGTGAGAGTCAAATCCACCCTGCCGATATCGTGATTCTGACGCTGAGTATCGCTCCATTGGTCCCACTCGTTGCGGGCTTGGAATTGGATCTTAATCTGCAGTGCGTTGATCTCATCCTCCTCGAAATCTGGGATGCTGAAATCGCTGGACCAATTAGATGTGCCTTGAGCTTGGTGCCAATCGACTAATACTTCTTCCTGCGTCGGTGAGCCTTCTGGCCTGTGTGTGTAGGTGATTTTTACTTGTACCTCTTCGATGCTGCCATTGGTTTCCGCGTCCTCGTCGATGTGTCCGCGAACCGTGTAGGTCTCGCCCTCGATGAGCCACGAATCTTCTATCGGTCGCTCGATGACCAACCATTCACCATCGCCGGGGGGAGGTGGTTCCGTCCCGTTGCCCCCGCCACCACCGCCACCACCAATCATTGCTGAGATTATTCGGTTACCGTCGATGATGCCGAAGCCGTACTTCTCATTCCAGGTGTCGGATGCGTCGGGTTCAGAGGCTTCGCCACGTGGTTCGGAATTCTCTCGCAGTAATTCCTTGACATCGTCTGGATCCAGAGAGATACCTTCTTCTTCGCCAATCTGCAGAATCACAGCGACCATTCCTGCAACCGCAGGACAGGCCATGCTGGTCCCACTTTGCTCGATATAACTGTCTTCGGCGAGCGGTTTGGGTGTTCCCGGTAATTGACTCGAAGAAGCGGCGTGGGCTGCTGACGTCATATCGCTACCCGGTGCTACCACGTCCGGCTTGAGCTCGTCCTGGTCATCTTCGTCTCCGTCGTCAACCCGAGGGCCTGAGTTGGAGTAGGATGCGATTGAGTCGTCGCCACGATCGATACTGTCTTTGTCGTCGATTGCACCTACTGTGATTGCGGCGTCGGCCGCCCCGACCGAGGTGACTCTCCGGCGGCCGTCATTGCCTATGGCCGCTACAGGGACTACGCCTGCCTCCGCCGCTTGGTTGACCGCGCGAGCGTCGGCTCCGGTTCCGTTATCGCCGGGGTCGTCGCCGTTCGGGTCGCCGAGGCTGCCGAAGGACATCGACATGACTTGGATGCCGACGCTGGAGTCGTTGTTACCCCAGTCGGTGTCAACGTTTGCTGCTACCCAATTGATTCCCTTGAGGGTGGCAGCTGAATTGGTTCCGCCTGTGTCGGTCATCACCTTGACGTCGACGAGGTAAGAACCTGGTGCGTAGCCTTGGTTGATGCGTCGGGAATCGCCGGTTCCGAGAGCTATTCCCGCGACGTGGGTACCATGTCCATCTCCGTCGTCCGGATCGTGGGTTCCCTCGTTATTGCAATCATTCTGGTTGAGTGAGGTGGCGTCGCAACCGGCTACCCACTTGGGGTCGGGGAGGTCGTCAGGATCGTTCTCATTGTCGTTATTCTGGTCGGAGAAATCATCGAGTGAGAAGTGCTCGTTATCGACGCCTGTATCGAGGATTGCGATGACGATGCCAGAGCCATCGTAGCCGAAATCACGCATCGTCTCATCGTAGCGCTCCGAGTCGCGGACTTTGGAGCCACGAGGGGCGGTGTCGAGGAGCGGGACGATGACGTTCTGCTCCTCAACCATGACGACTCCATCGAGTTGCCAAATGGCGATGAGGGCACTGACCGGTACATGGTCGAGGACGATGGAGTCGAGAATATCCATTTGGAAGAACCAGGATCCCTTGGCTTCCCAGCCGTGGGCTTCGAGGACTTCGAGCAGGGCTTGGACATCGCTTGGGCCAGGATGCCAAGCGTAGTCGACGACGATTGCGACTGTGTCGCGTCCATCTAGGCCGATGATTGAGGTTGTTGAGACCGACTCGCGTTGACCAGCGATTATTCGCTGGAGTCGGTCGTCCATCCCATCCGAATCAAAGTCGTACCAATAGCCGAACCACCAGCCAGCATCCTCTACTGGGAAGCCGGCATCGAATGGTGGTGAGCGGGGAGAGCGGTCGGTCAATTCGCATTCCGACTCACCACACATCAGGGCAGGTGGCCAGTGCTCTGGGCGCTCAGATGATATGTCGAAACTGCCTGAATCAACCCCCTCGATTCCATGGGAATCGACCTCATTAGGTGGTGCAAACGAGGCTGCGGCAACGCTGAAATCGAGAACGAGAATCATCGCCGTCAAGACCAACGGCATCAGGCTGAGACGAGTTCCAGACATGGCTCTGCAAGCAGAGCCAGCCTCGGTCGGGGTATAAGCCGAACCCGTCGAGGTGCCGTTGAGGCGTCCTCATCGGCACCCAGTGGCTCTCCCGCAAATCGCTTCAAGGCCAACGAAGATGCTTGCTCGAATGGTCGCATTGAAGCCGACAATTCTCGCCTTGCAGAACCGCATGGACCTCACCATCGCAAATCGGGCAGATTACCTGCTCGGCCAACTCCTCCAACCAGGCTCGCCTAGTCTCAAGTTCATCGCCTTCTTCACGCAATCGTTTGAGTATTCTAGCAGCCTCTCCCTCGAGTGGTTTCCCACCCTCCAACCAAGGGTCGGATCCAAGGTCTCCCATGCGCGCTGTCGCTGCGTCTCGCACCGCCTTCGAGGTGGCTGAGCCGGCGATCGAGATATCACTTGAATCATCCAATTCCGAGGGCGCTCCACGAGCTATCGGCCGAGCGAGAGCCCACGCCAGCATGAAGCCGCCCACATGAGCCATGTGGGCGACATTCGTCGCTGATTGACCAGCCTCGACCTGATACATGTTCCAGACCTCCAATCCCAGCCGGAAGGCAGCTATCCCCCAGACCGGCCAAGCGCGAATGAAGAATAGAAGAGGAAACTCGATTCTATCGTTCGGCCAACAGGCCATGTAAGCCCCTAGTATACCGAATGCAGCACCGCTTGCACCCAAAGCAGGGATGTTTGAGCCGGGATGCGTTAGAACCCACGAGATATTCCCACCGAACAACCCGAGAAAATACACCAACATCCAGCGCTTTGCGCCCATCCGCTGTTCGAGAGGAACGCCTGCCAGCGCGATGACCAAGATATTGCCGAGAACGTGTATCCAATTGGCGTGCAACCAGCCGGAGGTGATGAATCGGTGGAGTTGTGCCGGTTCAGTAGCAGCACTCGGGACTAAGGCGAGAAAACTCAGCCAGGAGAAATGGAAGAGGCCGAAGTCGACTACCATCTGCCAGAATGTCACTAGAAGCAGTGAGAGAACGGTCGCGAGAGCGAAGCTCGTTTCCTGCTTCCAAGCCACGATATAGGGTGTCACTGCGATTGCAAGAAACAGCCCTAGCGCGACGACATCTGAGCCGCTCAAGTCAGACCAGAACCACTCATACTCGAGCGCGAAGGGGCGGCTCATCGGGCCTCGACGGACACATCAGGGGCATAGCCACTTCGCTGGGCCGCGCTATGGAACCACTCAAACGCGCGTGGTCGGTCGAAGGTGCATGAGCGCGCGAATGCTGCTCTCCGGCAGTGACTTGGTGGTCGACCGAGGAGAGCGCAATGTTCTGCGCGGTATCGACTTCACGATGAGTGAGGGAGAGGTTGTCGGATTGGTCGGGGTCAACGGTTCTGGGAAGACGACGCTGCTTGAGACTCTCGCTGGACTTCACAGGATGAGCGGGGGTCGGGTCGAGCGTCACGATAAGGGAATCTCGGAAATCGTGCGCGACTCCGAGGGCCAACGCGGCAATATCCGAGGCTTCGGGTTGTGTCTTCAAAGCGATGCGATCTGCGGAGATGAGAAGGTCGCTGAGCGGGTGCGAGGTGCTTGTCATGTCGCTCAGCGAGCGGTCGATGACAGCACATTGGAGAATGTCTTGGATGAATGGGGTTTGGCCCACCGAGCGGATGACCGAGTCGCCAAACTCTCCGGCGGCCTGCGCCGCCGTGTTGCTGTTTTGTCTGCCCTGACTCCAGCGGCGCTCTCCGATGAGCCAACTTGCATTCTTCTCGACGAGCCTTCTGAGGGTCTCGATGAATCTTCAAGAGAATTGCTCGTCGGTTGGCTGCGCGCGCTTGCCGCGCGCGGCCATGGAATTCTTCTTGCAACTCACGACCCTGAGATAATCGCGGCTTGCGACAAGGTCGTAACAATCTCGGATTCGGGCGTCCTCAGTGAGGAGGCCAATTATTCGCAGGCTGAATCCTCTCAATTGCCGGAACCATTCGGAATGGTCGAACATGACGAGTTCGTGTCATGGCCATTCCGACTCGAGAAGCGGAATCCAATCGATACGATTGGACGAGGAGTTCCAGCCCTTGTCGCTCTTCTTCTCGCCTTCACACTCTCAACCGATATCCCGCGCACGAGCGAGAATTATGACCTCCTCGCTGCCCTGATTCTGACTCCTGCGTTCATCAGCGCAGTAGTCTCGCCAGCGCTCCTCAAACGGCTGGCTGAGGAACGCGCTGGAGATTGGTGGCGAGCCATGATTGGAGCTCGCTCTCGCGTTTGGTTCTCGGTATTCGGGGCTTCGTTCATTCTACCGCTACCGGTATTCGCTCTCTCATGGTTCGTACTCGTCGGTGAGATTGATTACGCTCTTTCGTCGATGGATATTCTCTGGCTCGTCCTAATCGCTTTCACTATCATCGATATGAGCGCCGCAGCCACCGCACTACATCTGATGGTGGGGGATTTGAGTCGCCCATCCGCTGCGGCTGGAATACTTCTGCAACTCATTTTGATTTGGCCATTCTTGCAATTATCGAGCGCCCTCTCGTCTGTGATGGCGGGTGAAGGTAGTGCGGAATTAGCGCTCGGTTCAACTTTCGCTGATATCGTAATTGCTTGGTTATCGATTGTATTAATCTGGGCGTTGGCGGTCATCATTCCTGAGGATTGAGGTGTTACGATGGGTTCGAGAGGAGTCGGATTCCACCTGACGCTTGCTGGATTGGCTGGAGTGATTTTCGTATCGCTGCTAGCCTTATTTTATGCTCCTTCAGTCGATGCTGAGGCTTGGAATGCGCCCGAGGCTTACAGGATTCTCTACCTCCACGTACCATTCGCTTGGTGCTCCTTCCTCTCCTTCTCCGCCATGTTCTACGGCTCGCTGATGTGGTATGTGAGGAGGAGCGAGGCCGCGTGGATTTGGTTCCAAAGTGGTTCGGATCTCGGTCTTGTATTCGGGTTCGGTGTGATTACATCTGGACCGATTTGGGGCTCGGCCGAGTGGGGTACTCCTTGGGATTGGGGTGACCTGAGGTTGAACACCTTCGGATTGCTGACCACGGTCGCTCTGTTTCTAGTTCTCTCGCGTCGCTCTCAACCCGATTCGTCGGCGACGCGTGACACACTGGCTTCAGTCGGTTTGTTCGGCTTCGCGCTGGTCCCGATTACCGCCCTAGCTACAACTTGGTTCCAGGACAGGCATCCGGGTGTTCTTGTGGTCGAATCGGAGGATAGTGGATTGGACCCGGAGATTCGCATGTTGTTGCTTGTTAGTTTCGCGATTATGTGCGTCTTGTTCGCTGGTTTATTGGTGCTCTCTAACATGCGGTATCGCCTTGCTGCTAAAGTGGCTGAGCGCAAGGCGCAACTCGATCAGGAGGCGATTGCGTGAGTGGATTTGTCGAGGCAGGAATCGCCTATGCCATCATGCTCGGACTGCTATTCCGATTCACTTACATCGTTTTGCAGGATATTGGTTCTCTGAAGGCTGAACTTGAGTCTCTGTATTCGAATTTAGAAGAAGAATAGCCCTTCGATTGAGAAGTTCTTTCGGGGCGTCTTTTCCTCGGAACGGCCCCTGTAGGGGGCCGATTTTAGGTTGAATTCCGACCCCGACCGCCTCACCAACCCTTCAAACGGGGTGGGCTTGCCGGTTGGCGGGGGAGCAGTATGGATGGCGCAGCATTTTGCATCGCTTGTGGCGCACCGCCGCCTATCACATCAGAGAGGCTGTGCGAAGCCTGTCTTCGGGCCCGCACAACCTTCTCCCAAGTTCCCGACCGAATTCAGCAGCACCGTTGCGCCAAGTGCGGAATGCACGAAGTAGAGAAGCGCTGGGTCCGCATCGAGGACGAGGAGCTCGGCGAGATTCGACTACGCGAGAATCTAGCGATTGTCGACGGCGCCAACGCCGTCGCTGTAGATATGGCCTACCAACCGATCGACGAGCGCACCGCTCGTCTCCACGTGACCGTCGATGGGCAGATCGAAGGTCACGATTTCACAGATTCACACGAGGTACTACTGCAGACCAGTAACGCGGTCTGCCCTGCCTGCACTCGCAAAGCAGGAGCTTATTTCGAGGCCACGATGCAGCTTCGCAGCGCAGGCCGCCGCTTGTCCGACGAGGAACTCAAGGACCTCAGAGCAACCCTCGATGAACTCCTCGAAGAGCTCGAATCCGACCCGATGTTCTTCGTCACCAAGGAGGGTCCCGTCACCGGAGGATGGGACCTCCAGTTCGGGTCAAAAGCACTGGCAAGGACCTGGGCCCGGAGGTTGGTGCGCAAGTTTGGAGGCACCACCAAGGAGACTTCGACGTTGGTAGGAATCCGCGAGGGAACCGAGGTTACTCGACTGACGTTGAGCTACCGAAAACCAGCCTACGGCTTGGGAGACATTGTCCGTTGGAAGCGAGACAATTGGCTCGTCTCAGCTTGGCAGAAGGACGGTCCGACGCTTCGTAGACTCGACAGGAATGAGCGAACCGGCGCGACATGGCGAGATATGGAGAAGGCGTCGGTTGCCTGCCGATTCGATGATCAGAAAGTAGTCGATGTGCTCAATCGAGACAGCTCGGGAGCGGAGGTCATGGACCCGACGGATTTCCGAGTGGTGACGGTCGCTCTGCCCTACGATGATGACGGTTCGAGCCGAAATCTGCGCATCGCTTTCATAGACGACTCGTGGTTGGCTCTGCCGGGACACACAGGGGTTGACTGACCATGTCTGAGCCGAATTTCGATGCACTGCTCGCCACTCACGACAAAGGTGACATGGCTGGGAGGACACGCAAATTCGTAGACGACCTCGAGGCTGCGCTGACTTCGACGGTCGAGGTCGAGGCGGATATCGATTGGAGCGGTGTGCTTTGCCTTGGTATGGGTGGTTCCGGCGCGGGAGGGATGTTCTTGTCCACCCTCGCCGACTCTGCTTCAGGTCTTCCTTTCGTCGTTTGGAGGGATTACGGATTGCCTTCGTGGTGGGGTCCTGATTGGTTGGTTATTGCCACTTCATATTCGGGAAATACCGAAGAGACGTTGGATGGCGTTCGCGCCGCCCTTGAGGAGGGCGGCGTGGTTATCGGCATCTGCTCTGGTGGTGAATTAGAGCAGATTCTAGCAGAGAGTGAGGATGGACTCTGCTTGAGTGTGCCCGGTGGGCAGATGCCAAGGTCTGCCTTCGGCCATTTGCTTGGTACTCAATTGGCCGCTTGTTGGGCGCTTGGGATTCTAGAGCGGCCGAGCGAGGATGAGTTGAGTGGTATGATTGACCGTTTGCGGTCAGCTTCACAGTCAGCCGATGTCGTTAGCGGCGATGGCCGGATTGCCGCAATGGCGGCTGGAATGGGTCCGCGTGATATTGGGATAGTCTCCACTGGCGAGATGCACGCTGCAGGTGTTCGCTTTGCCAACCAACTGAATGAGAATGCAGACACCTTTGCTCGCCCAGTAGCATTGCCGGAGATGAATCACAATGAGATCGTCGCGTGGGGTGCGGATTCGGCTGACCAAGCCCAGTTGTATCTTGCAAGCCCGTTCACACATCCTCGCGTGCGCGCGCGTCTTGGATGGATGATGGAGACCGTCGATGCTGGGGATTCTTGGCTTCTGGAGTGTGATGGTGAGAGCCTACTTGAAAGCCTACTTCTCGCGGCTCATCTGACCGATTGGGTCAGCATCGCAGCCGCCGTGCTGAACGGCATCGACCCTTCGGAAATGGCCCCGATCGTAGCCCTCAAAGAGCACCTCGATGAAACTCAGTAAATCGGTCCGAGCACGAGGCGCGGATCGGGATAAATCGCCAGCATTTCCTCTCGGTCAGCTGGTGCAACGACGCCTGGCATATCGTGGGTTTCAGGCTCCTCATACGAGAGCTGGAAGTGCAGGTGGGGTTCCCAACCTCCGTTCTCGTGTTTATCGCCCATCCAGCAGATTACTTCGCCGGGACTCACTCGCTGGCCGACGGATTTACCGGCCACGGAGGCTGAGTTGAGATGGCCGTACAGTGCCCAGATGGGAATTCCGTCGAGTATGTGTTTGGTGATGACGACATAACCGTAATCACCGTCTGCTGGATTGTAGCCAAAGTGGGAGATTTCTCCATCGGCGAAAGCCATGCACGGAGTGCCGACAGGCGCACCGATGTCGATTCCTACATGCAGAAACCGTCTTCCCTCGAAGAGATCGGTGGAGTACATCCCCGGGCGCAATTCATCGTAGCGCCCGATATCATACTCGAACTTCGAGGGCGAGTATTCCCCCGTGGTGAAATCGCGGACTTCGTATTCATTGGGAAGGTGGACGACTGGGTGGAATTGATGCGAATCCCAGTCGATCATGGCCCGCCGAGGCGGGCCTAGAACATCACTCCTCCGAATCGTCACCGCCCGCATTCTCTGGAATGCGGGCCGTTCCATCAACTGCTCCAGCGCCTTCGAGTTTCCTCGCTGTATTATCAGCGACTCGAAGACCTTCGAGTCGCCGACCTGCCGGAATTACTCTCCTATCGTACGACCCGACGGCGGCATTGTAGGCGTTGACCGCGGTGTTTAGGCCACGCCCCATCTTTGCGAGGTCTTCGCCGAATTTTGCGGAGCGCTGGTAGAACTCACGCGCCGCATGCTGAATCTCCTGTGCATTTTCAGCCATCGATTGCTGTTGCCAGTACACACCCACCGTGCGAAGAAGTCCCAGTAACTCAACAGGTGTGGTGATGAGGATTTGTTTACGGAAGGCATACTCCTGGAGGGTTGGGTCCACCTCAAAGGCGGCGGCGAGGATTGGTGGTGCTGGAATGTACATGACTGTGAAATCCGACCCTCCCATCAGGCTTGGATAATCCCGCTTCACTAGAGCGTCAATGTGAGACTTCAGTGCCTTCGCGTGCTCTTCCATCTTCTTCTTGCGAGCATCTGGGTCTTCGAGGTCTAGACCGTCCCAATACGCTGCGAGTGGAACTTTGGCGTCTACTGGAATGTTCCCTCCGTCGGGGATCTTGGCAACCATATCCACACGGCCACCTCCTGCTCCCGAAGCAAGTGTAACCTCGATGTCGAAATCACAATGTTCGGTCATTCCTGCGGATTCAGCAACATTTCGGAGAGAAATTTGACCCCAGTCTCCACGAGATTTGCTGGACCCTCGCAGAGCGGTTGAGAGTTTGACATTCGTGTCTCGTAAGTCGGTAGTCTGTCGGCTGAGCCCTTCGACCGTCCGCTTCAATCCCTGGTAGGCGCCTTCCCGTTCCTTCTCCATTTTCTCAGTCGAGGCTTGCAATTTCTCAAGGCTATCTTTGATTGGGATTACGAGATTAGCGACTTCTTTTTGGCGAGCATCGTGATCCTTTTCAGTCTCGATTTTCTGAGCATCAAACCTCTCTCCAGCGAGTTGCAGCAAATTGCTCGCCGCCTTTTCGTTCGCTTCTGTAGCGAAATTCTTCATTTCCGCCTTTACGAGTTCCAAAGATTTCGCATGTTCCTCTGCCATCACTTCGACAGAGGCTTGAGCGCGAGCCAAGTCCGATTTCATCTCCAGCAATTCATCATTTGATTTCTGTTTGGCGAGTAGCCAACCCATGGCTCCGCCGGCTAGCAGAGCGCCGACGATATACACGATTTCCAATAACATGTCAAGCAGATAGAAATCGA
>CAYFHB010000015.1:0-17811 GCA_964342705.1 uncultured Candidatus Poseidoniales archaeon
CGGGTCAGGCCTAGGCGATGGGTGAAGAGGAATCTCAGGTTGAGCAAGCCATCGCCCCAAGTATTGATCTCGGCCTCGCCGACGCGAGGCCTGTAAGGTACGCTGACCTCTGCGGTCTTCTGCTTACCGAGGTAGCGTCGAGCGCGAATTTTGAACTCTTGAGATAGCGGCATCCCATCGTGCTTAGGCCTAACGCGCTCGTCCTCAAAAATCGACTTTCTGAACACCCACATTCCACTCTGGGAATCGTGGACTCCGTACCAGTAGAGCAGTGTTGCAGTGGTTGAGAGAACCCAGTTTCCGAAGCCGTGCAGACCTGGCATCGAGCCTTCTTCAGCGCGGCGCAGGCGGTCGCATGTGATCCATTGGAGGTCTTCTTCGATGAGCTTTCGAACCAGTGCTGGGACCTCTTCGCCGGGGTAAGTGCAGTCGGCGTCCATGGTGATTATGATCTCGCCGGGGGCCATCGCGAATCCGGTTTTGTAGGCGCGTCCGTAGCCCTTGCGTGGCTCAAGGTACACCGTTGCCCCCTCCTGCTCGGCCAACTCGCGCGTGCGATCGGTTGAGTTTCCATCGATGATGAGGAAATCCAGTGTTTGGCACCAGCCATCGTTGGGGACGGAGCGAATCGTATCGACGATGGCTGCCTCCTCGTTGCGAGTGGGGATGACTACCGTTACGTGGACTGGTAGGGTTTCAGGCATCTGAATCGAGTCGGGCGACCTGCCGGCTCGCTATGAATGATGCTGGTTCGGGCGTTCGTCGAGATTCGCTGGGCTGGGCGACGCGAAGCCCATTCGGTTGAAATGCGCGTTGGGCGAGCGCGGGGTGGTTGGGATGGGTCTGCACATCGCCATGCTGTCGGCTGAATACCCACCCCGATGGGGTGGTATGGGCTCGACCGTATTCCATCTGTCCGCTGCTCTGGTCGAGCGAGGCCACCGCGTGACGGTAATCACTCGAAAGGGCGGTGGGGAGGCTCCGGCGCAGGATGGGGTGACAGTTCGTGAGGTGGATTGGTTGTATGTGCCGATGGCATTCACCAAGTCCTACGGCAAGCATGCTCTCGCCGATCTCAAATCGCTCCATGCCAGCGATGCTGTTGACATCGTCCATCTTCACTGCCCAATGATCTCTTGGACAGCGGCGCAGTTCGCCGATTGTCGGGAGAATGTTGCGCCGGTCGTATCCTCGCTCCACGGTTCGTGGTTGGGTGAGCGGGACGGGCTACGAACCGCTGCAGCCCAGAAGGAGGCGGCTGTTTGGGCGAATCCGAATGACCTAGCTATCCTTCTCTCGGCGGGACATTACGCGAAGTATGAGCGGGCGGCGCTTTCCGGTTCTGATGTCTGCGTGGCCAATTCACACGCGACTAAGGCGGATTTCGAGGATCGCTATGCGCCCCCTACCGATTGGAATTGCGAGGTCATCCATTGGGGGGTCGACACCGAGATGTTTCACCCCTCAGACGAGCCGCGCGAGACGGAGACTCGCCTCCTTCTGGCGGTCGGTCGGCTCGCCGCGCGCAAGGGGTACGGTTCTCTGCTGCGCGCCTTCGCCGAGGTCAAAAAGCGACGGCCGAACACCGAACTTCTCATCGTCGGCCGCGGTGACCTCCGCCGAAAACTCGAGAAACAGGCCGAGAAACTCGGTATTGGCGGGTCGGTTCGTATAGAATCTGGGATGCCGTTCGACGAGCTCGCAGCCCAATTCCGCCGAGCCGACCTCGTCGTCTACCCCTCCTACTACGAAGGCCAAGGGCTCATCCCTCTCGAGGCGATGGCATCGGGTACTCCCGTCGCCACCGTCGACCACGGGCCACTCCCAGAGATGGTCGACGAGTCGGTTGGCACCCTATTCACCATGGCAAACACCGACTCGATGTCAAGCGCCATCCTCACCCTGCTCGCTGACCAAGAGAGCCTTGCAGCCCGGGGGCGCGCAGGGCGTGAGCGTGTTCTCGAGAGCTTCACCTACGAGCGAAACGCCGAGCAGTATGACGCGCTTTATCGCCGTCTGAGCATTTCTTGACCGGCGTGAAGTTGATGGGGTCAGACCTAACCGTCAGCCCGTGAGCGCTTCCGAGACGAGGGGATTCCGCGGGGTCGAATTGAGCACGCTGAGCAATATCGCGATTCTGCTTTTGATCTGTGTTCTCGCGATTATTCACCTCAAGTCAATCCTACAACCCTTGGTCGTCGCAACCCTTCTGTTCTTCCTTATTCGCCCTCCTGCGCAATGGTTGGAAGAGAGGTATGGGCATCCTCTTGCAGCGTATGGAATCCTGATGACCGGCGTCGTGATGGCGATTCTGATTGGCGCCGACATTCTGTATCAGAGCTTACAGGATTTTAGCTCAGAGGCTGATCGACTTTCGGGCGAGATGCGGGCGAAATTGCAGTGGCTCGAGGATCTGACGATTTACGGTTATTCGTTTGACACGAGTGCGCTCACCGAGTTGGTCACTGTTGAGCGTATCAATGAGATTGCAACCGGATTTGTCGGTACGCTTGCTGGATTCACAGGCAGTGCGGTTACAGTATTCATCTTCCTGATCTTCATCATCGTCGAGGCCGAGACCCTTCCTCGCCGCTTAGAGGCCGCTTATCCCGAGGAGATGGAGCGTTTCGCTGGAATCGTCAAGAACGCTGGTGCTGGCATCAATACCTACGTGATTACCAAGGCAACCGTGGCTTTCGGTCAAGCGGTAATCGTCGCCATCATCCTCAGTTACATGGGGATTCCTGGGTGGTTCATGTGGGCTTCGATTACCTTCTTGTTGGACTTCGTTCCATACGTCGGCGCACCGCTATCGTTTATTCCTCCCGCAATCATTTCATTCATTCTTTACGACCCTCTTACTGCTGGGCTGATTCTGGGTGCTCTATTTGCTAATCAGGTGGCTTGGGGGCAATTCGTCGAGCCGCAATTGGCTGGGCAGCGCCTCGATATGTCGCCGATTGTGCTTTTGATTCTCGTTGCATTCTGGGGCTGGGCTTGGGGCATCATGGGCTTGATTCTGGGGATTCCTCTCGCGGTCATCATCAAACTGGCGCTTGAGAGCGATCCGAGGACGCGGCCGATTGCTATGTTGCTCTCGCTGAATCCGAAGCCGATCACGAGTGCGGACGGTTCTGATGAGGCCGAGTGAGCTATTCGCCTCGGCTCATGTGTGAACGATAACTGCGAGGATGCCGTCGGCGCTGATGCTGATCGATTGGCCGAGCGATTGGTTGTGTAGGCCGCGCGTGGAGAATGACAGTGGCTCGGCATCGAGTGTCCAACGCGCGCCCTCGATGCTCACGGCCTCGCAGGGTTCGAGGGCGAAAACTGAGAATTCATCCCCTTCGGGGATGAGGAACTCGAATGCACCCTGAGTAGGGTGCAATCTGGTGGTGATTCCGCCTGCGTGGTGCAGGCGGATTTCGAGGCTCTCCGGAGCCTCGGTTAGGGCTGCCCAAGTTCCGAGGATGTGGTCAGGGCAGCCCCCATCTATTCCGACGACATCGACCTCGGTGAAGCCCCGCGTCTGCAGAAGGCCGAGGGACTTGGCGAGGTCTGAGGAGGAATCGTCTGAGAGCACGGTCGAGCGACTCTCCCATTCTGAGGGCTCGACCGAATCGAGGTCACCGAGCACTTCGGCGACCTCGTAACCGGCGGTTGCGGCTTTGGCTGCACCGCCATCGACTCCGAAGAGTTCGGCATCGTCCAATAATGGAGTGACTAGTTCTCTGGCGGGAGTCTCGCCATTGCACCAAAGGACCGCGCGCATTCACCTCACCCTCGCGGTTACTTTACCGTCGACCAGTAGGTCGACATCCTCGAGGGCAACGCTGGCTTTACGACATACTCCGCGCATATGCAAGGGCACATTGACCGAGCCTCCTAGGGGCTGATTATTTCCGAATCCAAAGTAGGCTCCGCCACGGAATACTAGGTCTTCAAGCGCATTGCCCACGAGTTTGGCTCGGGGGTTCATCCCGAAGCCGAATTCGGCGAAATTGCCGACCAGTGGTGCCTTCGAGGGCCGCAAACCAGTCTTGGCTGTGACCATTCGCTGGCGAATGTCTTCGGCTAAATCGCCGCCGCTGATATCGGTGACGACTCCCTCTTCGAGGAGAATCGAGAGTGGGGAGTCGAGTTTCTCTCCTTCCCAAGATCCATCGATGACTATTCGGCCATGAGCAGTCCCCTCCTTTGGTAGGACGAAGACCTTGCCAGCAGGAAGATTCGTAATTGCTCCTGGGCGATTGCAGATTCCATTGTCCTCCAGAATCCACCGACCACCGGTAGTGAATTTCAGGTCGGTACCCGCCTCACTCGTAACATGCACCTCTCTGCGGCGGCGCAGCAGTGGGTTGAGTCCTGAGATCTCCTTCTGCAGTGCGTTGTAATCAGCTGTCATCCCGCCGCTGGCAAAAGTCGTGGCATCGATTCCCGGTAGTGAGGCGATGCGCACGTTCTCACGAGAAGCCGTAGCGCGCGCTCGAGTATGAGTCAGCGAATGCTTCGTCGCCATCAGCACCACATCTTGGCGACGCATCAAGTCAGCCACCGCATTAGGAGGCTCAGTCCCCCCGCGGTGGCTGGGTGGTATCATCATCAACAATACCCGATCGGTCACATTCGACGCTGCCTCGTAGAGAGCCCTTCCGACTTCAGATGAGTGTGGGTCGGTGATTACCAGAACCGACTCGACCGAGCGCACTTGCATACAGGTTCGGACCACCGATCTAGCTGCGGTGAGCATGGCTTTGGCACGCTCTTCCTCCTGCGCAACTCGCTCGTCCTGTGCTTCGCTCATCGCAACGCCTGCGGGAGGGCGCTTCCCCTTATTGAAAGCCGTTATGTCCTCCGTTCTGCAGTGCTCTAATTGTCAAATCATCTCACCACGCGCCTCTTAGCCAACCCTACCTGCGTCACTTCATGGATGGAGTATCCGCTGTCCGTGCCTACACCCTGCTTGCGGTGATGGCTCTGCTCGCTGGTGGGTGGATGCTGAATCAGGCTCCAGACCCTACTGCTGAGGAAGATAGTGAACATCTAGTGGCCTTCGATGGTTCGGTGGAATCCGCCGATAGCAGCTCGGATGATGATCGTCAAGGCGAGGATCAGGGCGAAGGACAAGGTCGGGGTGATGCCGAGGAATCGAGTGATGATTCGATTGACTTGCCGACCGGCTTGTTGGCTGGTGGCGGTGCTGCTCTGGGTTCGCTGGCTGTTGGATCTGTGCTGTTTGAAGCGATGCGGGTGACAGTGCTAATCGCGCTGGCCGCTCCAATGCTTGCACGGATGAAGGATAACCGCGATGATATGTTCACTCGAGGTCGCCTGCTTGGTTATCTTGAGGCGAATGCCGGGATTCATTTCTCTGCCCTGCGTGATGCGCTTGGGCTGGCGAATGGAGTGACCGCCTACCATCTTCATACTCTGGAAGGTAATGGTGAGATTATCTCGTGGCGCGACGGAAAATTGCGTCGTTATGCAATTTCATCGCTCTCGCAAGAGGAGCTAGGTAGGATTCGCAACCCGATTGCTGGAACTCGCTTGGCGATTCTTGAGGTGTTGGCTGAGTCCGGACACCTAGGATTGCAGGGCAGCGAGATTCGGACCAAGTTGGAGATTTCGAGGCAATTGCTAAGCCATCATCTCGCTGAATTACGGGCGGCTGAATTGGTCGAGGCCGCCACTGAGAAGAGGCGCCCGAATTGGCGGCTGTCGGATTTGGGACTCGACGTCTTGTCGACCAGCCGCGAGGTCGCTCGGGTTGAAGCGGCTGGTTGAGCGCCTAGCCATTTTCGCGAACCGCACTCGCGAACCGAATTCCGGAACCGAGACAACCACAGGCTCGCAGTACCACATTCCTCGCTGAAGCACTGGTGATGCAGGAATGAAAGTCGCTTAAGTCTCAAATGCAGATGATTTCGTTTTGATGACCCACAACGCGGACATGCACTTTGCCGCGCTGATCTTCATGGTCGGCGCAGGCGGGCTCGCCTCCGTCTTGGAGGTGGGTGTGGCTGAACAGACGAACGCCGTGAACCGAGAGGAGGAAGACACAGATGAGCCTGCCCCAACACCCTGGCTGAACGATCTGAATCCTCAGTTCGACACGGCGCCTGAGTCGGTATGAGCCCGTGAGATGTCTAATTTCGGGCCGGATGCAAAGCGGTCCCTCGTACGCGTAAGAGACTGATTGCCGACCCTAACGTCAAATCATCTTACCAACCGCTTGATATCCAGCATTCCATTCGGTCACCACATGACACAACGCAGAGCGGCCCTTCTGGTACTGGCCATGATGCTGACCTCCGGATGCCTTGGAGCTATAGACGATATCGAGGATGAATTCGAATACACCATCGATATCGCCACGGCAGATTACCCAAAGATCGACCTGCCGGAGAGAACCCGCAGTGTCCCGTTCCTCGACAGTTACGACGAATGTGACGCACTACTCGACGACATGAAGAACGCACTCTATGAAGAGATGTTGACCCGACTCGACCAGGAATCCTACTACCACTTCGTCGGTTGGGGCGGCTGGTGGGGAGGGGCATTCACCGAAGATGGAGTCGAGATGGCGGCCGATGGCGACGCCGCTACAAATCAGGGCCAAGGCACCGGCCAAGCCCGAGATGACAGCCGCGAAGGCGAATACTCTGAAACCAATAATCAAGAAGCCGGCGTCGACGAGGCGGATTTCCTCAAGACTGACGGTTACCACATCTACATGTTGAACGGGAACAAGCTCGTCATCATGGGAGTTCCAGAGTTTGGCGAGGTCGAGTACACTTCGGAACTCGACCTCGAAGGCTCGCCGCTTCAGATGATGGTAGACGGCGACAGAATCGTCATCGCCTCGCAGATCAACGCTTGGAGTCTGAACGAGGACGACCCGCTTAGGCAGTTGCTAGTTGAGGAAGTCCAGTGGGGCGAGGGGAAGGACGTCTACACTTGGTACAGGGTACAGAGTCTGGTAAAGTACACGATAGTCGATATCAGCGACCGAACGATGCCAGAAGTCGAGCGCGAGATGTACATCGAGGGCAATTACCACACCGCCCGCCTCGTCGATGGGACGGTCCGCTCAGTAACCCACAACTACGCCCAATTCGATGGACTGCACTACTGGGTCTACCTGCCTAGCGAATACTGGCAGTTGGAGAATGAGGATGACCGCAGAAGGGCTTGGGAGTTCCATCTGCGGGAGACAATCGATGCTAACATCGCTGTTATCGATAATTTGACTCTCGACGATTTCGCACCTCATATCTACGACAGAACCGAGTTCGGAATCGTCGCCCACCCGAGTACATCTGAGGATTGCTCGGAATTCGCAGCGAGTTTGGATAGCGTCTCTCGTGGCTTCACGACGATTATGACCTTCCAGATGCTTGGCGATGCGGTCGAATTGGATGTCGATCACATCGCTTCGTCGTGGGCTCATGTCTACGCTTCGCAGGATGTTCTGTTGCTGGCAGAACCGGCAAATGATTGGTGGTGGTTCTGGCGCAATGATGGATTCGAGGATGCTACGAATATCCATGCTTTCGATATCTCTTCGACGACCGAGACTTCGTATCTCGGTTCCGGTCGGGTGAATGGAACTGTGCAGGATCAATTCTCGATGTCTGAGTACGAGGGATCGATTCGGGTTGCTTCGACCTCGGACCAGTGGGCGCGCTGGTGGTGGACGAGTGAGGGCGCGACCAATGTTGTCACCGTTCTACAGTATGATGGAAATGGTGAGCTTGCCGAGGTCGGCAAGGTGGATGGAATCGCTCCTGGCGAGCGCATCTGGAGCGCTCGCTTTGTGGGTGAGAAGGGTTACTTGGTGACCTTCCGAAATATCGACCCGCTTTGGGTAATCGATTTGTCCGACCCAACCGACCCGACGATTCTTGGCGAGTTGGAGATTCCTGGGGTGTCGACTTACATCCATCCTGTGAATGAGGACACCTTGTTGACGATCGGAATTGGCGGCGATATGGAAGGGCTGGATTGGTCCGTGACTCAGATCTCGCTATTCGATGTCAGCGATCCGACCAATCCGACTCTTGCTGCGGCCATGCCGCTAACGCCTGCATACACCGATGAGAATTGTGAGGATGTTCGCTCCTGCGGCTGGTCGTGGTCGTGGTCGGAGGCGACCTACGAGCACAAGGCATTCACTTACTGGGCGCCCGAGAATCTGCTCGCAGTGCCTTTGTCGACCTACCGATATGTGTACTCTGAGGATGGTCGATACGGTGGTTACGAATATGTCTCGATGCTCAAGTTGATTAACGTCGATGCAGAAAATCTGACTCTTTCCGAGCACGGTGAGGTCGACCATTCGGAATTCTACAATAGCGAGGATGGCGAGACTAATTGGTGGTATTCATACTCGACCAGCATTCGCCGCTCGATCTTCATGGGAGACTACGTCTACGCCTTCTCGGCGCTCGGTGTGACGGTGCACGAGACTGAAACGGTGAGCCCTGTGAATGAGTTGACAATTCCAGGTCACGAGATGCCTTCGTGGTATTACGAGGATGAAGGGGAAGTCGAGGAAGGGGACGGAGTCGAGGAAGGGTCCGACGGCGATGTAGATTCCGAAGAATCTGCTGACGGTGCGGATTCGGAAGATTCCACTGGTTCGGAAGGCTCCGAGTCCTAATTACGAAACTGACTCAGGCGAATTTGAGTGGGCGGCCGGCGCTACCGGGCGCTGCTACCGCTGTTCCACGCAGTGGGCCACCGGGCTCGCGCTTGTGGACAATTTTCCCGTCGACGATGGTGAACATTGGCCAGCCGGTGAGCTCGCGTCCGGCAAATGGAGTCCAGCCGACGCGAGTCCAGGTGTCTCTGTCCTCGATGACTCGTCGAGTCTCCATATCGACCAGTACGAGGTCTGCGTCATAACCCTCGACGAGTCGCCCCTTATTCTGCATCCCATAGACGCGCGCGGGACCATCACACATCCAGCGCGCGACATCGGTGATCGAACACCTACCATCCGCTGCGTGAGTGAGCATACAGGGCAATGAGGTCTCGACACCAGGCATTCCCGAGTGTGCCGTTGGAAAACCCAGAGCCTTGTTCTCGAGGGTGTGCGGGGCGTGGTCGGTGGCGATGCACTCGATGGTGCCGTCCTTGAGTCGTTTCCACAGAGTCTCGCGGTCTGCTGCGTATCGAATCGGCGGATTCATCTTCAGGCGAGTGCCGATTCGCTCGACATCGGTTTCGTCGAAAGTGAGGTGCTGCGGACAAGTTTCGGTGGTGATGAGGTCTCCTTTATTCTTGGCCAGCCAATCTGCTTCGATTCCGCTCGTGAGGTGAAGAACGTGAAGTCGGTGGTCATGATCCTTGGCTAGGGCCGACGCGCGCTGGGTTGCCATCAGGGCTGTCGTTTCGTCACGCCACTCGGCGTGGGCTGCTATGTCGGTTCGGTGCTCGAACTCCGGCCAGCGCTCGTTGAGCCTGTCCTCGTCCTCGGCGTGGGTTGCGATGATTCCACCCGTGTTGGCGAAGATATCCTCAAGATGCTTTTGCTGATGGACAAGTAAGTCTCCAGTGCTGCTACCCATGAAGACCTTGATTCCACAAATTCCTTCGGTAGGCGATGGTGCATCGGGGGTTCCCACCGCCTCTTGCAGGTCGGGGACATTATCCGGCGTCGCGCCGATGAAAAAGCCGTGGTGGTTGACGCCATTGCGGCCAGCCGAGCCGATTTTCGATTGCATTGATTCGAGGGTCGTCGCTACTGGTACGTTGTTTGGCATATCGAGGAATGCGGTCACTCCCCCCGCTGCTGCTGCTCGGCTACCACTACCGATATCCTCCTTATCCGGTTGACCTGGTTCGCGGAAGTGGACTTGAGGATCAATCGCACCGGGTAGGAGGTGAAGGCCGCTGGCGTCGATTGTCTCTTCACCGGCCTCGGGCTCGAGACCTCCACCCGGTGCTACTGTAGCGATGCGAGCATCGACGACTCTTAGGTCACCGGCCACGATACGGTCGGAGAGAACAAGTGATGCGTTCTGAATCAGCATTCGACCAATCATGTCCATTCCCTTTCGTTACGGAAGGCGGTCATCTCAAGACTCTTCGCCTTGGAGGTTGGTGATTCTAGCATCCCGCTCGCTTCAAATAAGCGATGCCGCAGCGAGTGGGCAGCGAGTTGGAGTAGCCAGGTTATCTCGTCGGGCTCATAACCCGGAGACCGGTGGTTCAAATCCACCACTCGCTACCATTATCTTCACATGCAGTGCGTGCCTGTTCTTACTAAACTAAATGAAAAGTGAAAGTGAAAATTCGTTGTACTGCGCTGCAATCGTTGCATTTTTCACTTTCAATTTCACAGGGGGGGTCCTTCGGTTCTTCATATACCGTCAAGTCTGGACCATCGCTGAACAACAGGTGAGAAGCATGACCAAGAAGACAGCAAGTGAGAAGTTGGAAGACGACGACGGGTCGATAGTGATCGATGTGGATGAAGAGCAGGCTACGATTGAGGACCTCCCGGGTGTGGGTCCTGCGACTGCGGAGAAGTTACGCGAAGCGGGCTTTGAGGAATTACTCGCAATCGCCGTGATGAGCCCGAATGAATTGGCTGAGCAGGCCGAACTAGGTGAGGCCGTCTCGTCGAAGATCATCCAGGGAGCCAAGAAGATGGCTAATATCGGCGGCTTCGTGTCTGGAAACAAACTCCTTGAGCGCCGTCGAGAAGTGCAGAAGCTAACCTCAGGCTCAGGTGCTCTCGACGAACTCCTCGGAGGAGGGTTTGAGACACAGGCGATCGTCGAGGTCTACGGCGAGTTCGGCAGTGGTAAAACTCAGATTGGTCACCAACTCGCCGTCAACACGATGCTGCCACTCGAGCAAGGTGGATTCGATGGAGAGGTATTCTACATCGATACCGAAGACACCTTCCGACCCGAGAGAATTGCACAGATGTGTGAGGGTGTCGGGCTAGACCCTGACGCTGTCCTCGACCGCATACATGTCGCACGAGCATACAATTCAGCCCACCAGATGCTGCTCGTCGACGAGATCAAGAAACTCTCGAAGAATATCGACGTGAAACTCATCATTGTCGACTCGTTAACCAGCCACTTCCGCGCTGAATACGTAGGTCGTGGCATGTTGGCTCCTCGACAGCAAAAACTCAACAGGCATCTGAAGGAGCTAAAGCAATTATCAGATGTCCACAATGCACTGGTTCTCGTTACCAATCAGGTAATGTCGAAGCCAGATTCACTCTGGGGCGACCCGACAAAGGCCATCGGTGGCCACATCGTCGGCCACGCCAGTACTTTCCGTCTCTACCTCAGGAAGTCCAAGGGTGGGCGAAGGATTGCTCGACTCGTGGACAGCCCCAACCTTCCTGAGGGAGAGGCAGTGTTCACCGTGACTGCCGAGGGTCTCAGGGATTGATCTCCGAGAGGCCCTCGGGGTCCGAGTGTGTATCGAACCATTGCTTGAATAGCAGAGTCGATATTGCATAGGTTACGGCCATGATGACGAATGGAGTACGGTAGTCTCCTGAAGCCATCAGAGTCGCCCCCAGATATCCTGCGATGGCCATTAGGCCGGCGCTGAAGAAGCGCGAGATCCCAACGAATGTAGCCCTCTCGCTCACGGCGAGTTCGCTCATGGTGAACGCCTCCATCACTGGATTTGACATATTGAACAGCGTATTACGCAATACCCATGCCAACCCTGCAACCGACACGACGGTGGTTGGCGCTGCCAACTCCGGTGCGAATCCGATTAGGAGTATGAATGGAATGGCAGCGAACCTTGTCCAGATAATCGTGGTGATTTGCCCGAGGCGCTCCACAACCAATGGGACAAGGAAGGCTCCGAGGGCTAGAGCGAGGGAGGAGGCTGCGTAGATCATCCCGATCTCGTGTTCATGAGCTTGAATCGAGGTGTGTTCGTGGAAGAAGACATTGCCGAGACGGACAACGAATCCCGCCCCGAGCCCGATTATCGCAGAGACGATGACGAAGCGGCGAATCGTAATCGGATTCTTGATTCCACTGAACAATCCTCGACCGCCTTCCTTCTCCTCAGGTGGAAGGTCGAGTTTCCTAAGGAGTACGGCTGGAATCAGCGATAGGAACCACCAACCGATAGCGAATTGAACGGCCAATCGATAGGCCTCAATCGCCCCGACATCGTAGGTGTCACCCAAGTAGGCTGGTAGCAAACCAGCAACAATTGCACCCAACATCGCAGCGAGAGTGCGGAACCCAGAGCCAACCGCGAATAGGTGAATTCGTTCGCTGGGTTCAGAATTCTCTGCCATGAATGGCACTTCGGTCACGTGGTGCAGAGAACCGAAGCACGCTGCGATCGCAGAGAATGCTAGTATCGTTGTCGGGTCCTCACTCGTAATCAGAATCAACGAACAGACAGCACCTCCGCCATCACCGATGATGAAGCCCCATTTTCGGTCGAGGCTATCAGCGAACTTACCGGCTGGAATTGCAGAGAGAGCTCCTGCGACTCCCATCACAGCGATTCGCAAACCGACGAAAGCGATTCCGAGTTCAGGGAAAATGAGTAAGAGATAGAGATTGAAGAGAACTTCCCAAGCACCGTGAATCACATCCATTCCGAAGATGTGAAGCAAGTACATCCGGGCGTTCCAACTGAATTGCCTAATCCGCCCGAAGTAACTCAGGTCTTCATCCAAATTGGCACCTCAGGAGGGAATCTCCGCAAGCGCGTCGTCAATCTCACCGATGAGGTTACCGACATGCGATTCGGAGAAGGAGAGAGAGAGCCCACTCGCCTCGAACAATTCAGTAAGGCCACGCGTGTAGCCGAGTTCGAGACCGGCTTTGTAGCGACTTAGTGCATCTTCCTCATCTCGCCGATGGTATTGCCACATCTGTAGCGCTCCTAGTTGTGCGATTCCGTATTCAACGTAGTAGAATGGCACTCCGAACAGGTGACCTTGGCGCTGCCATGCGACCTCCTTGATGTGCTCGAAACCGCTCATGTCCAACTTCGGCCCGAACCGCTCGCTCAACTCTAACCACTTCTGTGCACGTTCCTCCCTGGTGTGCTCAGGGTTTGCGTAGACCCAGTGTTGGAATGCGTCTATGGTGGCGATCCAAGGCATGAGCGCGATGATGTCCTCGAGGTGATTACGTCGCGCTCTATTCGCTTCCTCTGCAGTGTAGAACTCCTCCCAAAGTGGATGGGTTAGAAGCTCCATGGACATCGATGCAACCTCGGCGAATTCGATAGGAGCATCGCGTTCGTGAATGAGATCGAGGTGGCCGGAGTAGAATGAGTGGAATGCGTGTCCGGCCTCGTGTATCATAGTCTCAATATTACGTTGGGTTCCTGCCGCGTTCATGAAAATGAATGGAAGGCGACTCTTCTGCAGATAGTATTGGTAGCCTCCGGGAGCCTTGCCTTTGCGGCTGTCGAGGTCGAGGCAATCATTGGCGTCGAGTTGGTCGAAGTATCCGCCGAGCTCATCAGACATTTCGTGGAAGATTCGGGAGCATCCATCAACCATCTCCTGGACTTCATCGAAGGGTTGCAATGGTGGTCGTCCATAGATGTCGACACCCATGTCCCAAGGACGTAGTGCATCGAGTTCTAGGGTCTGGCGACGCTCTTCGTCGGTGCGATGGCGGAGCGGCTGACAGACCGCTTCGATGGAGTCGTGGAATTCGAGGCAGTCCGTGATGTTGTAATCAAAGCGGTGCATGGCTGAGAACATGTATTGCTGGTACCCATCAAATCCCGCATTTGTCGCAATTTGGTGGCGGATTCGAATCAGCTCATCGTAGATCTCGGAGATTCTTTCGTTGTCTTGGAAACGGCGTTCGGCAACGGTCGTCCAAGCTGCTTCGCGGATCGTCCGATCGGTATTCTCGAGATAGATGGCCATCTGGGCGAAGGTCTTCTGCTCTCCATCGAATTCAACCATCTGAGCCCCACAGATCTCGTTGTATTCCGTGACGAGTTTGGTGGCTTGGGTTTGGAGTGGTATGTTCTCCTCTCTGAAAATCTCGATATCGGTCGTCAATCCCTTGACGAGGATTTCGTATCTGGCTGGTAGATCTCCGACGGCATCGTGTTCGACGATGCGTCGATTGAGGATATCACTGTATTCCGAGAGTTTAGGTTCGACATTCTCGACGAAGTCCATCCAGGCCTTCTGGATGGCTTCGTCGTCAGTGTGACAGGTCATATTGATGTAGAGGCGAGCCCGTGATTCTGAGATGATTTCAGAGAGGGCGGACCTGTCTGAGATGAAGGACTCAAGGCAACTTGAGCAAGATAATGTGCGGTCGCGAAGGTCGTTCATGAAGGGTTCAATCGCAGGCCATGAAGCACCGTCGAGGTCATCGGGAACAAATGCCATTTGATGACCTCAGTTCTTGTTGACGGGCTGAGGTCCGAGGGGAAGAGGTCCTTCTTCACGACTGTATTTCTGGCACTTCCACTTGCCCGCAGCTTCGCGGTTTGCCGCTCGAATCTCATCGATTGACTCGTTCTTGGGGTTCTCGCGGGCAATCCAGCACGCTGTGCAGTATCTCTTCCTCTCATGGTCGACGAAATTGCCTGGTGTGCAGGCTTCATCGCATTCTGTGCAATTTCTGAATCCGTGGAATCTCGACATGTTATCGCCTGCTCGCTGGGGCCTTCCGCCTATCAGTTTGACCCCACAGGGGTCAATTCTGTAGGTCTGACATCGCAGCGTGGGCCAGATGGGCTGCTTCTAGATCGAGAGTTTGGGTCGTCGCACTATCCTTAGCTATCCCTAGGCGCTCAAGGCCGCTCCGGCTGGGAAATGGCCGACTCGGTATCAGGTTCGATTTCAGATGGAGAATCAAGCGCTCAGCCTCCAAGGTTGCCTCATTGTAGGATTCTCGAGGTATCTCGAGAGCATCACCACCATTCGTGATGTACGGATTCTCGCCTCCAAACTCGGGTAAGAAGACAATCCACGCTGACTCGTCTCCGCTGCGCAGGCCGGCTCGCTCAAATGCAGTCTTAATCTGGTGCGTGCCGGAAATCAGGCGCAGAAATTCTGTATCGACGCTATTACCGACCATATCGTCGCGTAATTCTCTGCGCCTTAGAGCATGCCAGACAGTCCACAGGTGGACTTCGCTGGCCGCCGCATCGAATGCGAGTAGAAGCCAGCGCTCGCTCGGTCTCCATTCGTTGAAGACCCTTACAGCCGAGTGCGGGTCGTCCAGAGGCTCCGGGAAACTAATCCCCCAAGCTGGGAACCAAGGGACCCTGTGTTGGTCAGCCATGCTCGGCGATGACTTCTGACTGATGAAGCATACAGGTCAGCCCTGTCGTCTGGCCGAGCGGGTCGCCGCCTCGACGATATTGTCCACCAGTCGCGGACTCCATCCTCGCAGGTCGGCTAGCCTGTCTCGGTCTCGTTCGGTCAAAACTGCTACATCCGCGGCGCTCTCGACCCCGAGTAAATCCGCCATCTCTCGTGCTCGTGTTCGGCCGACTCCGCGGATACTGACAAGGCCTAGCAGGTCGGCTTTGCAGCCGTGTCGCACCCTTCGATGCAATTCGCTTACGAAATCGACTAGAGCACCGTGTTGGCCGGGGTCCATTCTGCGCAGGGACTCGTCCTCGACGAGGATTTCTCGCATCGCATAGAGTAGCCACTCTGCAAGGTCGACACGGCTTCGGACGTCTCCCGGTTGAACACTCCAATCCTTCTCGAGCTCCTCCATCTTTGCCTCGTTGATCCAATCCTCAAGTACGAGAACACCCTTCATTCGCCTCTCCTGGTCTGAATCGATTGGTTCAGCAAGAAATTCACGCTGGTGCGAATGGATTGCTGCGTGGATTCTCTCGATGTCGTCCTTCCTCGGCCAGAGGGCGAGGAAGTCTGGTGTGCAACCGACGAGATGGAGTAGTCCTAGCGGAGACACTTGGTGGACGTCGTCTGTTCCGTTCATCACACGCATAGCCCGTTGCAGACCGTCGTGGATCATCCGTCCCGAGATTGGATTCAGGTAGAGGCGGGCGACTCGGTGCCCCAGCATCGTAGCTGCGTAGGTCATCGATGCCGGATCGGGTAGACTCGGCTCTTCTGCAACCCGCTGGCTGGCTTTGGTAAAGCCGAAGATAGCAGGCCCTTTCCTAGGAGTTAGGCCGGTCGGTGTGACTTGCTCGGATTTCGAAATCTCGAGACCGTCGACACTCTCACTGGTCTTGGCCCACTCCGGCATCTCATCCTGCCATTCCTCGGGTTCATCGCTTACCTCCTCTCTCTCCTTTATCCGCTTGAGAACCTCTGATGACTCACCTTCTCGAGTAATCATTCCATTGTGTGTCAGCCAACTGATCACATCGTCAAGTCGGTTGTCGAGCGACTGCTCGTCCATATGGGTGGCGAGGAATGTTTCAGAGAAGAATCGGGTTACGGCATCTCGATCTCGAATCCCTCCTGTCGCCATTATCGACAGTAGGTGAGTGAGTAGTGCAGGGTCTTCCTCGGGGCGCATCGCCGAGGGATTCGCCAGTTTGGACGTGACTTCCTCGGGCTCGCTCAGCAGGTACATCTCGACGATATTGAGCTCCTCGCTCTCATCCTTCGCGAGAATTAGGGCATCTCCGGAATCATCGTATTTTGGCCGGCCGGCTCGTCCCAGCATCTGCCGAATTTCCATGACTGGGAGTGGCATCGAGCCGCCGCCGACCGAGCTCCAGCGGCGGTGGTCACGTACGATGACCCGTCGCGCTGGGAGATTGACTCCTTGGGCGAGTGTGGGGGTTGCGACGATGGCGAGTAGTGTACCTTCGCGGAAGGCCTCTTCGACAGCCTTTCGTTGAGTATGTGTGAGCCCTGCATGGTGGAATGCCACGCCACCGCGAATGGCTTGAGCGAGGGCGCGTCCCATCACCGATGTGTCCTCTCGACGAGTCATCTTCTCAGCGATTTCATCCCATTCCTCGGCAAGTTCGGCGCTGTATCGAAGGGAGCCTCCCGATAACGCCTTGCGAACATGCTTTGCGAGTTCGCGGGCCTCTTTCTGCGCCGATGCCCGTGAGTTGACGAAGACCAGCATCTGACCTCCGGTAGATACAGATTCATCGAGGACGGATTGTAATCTACGAGTTGTTCTTCCTTCGATCGTCCTCGGTTCGGGCCAGACTGAATGGTCAGGACCATCGATTCGGTGAATCTTCACATCTAGTCCAGTCAAAGTTCCTGAATGCAATTGTATTGGGCGCCAATCAGATTTGATCAGACGAGCAGCTAGCCAATCCGCCATCTCCTCGGCATTTCCAACCGTCGCTGAGAGAGCAATGATTTGGGCCTCGGGTTGAGCATGGCGGATTCGTGAGAGCAGAATTTCCAGTGTCGGGCCTCGTGAGATATCGTGGAGTAAGTGGAATTCGTCAGCCACGACCACACCGATCTTCTCAATCACTCCATCTCTAGTCCGTAGCATAGAGTCTAACTTCTCACTGGTGCAGACCAGAATGTCGGCCTCCTCGATACCGCTCGTCTCACCACTGCGGTCACCGATAGCGATTCCCACACGCAGCCCGACGAGGCTCGCGAGTTCTCGTAATTCCTCGACTTTCTCGCTCGCGAGCGCTTTCAGTGGCACGATATACAGCGCTCGCGCATCCTGCATATCGGTAAGCAAGCGGTGAATAATCGTAAGATGAGCAACCAGAGATTTCCCGCTCGCGGTCGGGATCGTCAACATCACATTTTGACCTGCGAGCGAGTAAGCCAAAGCCTCTCGCTGAGGCGGAAAAAACTCCTCGACTCCCCATTCAGAACGCAGATGCTCGACGATA
>CAYFHB010000016.1:0-17270 GCA_964342705.1 uncultured Candidatus Poseidoniales archaeon
GACGGCGGCGGCGGTGAGTCCTGCTCCTGAGACTCCGCCGCCGGTAGCGAACATTCCGCGAGGTGAGAGTTTTGACATGTAGTTCAGAAGTTGCGACTTCGCCACACCGGGGTCTCCCATCAGCAGGATGTGGATGTCGCCTCGCGAGCGAGTTGCGTCCTTATTGACGCGAGAGACTCCACCGAAGAGTTGCAATGCGAGGCTGCGCTTGACGTAATGGACGACTCCGGTGGCGTAAACCGAGGGTGCGATCGAATTCTGCATCAGGCGCAGCAACTCGGGACGTGAGCCGATGTCCAGAATCGCCTCGCGGTCCTCGTCGGAGATCTTAATCTCGGTAAACGGTGTACTCTCATGCTCAGAACTGACCATGTGATAGATGATGTCGAACATCGGGGTCTTCTTGTTCCTCTTTACCTCGGAATGAACTACTGGAATCACATTGACGATGACCCTCTGTCCAGGTAGGTGTTTGTTGACGAGGTCACCTTCCACGAGAACGTGGCCGCGGGACGGTTGGGCACCACTCGGCACGTTCTCAGGGACTTCTTGAATCTCAATCCACTGGTTATTCACCATGCGAGAGATGTTCATCACGAGAACAAAGCGGGTCCCTCCCGAGCGACCCGCCATCTCTCCGCATCCAGTCTCCTCAGGACACTTGAGCGGTTCCTTCAATTCGCGCTCATTGTCCTGTATCTTCTCAATCGTATGGCCACAAGACTCGCATTGGAAGACGGCTCGATGAATGCGAGGCTTGATCTCGCTAATCTTGGTGACGATTACCTCAGCGCTGCGTAATCGCTCGATGTCGCGGCTGCCCATGTCTCGTAGGTCGCGCCGACTATCCTTGGGCAGCTCGCCCACGCGCAGAAGGGAATCAAGGTCCTCGCCGCGTTCGCGGCAGATCTCGTTCAGCGTGTTGCGTCCCTTGTTGAGAATCTCACGCGGGTTTGTGAGAACGTCATCAGCGAACTCGGGATCGAAAGCTTGGAGCTCGTGGAAAGTGATAGGCAGAACAGCGTTTTCGGACTGCTTCGAGAGCAGAAGTACAATCTCAGCCTCCTTGGCTTCGGTGAAGAAAGTCCGCCACCGCGCCGAGGAATCATGTGCTGCCATAGTCATCGATTTCACCGCCGGGCGCGGGAAGTGATAATCCGTGGTCTATGAACAAAGCGGGTGCCAAACTCGACCCCTGTGCTTCCACTGCAGAAATTCATCGCATGACGTCGCCGGAATGAGGGGCTGAGGCCTTCCACTGCAATTCAGAGCGGGGTCGCGCCGAGCCCATCGGAAGAATAGGCCACAACAGAGGGGGTTCGGCGGCAGTTGCCAGCGGAAAAGAAGCCTGCGTGGCATTCAAACATCGATTGATAATCGGTGGTTCATGGAGTTCGTGCGCGAAGGTGATGATGTATTGATGAGGCTCGATCCGGGCGAGGAATTACACGCGGCGATTCAAAGTCTGTCCGAGCACGGAATCGAATGTGCTGCGGTGACCAGTGGCATCGGTCGAGTTCGAGATATTCGTATGGGATATTTGGGCTCAGACGGGGTGTACCATACGCTTGACCACGATGGGCCAATGGAGTTGCTGTCGACTCAGGGTAACCTGGTTCCCGGACCGGACGGTCCTTTCACCCACCTACACGTGGTTATGTCGGACAATGGCCATGTGGTTCACGGTGGACATCTGTATCATGCGACGATTCATGTCGTCGGCGAGATTCACCTTCGTGTGCTTGATGCTGAATCGATGAAGCGCGAGCCGACGGGAAGTGACTTCGTGGCTCTGAAATTCTGTGGCGCGGAGTGATTCTTTGCGCGTTCTCTGGGCCCACGGCTTGGAGAGTTCACCGGATGGTTCGAAGCCGACTTGGATGGTTGAGGAGTTGGGCTGGGATGTTGTTTCTCCAGCGATGAGTGAGCGTGGCTGGACCATCGCTGAGCAGACCGAGGTCATCGCTGAGGCGATCGCCGCGGATGATGGCTTCGATGTCATCATGGGATCTTCTTACGGTGGGCTTGCCATTGCGAATGCTGTTGCCCGTTTTCCTGACCGAAGGTTGCGCCTTGTATTGATGGCGCCCGCCTTCGGCCTCGCTGAGAATTTTCGAAGGATTGCTGGCGAGGCCGGTGTGCGCGAGTGGGAAGAGACTGGCTCGCGCCCGTATTTTCACCATGGATTCGGCCACGAGGTGCAATTCGGCTGGGATTTCATCACCAGCGCCGATGAGATGTCCTGGCCCGCGCTGACTCATCCGACCGTGATCATACATGGAAAGTCGGATGATATCGTACCAATCGAATCATCTCTAAAAGTTGTGAGATCGAATGAGTTAGTGGAATTAATCGAGGTCGATGACGGCCATCGTTTGGCCGATTCACTGCACTTCATCCCGCTGGCCGTCCAGCGTGTCCTCTCACAATGAACTCTGAGGGAATGAATCCCGCGCGCGTAGGCGCAGCGTGATAACCGTCTGATTCAGTGCGACCCGAGGAAGTACTCACCGATCTCCGGGTCGGTCAGAATGTGTTGGGCATCACTCGTGTGAACCACCTTACCACTCGCGAGGATGTAACCGCGATCAGAACGAGCTAGACTCAGCCTCGCATTCTGCTCGACGATTAACACAGTGATTCCTTCGGAGCGCAGCGAATCGATGCGCTCGATAATCTGCTGCTGGTAAAGCGGTGACAATGCTGCGGTCGGCTCATCCAGCAGCAGGAACTTCGGATCAGAAATCAGCGCCCTTGATATCGCCAACATCTGGCGCTCTCCTCCCGAAAGAGAAGCGGCCAAATCGTGTGTTCGATCGCTCAAATCAGGAAACATGTTGAGGGCGCGTTCGATGCGCTCGTTCAGCAACTTTGTCGGCAAATTATTGCCACCCATCTGTAGATTTTCATGAACTGTCAGCGATGGGAACACATTGTTCACCTGAGGCACGTAGGCAATCCCACGGTTGACGAGTTGGTCGGTTCGCCAGCCTGAGACGTTGTCGCCGTTGTGTTCGACTGAGCCGGAGTAATGCGTTGCGATGCCGAATATCGTCTTGATGAAAGTGGACTTACCACATCCGTTTGGCCCGATGATTGTAACGAATTCACCCTCATCGACGTAGATATCGATATCGTACAGAATCTGCACTGAGCCGTAGCCTCCGTTGAGGCCCTTGACATCCAATACTCGCTCGCTCATTCTTCCTCACGCCCTGAATTGTCGACTTCTTGAGCCTCGTCGCCGGCCGCGCCGAGGTAGGCTTCGATGACCGCACGATTACTGCGCACCTCATCCGGAGTGCCGACCATGAGGACTTCACCCTCATTCATGACGACGATTCGGTCGACTCCTTGTCGCAGAATGAAATCCATATTGTGTTCGATAATCAGAACGGAGATTCCAGTCTCATCAACAATCTTGCGCAGATTGTTGAAGATTTTCAGCGCCAGAGGTCCAGCGACACCCGCGACCGGTTCATCGAGGAGCAGAAGTTCCGGATCACCCATCATCGAGCGGCCGATGTCAACAAGTTTCGACTGGCCGCCAGATAATTCACTCGCGAGATTATGAGCCATGTGAGGAACTTCGAGTTGATCGAGAACCTCGTAAGCTCGGCTGAGGCGTTGTTCCTCCTCTGGACGAGTGAATGGTTGAAGAATTGCCTGCAAAAGATTCGGTTGGAACTGCTGTCTCGGAGGCACCAGTAAATTCTCGATGACAGTCATCTGTCGCCATAGCCGGGTGTGTTGGAATGTGCGTGTGAAACCGAGGTTCTGAATCTCATCGGGGCGCATATTCGATGCGTCCTGCCCAAAGACCTCGACGTTGCCAGATGTCTGTTGTAGCAGGCCGCTAATACAATTGAAAGTAGTCGATTTACCACAGCCATTCGGCCCGATTAGCCCGACGAACTCTCCTGGGCCGACCTCAAATGACACATCCTTTACGGCAACCAATCCGCCGAATTCCTTGCGTAGTTTCTCAACCTTGAGAACGGGTTCACTCATCCGAATCACCCCCTGCGGCAGCGGCTTGCGGGACGGCTGAACCCGGCCGTTCTGGCCGACTTGGAACCTCGGGCAACAGTCCCTTAGGGTTGAACTTGAGAGAGAATAGAATCAGACAGCCAATCAAGAAGACCTTGACGTAAGCCATGTCGGTTTGGAGGCCGCTGATGAAGGATTCGTCGATCGATCGCTGACCCATCATCAAACCAGTGAAAGTGAATGTGACCGCACCAGCGAATCCAACCTCGCGGATTCCCGATTGGTCGACCAACCACCCGAGGACGATGAGTATCAAGCAGATGTTCACCACCTCCCACGAGTCGACGACGAGCCACTCGAATAGGCTGTCAATTCGCCCCGCTGTCGTGTGCAAGGGCAGGTCTGCAGACCCTTGACCGGCGACGAGGACGTTGAATACGAATTCCATCAGTACGATGATGAAAGCGCCGACGACCATTCCTCGATTATTCGCTGCACCGCCTACGATGAAGGCGGCCCAGACGAGGAATGTCGACCTTGCTGGCATCATGTGGTTTGGCTGGAATCCGGTCAGCTTCCAAGCCCAGAGAGCACCAGCAAAGGCGGCGATCGCTGCACCTAGAGCAAGGCTCGCCGCCTTGTGCGTCAAAACATCATGACCGTGGTGCTGCGCAACCTCTTCATCCTCGCGAATGGCGCGCAGGATGCGTCCCCAAGGAGAGGCGAGGACGGTATCGAGCAACCACCAGATTAGGATGGTGCTGACGATTCCAATTATCGCGAGAAGCAGCATGTACGGTGCAGGTTGGCCGAGTTCGAGTAATTCTCCAACCGAGACGGCTGGACTTGAATAGTCGACCAAATCTCTGCAATCCGCTGCCTCCAATTTGTTGATGATATCATCCGCGGTACCCAACATTGCATCGGGACCAGCCAGCGGAGCGGCATCCGGCACATCCGAGCCACAGAACCACCAAGTTTCACCCGGCAGAGTGTATCGTGAGATTCCAATCGATGAACCCCAAGAACCGGCACGGAGTAAGGGTTCACCTGCAAGCAAAACACGGACAATTTCTCCCAGCGAAATCGTCACGATAGCAAAGTAATCCATCCTTAGACGCGCTGTCGGATAAGCCAACATCCATCCTGCCAGCGCCGCAACGAGAACTGCGACAATTGTCGCAGGAACAACCGGCCAGTCATAGCCGTGTAGTTCCGAGGGCGCCGAGAGGATTCCGACCACAATCGAGCCGATACCGACGAAGAAGATGACACCGAAGTTGACCATTCCAGTAACACCGGTGTGAAGGTTGAGGGAGAAGGCCATCAGAGCGAAAATCGCCAGAGTTACGAGAACATTCGACACCTGCAGGACCTTGATGAATCGCATACCATCCTGCTCGGCGACAGGCAGCCATGCAAGGAACAATAGAAGCACGAACATCAGGAATCCGAATAGAATCCACGAGCCCTTGGGACTCTCCCTTCCGTAGATTCTCAAGTGGTTAATGTCAGATTCGCTCGTCGGTGGGCTCGGAAGTTTGCTGAGAAGCTCCACTTTCAATCGGTCGATATGAGTTGAAACCTTCTTCGGAATTAATTCGAGCCGACTATTGAGTTGGTTCATTGATGTCGAAAGATTTGCGAAACCGGGGCTTGTTGAGGCTGTCAAATCCTCAAATTTTGCGATGACCGGGCGAAGCGGATCATCGTCTCGTCCCTTGAGCAGATAGACTCCCTCGACGATTGCAACCAGCCACACTACGATAGGAACAGCCGGCCAAATGAGGTCTCCGAGGGTCGAGACTGCTTCGAGGAAGACCATTTCCTGCGACATCAGATCAAACCATGTCTCATTCATGAATTGCAAATGCTCAGCGGTCCAACTCTCCTGAAGATAGGGTGCGAGATCGCTTGGCGGCGAGTCGATATTAGACTCGGTGAAGGGCGCGTCAGAGATGTTTAGGGAGCCATCTGTGCGGCCGGTGACGAGTTCAAGATTCGTCGCTATTCCATCATTATCCTGACAGGATTGAGAGCAAGCGCCATCGGCGAATGAATTGCTGCCGATGAATTGAGAGATACGATGGAATACGTAGGCTCCGACGCTCGCAATCAACATCGATTGTCCTCGAGCCTCCTTCCTCTGCTGGAAGTTGTGTAATCCCAGCGCTCCTGTCGGCAGGAATCCAAGTATCGCGCCGGTTTTCTTGTTAGGAGCGCTCTGCTGTTCGGCTCGTTTGCGTAGTCGGTCGACCTTCCATTTCTCGTAGGCATCGCCGATACCTTCGGGCATAATCATGAGGATTGCAATGAGGAAGATGTAGGGCATGACGCCATCGAGGGCGGTGTAATTCGAGCGTCCTAGCGGGTTTCCAATTCCGATCAGCACTGGAGAGGATAGGGCTCGCACAAATCCAACGATGAGTGAGCCGATGATTGCGCCTGGAATCGATCCTATTGTACCTAGAACGATTACCGCAAATGAGGGCAGGAGTAGGGTGAACGCTGTCTCAGGGGTAAATCTGAGAGTCATAGCAAAGATAGCGCCACCCATCCCTGATATGCCTGCAGAGAGGAAAGCGCTCGTCATTTGCACCCGCTCGACATTGATTCCACTCGAAGCGGCAAGATCGGGGTTGTCGGCCACCGCGCGCATTCGGCGTCCGAGGCGGGTCTTGTTGAGGAGAATTAGGAGAAGGATTACCGAGATGAAAATCACAATCGGCATGGCACCCTTGTAGTAGGCATAGCCTGTTGTCGCTTGGTCGACGCAATTCGTCGCCAAATCATAGGTCTCGAAGAGCGGCTTGCTACCTTCGACAACGATTCGCTCGCCACCTTCGGCATCGCAGGAATTCAGAGTATAGGTCGAGCCTTCCTCGATGCTGCGGTCCCCTAGGTAAAGGCGAAACTTTGTGGTTGGAATATCCCAACGAAGAGAAGGAATGCGCCAATCTGCATCGGGCTCAAACATCTTCTTACCCGCGCCGAATCGAAGGTAAACGATGGCACGGAGAATTAGGGCGACACCGAGTGAAGCGATCATCATCACCTGTGGCGAGGCGTC
This sequence comes from uncultured Candidatus Poseidoniales archaeon, assembly GCA_964342705.1. Taxonomy (GTDB): domain Archaea; phylum Thermoplasmatota; class Poseidoniia; order Poseidoniales; family Thalassarchaeaceae; genus MGIIb-O1. Next base: position 7,061 of record CAYFHB010000016.1, read on the forward strand.
GCGCTTGCGGAATCCTCGATACACCAATCGATCGATGACGATTCCAGCGATTCCTGTGATAACGAAAGCGCCGATGACGGTCCAAATCAGCAGCGACCAGACCAGAACTCCGTCTCTGGGTGCTGCTGCCAATGGGTAGAAGTGGTCTACCCAAACCATCACCATAGCCAGATACATTCCAATCATGAAGAATTCAGATTGGGCGAAGTTTCCGTAGCGCTGAACCTTGTATGTGAGAGTTAGACCGACGGCGATGGCCAGATAGGTCGACGACCAAGTCAGAGTTCCTACTCCGATTGAGACGAGATCCAGAGTGATAATCGCGTCATCAGCGAGTCCCTTGAACAGAATGTCAAGAGTCAACCAAACCATGAGCAATAGGAAAATCGGAGAACAGGCGATTCCAATGGTTCTAGGCCAACTCTCAGGTACATCATCGAATAGGATCTTGATGAGCATGAATCCGCCTGAAAGAGCTACGACGGTCTGGAGCAACCAGACCATATCATTCGGGATTCCGCCTTGAGCAAGATAATCCAACAGGTTCAGCGACCCATATCCATATCGAAGACCCGACCATGCATCGAAGATGAGGAATAGAGAAATCGCAAGGCGCTGGGCTCCACGGTCTAGGGAATTCCAGCCGGATTTCACTGATTCGAACATCCGGCACACCGTTGATAGGCAAAATCAGTTTCAACTCTGCAGTTTCAATGAGGGGGGTTGGGGGGCACCCCAGCGGGTTTGTGACCCGCTGGGGTGCTTTACGTTCCCAGTGCGTGAATCAGATTCACGCGTTTGTAACGCCGCCGTCGCGTGACCAGAATCGGTCACAATCGAACGACACGGCACCAGCGTCTACGTTGAACGTACCGACGCAGTATCCGTTACCAGCGACATCGCCAGCAGCATCGAAGCTGTGGACACCGCTAGCACCAACGAAGCCTTGGCCTGTTGCTGCAATCAACTGGGACATTGTGGTACCAGCAGGTGAGCTTGCGCCTGCGAAGTATGCGTATCCCATGATGATCATAGCATCGAATGCCTCTGCGGTGTAGATACCACCAGCACAGTCTGGGATTCCGCCACAAATTGCGGCGAAAGCCATCGAGCGCTCGTTAGGCGTAGCAGATGCTGGCTTAGTAGCAACTATTCCGTCACAGATTGAGTTGTCTGCCATAGAGGCACAAAGTCCCTCTTCAGCAACTCCATCTCCACCGTAGATTGCACCAGCGAATCCTTGAGCAGATAACTCCTCAACGATTGCAGCACCATCTGCAGCGTACGAAATCAACATTACACTGTCACAGCCACCATCGACAACTGACTGAACCTGAGCGGTGAAGTCGGTATCGGTGTCAGCATAGCCTATCTTGGTGCAGAGTGTGTTACCTGCATCTGTCCAAGCAGCGTCGAACGAATCTGCGAGACCTGAACCGTAGTCGTTGGTCATGTGCAGAAGTGCGATGTTGCTGTGGCCACCTGCAGTGACTACATCAGCTAGAGCAGGGCCCTGAATCGCATCGCTTGGAACCACACGGAAGAAGTGTGGATATGCTGTTGCATCACTTAGACCGGGGTTAGTACTTGCGTACGAGATCATTGGGATTCCAGCTTGGCTGAGTACAGCGTTAGCGGCCATTGTAGCACCAGAACATGCTGCTCCAACTACACCAATAACTCCAGCATCTGCTAGAGTCTGGGCGGCAGCGGTTGCTGCAGTTCCATCACAGCCTGAATCGGCCATGACCAATTCGAACTGTAGGCCAGATCCCCAGCCTGCGACGTTCATCATCTCAAGAGCAATTCCGGCTGCTGCGGAGAATCCTGGTGCGTATACAGCGATTGGACCCGTCATTGGGTTAAGGAAACCAATCTTGACCGTCTGGCCGGTGAACTCGCTTGCAGCGACTCCACCGTCACGGGTCCAGTGTGCTCGGCAGCTGAAGAAGACATCAGTGCTCGACAGAGCGTCGAAGCGGCAGATATCGTATCCAGCACCAGCAACCTCTCCATTCTCATCGAAGGAGTGGGTTCCGGATGCACCAGCGTAATCGGTTCCGACCATGTTGAGGTGCGACTCCATGTTCGCTCCATCTTCCATCATGGCAGCATGTCCAATCATCATTACTGCATCGTAGGTCTCTGCGGTGTAGATACCACCAGCACAGGTCTCGTCTGCAGCGCAGCGATCTCCAAAGTCTCCGGAGCCAGCACCGGCGCGAGGCTTGGTTGCCTGAACACCGTTAGCAGCACCTGGAGCACTGAAGTCCTCGAGGAAGCCAGAGTCAGCGATACCGTCCGCGCCGAAGACCGGCAGGGACAGACCGACGTAGGCCATAGTCTCGAGGATTGCAGCACCATCGGTTGCATAGGTAACCATCACGACGGAGCCACAGCCCGCGTCAGCAACGGCTTGGACCTCAGAAGCGAAGTCGGTCTGAGTGTCCTCGTAGCCGATCTTGGTGCAGAGATTGTCTGCACCCCATGCGCCCTCGAAGGCATCTGCGAGACCAGAACCGTAGTCGTTGGTCATGTGCAGAAGAGCAGGGTTCGAAGCACCAGCGGCCATCACCATAGCAGCGATTGCAGGCCCCTGAATCGCGTCGCTTGGAACGACACGGTAGAATCCGGGGTAAGCCGCATCGTCAGCAAGACCAGGGTTGGTGCTCGCGTACGATACTTGAACGATGTCAGCCTCACTGAGGACTGCGTTAGCACCCATCGAAGCACCGGAGCAAGCTGCTCCAGCGACACCGACGACGCCAGCGTCAACAAGTGTCTGAGCAGCGCTGGATGCAACAGTTCCGTCGCATCCCGAGTCTGCCTCAACAAGCTCGAAGTTGTAGTCATCGCCCATTGCATTCAGGTCAGCGATTGCCATGTTGGCTGCCGCGGTGAATGGAGGTGCGTAGACCGCAATTGGACCGGTCAGTGGGTTCAGCAGTCCAATCTTCATTGTGATTGCTGGTGTACCCATGAACATCGGGTTATCAGTGCCCATGTAGTGGGCAGCGATCTCGTCGACGAGCGCGTTAGCGATGTCGACGTCGAATCCGACGACATTACCATCCTCATCGATATTCTCGAATGGAGGGTAAGCGGTGTCCGAGCAGAACTTCAGTGAACCTGCCTCCAGAGCCGCTGTGAGAGTTGAACCCTCTGACAGTTCTGGGTAAGCAGAAGCGGTCGAATCATCGCGGTCATCCGTTAGGACAACTGCGCCATCGAACCATTCCTCGAAGATTGCATCGTACTCGCCCGAGTCAACGATAGCCGTGATAGCGACGTTGAGGGCATCCAGCAAGTCACCGGAGTCCTCGCGAACCGCGATTCCGAACGTCTCGTCAGAGAACGTCGTCATGAGGTCGCCGGCCAGAGCAAGAACGGGCGAGTCGCCCATTGCGTAGTCTGCCTCGCCATTTCCAACGGCCGCAGTGACCGACGGGAAATCTTCGTAAGCGACGATTGTTGCGTCGCCTAGGTTTTCTTGGGCATAAAGATCGGAGGTAGTTCCGGATTGAACTGCGATGGTCGTACCAGCCGCATTCAGTTCCGAGACGTCCGAGATAGCAGCAGATCCAGCCGCACCGATTACACCCTGGCTACTCGTGTAGTAACCGCGGGTGAAGTCGACGACTTGGTCGCGCTCCTCCGTCTTCGTCATCGCCGAGATAATGGCATCGCACATCTCGCCGTCATTCAGGTTGGGAATGATTGGGTCCCAAGCGGAAGTAACGAAGTCTGCGGACAAATCATCCGCTGGCTCCGCTTCCCAATCTTCCCCGCCCAGACATCCCGCGAACGCAGCCGCGAGCATGCTGAGCGTCATCAGCATTGCATTCATTTTCTTATCTAACATGGCGTATCTCACGCTCCTTAGCCTTCGCACGACATTTAGTATCAGATATAGAAGTTCGCTAATTTGCTTTAGAAAACACCGATTGCAATAGTTTGTGAAATGGAATTGTTCTAACGTGTAAACTGTCCTGTATTGCGGGTTTTGTTCCGTTTTCCGACTATTATTTTCCGTTTTCCGACAAAACCGAGGAACTGTATCCTGTGTGCTTCGCAGACATCGAAATTACCCCAAAGCATGCATTTTTCGAGAATTCATCCGTTGTCGAAAATTGAGGTGTTTTGCCAGTTTGAGCAGCCGATTGTATCATGAAGTGGGTTGGGTGCGTTTCGGTCGTGGCAGACACCCCGATGGATTACGCCAGCAGCGGGGTCGACATCGATGCCGAGGGAGCTGCGATTGCCAGCCTCATCGGTTCGTTGAGTGGTTCGGTTCGTACGCCCGGGACTCGAGGTGCCCCTGTGCCTCTGCCAGGTGGCTTTGGTGGGATTATCGAGTTTGGCGATTCGCGTTTGGCTTTGGCGACCGATGGGGTCGGTTCGAAATTGCAATTGGCGAATTCGCTCGGTCGCTACGAGGGGGTCGGCATCGATTGTGTTGCGATGAATGTAAACGATCTTCTGTGCGTGGGTGCCGAGCCGCTCGCCTTCGTGGATTACATCGCTGTTCCTGCGACTGACCCTGAGACTCATGCTGTGATTGGGGCATCGCTCGCTGAGGCTTGTCGACGGGCTCGAATCACATTGGCTGGTGGTGAGACTGCAACCCTCCCAGGGATTGTGACCGAACTGGATTTGTCCGGGACCGCACTTGGTTGGTTCCCCGCAGGGAGCGCGATTACGGGTGAGGGGTTGGCTGCCGGTGATGTGGTGATTGGTTTGCCTAGTAGCGGCGTTCATTCGAATGGCTACACATTGCTGCGAGCTGTGGTGGAGAAATCGGGGTTGGCTTTGACGGATGCTGTTCCATTCGATGCTATGCATCCAGGTCGCGAGATTGAGGGTGCGAGCGAGTCGGGTGCGACTCTTGGTGAGGTTTTGTTGAACCCGACTCGAATCTATGTTGACCCGATTATCGATTTGATCGAGACTTGTCGAGACGGATTGGGTCCTTGCGCGAGTGGCGACCTGAAGGCGATCGCGCACATCACAGGCGGTGGCTTGTCGAATCTGCTGCGCCTGCACGAATCTCTCGGCTGGCACATCTCGGACCCATTGCCTGTGCCACCGGAATTCGTCTGGATGGCGGAGGTTGGGCCGGTCGAGACTCAGGAGATGCACCGAGTATTCAACATGGGAATGGGGATGTGTATGGCAGTCGCTGCTGACGTCGCTGAATCGGTCGAAAAATGGCTTACTGAGAGGCTGCCGGGTACTCGCATCGTCGGCGTGGTCAACGATAATGGACACCGAGTAACGCATGCGGATTCGCGCGTTGTGTTCGAGCATTATTGATCTCCACTCTTGTGCTGTTGAGCGCTCTTGTGCGTTCAGTCAAGCCAATGTGTGAAGTCGGCGCCGAAGCCACGTGGGAGATGCTGTTCCGCCCGGTTGGCCTGGGTTGATTCATCGCGAAGGACGTACCCTAACGCGAGTGGTTTCGGCGGCTGACTCGGCTTCGCGTGGGCCTGCGGCCAAGAGTTCTGAGGGTGTTTTTCACAATCCTGCGATGGCAGGTTCGCGCACGCGGAGTGTGCTATTGATGGCGCATGTCATTGAGTCTGGAAGGTTGGGCGATGGAGCAATTCGCGCGCTCGATGGACTCAGTTCATCTGGCCTGCGCGCGAGGCGTTGGTTGCACGAATTACCTGAGGGGATTGGGGGACGTTTGATCGCAACTGCGGGGGATATGAATCAGAATGCTCTTGATTGGGCAATGGCGACCGAATCTGAGTTTCCTGCTGGTCGTGGTGAATTCAATTCTCTACTCGGTGATTTACGGGCGAGCATACTCTCTCAAGGATGGCACTGGATTGACATCGACCCTTTCGGCTCTCCCGTGCCATTTCTTGATACGGCAATTCAGGCGCTGGCCAGACACGGTGTGTTAGAGGTCAGCGCCACCGATTCTGCCGCGCTCTCCGGCTCCTCGAAGAATCCGCTGATGCGGCGTTATGGTGCGAGAGTGCGACTGGACAAACTGAAGCACGATTCTGGACTCAGGGTCCTGATGGCTACGGTTGCGCGCGCGGCTGCGCGCCACGACCGAAGCATCGAGCCTTTGCTATCCATTTGGGATTCGCACCATCTGCGTGTATCCGTAAGCGTGAGGCGTGTGATGACTGGTGCGAATGATATCGAGAAATCACTAGGCTGGAGAGTCTACTCTCCAAACCAAGCCGAAGTCGATGCATCGGTTGCAGCAGGTCTGCTTCCGGCTGACAACGGCAGCGACCTGCCAATACGTTGTTTCCTTCCTCTTTCTCACCCTGTTGCTCGTGAAGATAAACGCGTTTCAGGACCTATGTGGATTGGTCCGATTGCTAATGCTGATGCAATGTCGTCCATGACTGCCGAACGCGCCCTCGAAATGTGCGGGCCGGAGGATACGGGCGAAGACCCCGCCGGATGGAGCGGAGAAGATTTCGAGGCCGAGCGAAGACGAGTTGTACGATCGGTTCGCAATCTTGCAGAGGAAGCGGAATCAATCTCTGCAGCGCATCTAATTGCGGTCGATGAACTCGCCAGTTGGCTTGAGCGAGGCTCGCCACCAAGCCCAGCGAAGATGGTTGCTTACCTCAAAGAAAAGGGGCACAGTGCATCGGTTTCGCACTATGCTGAGCCTTCGTTTAGAACTGATGCGCCTTGGTCGGCGGTGCTTGCGGCGATGGATGCGATAGGTTCGGACGCAAATGGTAGGTGAAAGCATGGATGAAGTTCGAGAGAAATTGCTCTCTATGTCAAAGGCTGCATTAGAGGCTGGGATGCCTTTGGCATGGTTCGAGGAGTTGTACTCAACAGCTGACCGAGACGATGATTGGATTCCTTGGTCAGATGGTCATCCAAACCCACTACTCGTTGAATGGGCCGTAGGGCAGAAGGATTTGGGGCGGGCCCTGGTGGTAGGGTGTGGACTCGGGGAGGATGCTGCCTTTCTCGACCAGCGCGGTTGGGATGTAACCGCCTTCGACCTCTCACCTACAGCAGTAGAATGGGCAAAGGAATTGTTTAGTGAATCTAAGATTGAGTGGTTAACTGCAAATTTGCTGGATTTGCCCGAGGAATGGAATTCTTCCTTCGACTTAGTACTAGAAGTCCACATCCTACAGGCGATGCCCGAATCGATTCGCTTGCAAGCCTCTCCTAAACTCGCTCCTTTGGTGAAAAATGGCGGGCATCTGGTCTGTATTGGCAGGTTTCAGACTGATAGTGAGCCCGTGGAAGGGCCTCCTTGGCCTCTGTCAAGGTCGTTCATCGAATCCATCGGTGAGAATCTCCCAATGCAGGGACTCGATGTGTACTCTTTACCCGACGATGAACCGGACGTCTCTCGGTTCAGAGCCGTATGGAGAAAAAAGGTCTAGCCGCCGATGTATGACATCTCGATTCGCGGAAGCGCAGAAGTCTCCTCAGAACGCAATTCGGAGTAGCGATCAGCGCGACGTGTCCAGATTGCAGCGATAGCCGCAGTCAGATTTTCTCCATCTGCGCCGTTGTGAATCAAAGCTCGTAGATCATGGCCACCAGAAGCGAATAAGCAAGTGAATAGCCGTCCATCAGCAGATATCCTCGCGCGCACGCAATCTCCACAGAAAGGCGCGCTTACAGAAGAAATCAGACCGATCTCACCAGATCCATCCGAATGACCCCAGCGCACAGCAACGTCGGAGGCGTTCTCGGCCTCAAGCGGGACTAAATCGAATTCTTTCTGCAGATGTTTCAGAAGGTCCCTACTCGGCACAACCTCTCCCAAAGTCCAGCCGTTGGTTCGGCCCACGTCCATGAATTCTATGAAGCGGACAGTGACGTTTTTGCCGTGGAAGTGACGCACCAGTTTGGCCGCCTGTTCCTCGTTAACCCCCCTACGAATCACGCAATTCAACTTCACAGGAGACAACCCCGCCTCCAGTGCTGCATCTATTCCGTCGAGGATGGTTGCGACGGGTAAGTCGGTGTCGCTCATCGCCCGGTGAACATCATCGTCGAGGGCATCCAGACTCACTGTGACCCTCGAGAGGCCTGCGGCGGCGAGGGCTGCTGCATTCCGCCGCAGGAGAGAGCCATTTGTTGTGAGGGCAAGTTCGATACCGAGGCCGGATAGTCGAGTTACGAGTTCTGGCAGGTCGGGGCGGAGTAGCGGTTCGCCGCCGGTGAGTCGCACCTTTTCGAGGCCGAGGGGGATGCTCGCGCGGACGACTTTTTCGATTTCATCAAAGGAAAGGAAGGCTCGGCGCGGGAGGAATGTGTGGTCTTCGCCGAATCGCTCGCGCGGCATGCAGTATGGGCAGCGGAAATTGCATCGGTCGGTTACCGATATTCGGAGGTCGCGCAGAGGCCGGCCAAGTTGGTCGGTAGGTTGTTTGCTGGATTGGTTTGATGTCTCGGAAGGCTCCTCCTCGGACATCATGGCCGATGGGTGTGCGCTCCGAGTCAAAGGCTTGCTGATAGGCGCCTGCGCAAGAACAGATTGAAGAGTGGGGGCTTTGTGAACGGGGTGAGGGCCATGCTGTCGATCACCCCGAAGGCGCGCGAGATGCTCGATTCATTCGCTGAACAGGCGGATCAGGATGATATCTCGCTGCGTGTAGAAATCATCGGTCGTGGTCCAACAGGATTCCAGTACGACCTGCAATTCGTCAGCGCCGAGGGCGGCGCCGAGGACGACCTCATCGTCGAGGTCGAGGGTATGAAAGTTCGAGTCGCCGCCCGCAGCGTGCAATATCTCGATGGTTCAACACTCGACTTCAAGGAGACGCTGATGGGCGGTGGATTCTCCTTCGACAATCCAAATCCAATGTGGGTCGACGAGCTCTCAAAGAAAGTGGCTGAGATCATCAATAACGAAGTCAATCCAGCCGTGGCGAGCCATGGCGGAGTTGTCGAACTCGTCGGCGTGGACGAAGACAAGGCAATCATCGCATTCGGCGGCGGTTGCCAAGGCTGCGGCATGGCCGATGTTACGCTCAAGCAAGGCGTTGAGGTGATGATTAAGGAGAAAGTTCCAGAAATCTCCGAGGTCATCGATTCGACTGACCACGCCGCTGGAACAAACCCATTTTACTGAGCGGTAGGCCATCCTCGGCCTCAACAGAATCGGCTCTCAGTACACCATTCTGACTTCGTCGTCATCACGATCTTGACCAGGCGCAGGCAGAGCATTCGCCTGCGCCCGCTCGAAAGCCTCGCGCACGCGCTCTTCGATAGCGCGAGCATCCTCAAGCAATCCCTTTACTGGAATTTCCATATCCAACAATTCGCACACGCCCTCGATTGCCAACAGCGCCGCGCGCGCGTCTGGATACATCGGATTGCACTCAGCCAACAGCGCGGTCACATCGAGACCGCGCCGCTCACCCTCAGCGATTAGATAACCCGAGATTCCTGAGACGATTCCTTGCTGGATGCGCTGAATCCCAGAGTCATCAAGCGCATCCCGACCGATCGCAGTCGAAGAGACGCCCCAAAGGTCGCTCTCCTCCTTGATCCCCAAATCATTGCTAACCACACCGTCGATTACAATCAGCCGGTCAAAACCACCCTTGGTGAACCACTCGAGAACAGTCTCACCGAAATGAACGTCATTTTGAGGCGGAAATTGGATCTCGGCGATGAATACACCCAGTCCATCTCCTTGGTACACGCGAACAGGGTGCTTTGGGACCGAGTCGTGAATCAGCGCGATGGCCGGAAACTCGGGGTGCAGGACGGTTCCCATCGGCTGTAAGTCCATTGTTTGAATCATGTGAGACATCGCGATGACCCCGACCGAGCCAACCGTCGAGAACCCGCAAATCGCTGTACCACCAAGCCTTGTGGGGTCCGCTGCGGAGTGCAGGACGAGGGGGTATGCCGAGTTGTCTTGTCCACCCATCAGACCGTTCCCGTATTCGGTCCGTCTTGAATCAAGCGGTCGTGCGGGGCAGTCGCGCCAAGGCCTGTGGGGTCTCTAGCGAGCCCTGAAAATCTGATATGAAATCACAGTCGATTTTATCAAAACTCGGTGCCCGGTTTAGCCCATGTCAGAGGATGAGAACGGAAACATAGGCCGCATTTGGATTCGTGTCGGCTCGACCGAAGTTGACCTGACCGGCTCGGCTCGCGAGGTCAACGATTCTTGGCTGAAATTGAAGGATCAGGACACTTGGGCTTCGGCATTATCCACTGTGCCGGCCCAAGTGCTCAGCACATAGAT
>CAYFHB010000017.1:0-7290 GCA_964342705.1 uncultured Candidatus Poseidoniales archaeon
CCTAGAAGACCTTGGATTCTAAGAGATTCAAAGTGTACCCTTTGATTCATCCAACGAGTCTCAAAGAAGGTCCACTTGTGACTTCAATATACGAACCACCCGCACTAACCAGCCTCTCTTTCAATCGTCTATCGACAGTAAGCACCGGCCAACCTCCCTCTACAGAAAGTTCGACCAACATATCGTCAGTATGCTTCATTCCTTCAATATCCGACATCCTCTCAGATCTCTGTTCTAGCAAATCGAGTAGTAGTCCGCCGCGAGTCTGCGACAATTTCTGTAATTCAGTATCCACCGAATCCAGAAGCAATAATCTCGGTGAACCAGCAACTGAGGCCATTGCCACATCAAGATTCAAGCGCGCATCGACCAATGCGACCCAGCCACAAGCGTCGATAAGGACGCTAGACATTCGCTCACCCTGTGATGGTCCCGTGACCGATCAACCGCCATCGGGTTCCGATACGGCGTGAGAGTGTGATGCGACTGCCTTCGAGAGCACAGATCGGCAGGCGTAGGCGCAGTGTCGCCTTCTTGCCCTTGATTGCGGTGACCTGGCCAACACTTGTAGCGGTTGCAGAGTTGACCATTAGCATCTCATTGGGTTGCAACGGGCGGACCTTCTCGGGCGCGTCATCTCCACTTGCAACCATGTGCTCGAGAAGGTCGAGGTCGAGATTGAACTCCTCCCAAATCGGTGGTAGTTCACCTTCACGAGCCATTACTTGTCCAGATAGGTCGTCAGCCTTTGTGACGTTAGGGTCCATCGGTGTGGCCACGCCACACAGTCCACCGGCGTGGATGGTCTCGAGATCTAGACCACCACCCTGAACCGACTCGATTACCGTCTTAATCGGCTCCCATCGAGTCTTGTTGCCTTCCTTCACGCGCCGTCCCGGCGCGATGAGAATGCTGTCTCCAACAGTGAATTCACCCTTTACAACCGAGCCGCCGATGATGCCTCCTCGCAGCTTTGCGGGCCTCGTTCCCGGGCGATTGATGTCAAACGACCTCGCCACATACATCAGAGCCTCCTCCTTCTTTCCGTGGTCAGGCGTTGGAATCGTCTCCTCAATCGCCTGAATCAGAATGTCCAGATTGACATCGTGGTGGGCCGAGATTGGAATGATTGGCGCGTTATCGGCCACAGTCCCAGCAACGAATTCCTTGATTTCGTTGTAAGACTCAATCGCCCGCTCGCGGGTAACCAAGTCGATCTTGTTCTGCACCACTACGACGTTTTCGATACCCGCGATCTGCAGTGCAGCTAGGTGCTCACGAGTCTGTGGCTGCGGGCACTTCTCAGTGGCCGACACCAGCAGAAGAGCACCGTCCATAATCGACGAGCCTGAGATCATCACCGCCATCAGCGTCTCGTGACCTGGCGCGTCGACGAAAGAGACGACTCGAAGCAATTCCTTCTCGTCGTCGTCCTTCCCATCAGGGCGCTTGCCCTTGGGATAGTAATCCCCCTTCTTGGTCTTGTAGAAGGCGGTGTCGGCATAGCCGAGTTTGATGCTGATACCCCTCTTTCGTTCCTCGGAGTGAGTATCGGTCCAGACTCCCGAAAGAGCCCTTGTGAGCGTGGTCTTACCATGGTCGACGTGACCGACCATGCCGATGTTGACTTGGGGTTGGCGAGGGAGTTGATTTGCCAGACTCATCAACTCCTGCCGGTTCACTCCTCTTCATCGGAGGGCGTCTCGGCAGCGGCCTCTTCCTCGAGGCCGAAGATCATAGGCAGGGCTCGATTCCCGGCCTCGACGACCTTCAGATTGATCTGTCGTGTATCCTGACTGATGACATTGCCGCGCAGGTTGCGTCGGCGGCGGATTCCATCGTACTTGTAGCGGTAGACCTGCGCGTTCTTCTTGACGTAGCGCTTGCCCTTGTAGCCGACACCCGGCGAGACGAGAACCGACTTCACGCCGGCTCCATCGAGGTCCGGGCGCATCGGGCGACCGGTGACATCGGAGCCACCTGTAATCTCCAACTTGTAGCCAGAAAGCGATTGGTCGCCCTCGCCGATGAACATGCCGTCGACCGCGTCTCCGATCTTCTTTCCGAGGAAGTGATTGTAGTTCGAGCCGGTGATATCGACTGCATAAGCTCGTCCACCAGAACTGGGTCTGGTGTCGTTAATCACCGCCTTGAAGGCCTGTTCGCTGCCTGCCATGATGTCACCTGAACGGCCTCCCGACAAGCGACCCCTATAAGAGCGGTTCGGAATCACCTACGGTGAGTTTCAGCCCCTCAGCAATTCCCTTTCGATTCTGCTCTCGATTGTGGCGGGTGCTGTGTTCGTCATCGTGATGTGCGTGGTTCGCCCTCGTCCGACGTTCTTGTGCGCCGCCCTCGTCTCGATCAGACCCTCGGTCTCTAGGGCCTTGAGGTGCTTCCAGAATGTGGTGTAACTGCGAGCTTTGACCTCATATTCCTCGCAGACGAGCAGGTAGAGCTTCTGTGCATCCCCGCTCGACACCTCTCCAGTTTTCTTCAAGCGACGGCAGATGCCAAGCAGAACCAGTTTCTGATGCTTCGACAGATTGTCGACTGAACTCGGCTCCAGCGATGCCTTCCGCAGAGTGCTGGGCCGGACGTCCTCAGGGAGGACTTCGCCGCGTCCGGCTTTTTCGGCGCGTCGGATGGACGCGTCGAGCAATTCGATGGCCATTCTAGCGTCGCCGGAATCGGCCGAAAAGCGACCAATTTTTGTCAGAGTTTCAGCGGCGATGCTGCCCGTTCTGCAAGCTACTTCGGCGCGTTGCGCCGCGATGCCGGTTAGGGTGTCGGCATCGTAGGGCTGCATCTCGATGAGGTTGGACTGTCCGAGGCGAGAAATTATGGCGGGTTCGAAGAGTTTCAGCAGGGTCGAATTCTGGCTGACGAGGATCATCGAAATTGAGCCTTGGGCCTCCTGTCCTTCGTCGATTCGCAGCAATTTGTAGATGATATCCGACGAGTCGCGATTGACCAGCACATCGACCTCGTCGAGGATGAGCAGAAGATGACTCTCGTGGGTGTGGAGGTTGCGACGAATCGACTGGATGATTTCTCCCGAGCTGAAGCCTCGTTCCGGGTGTCGGGCGTCGAGGCTCAGCGCGATTTGTTGCAAGACTTGCGAACCTGTCGGATGGTTGCGGCAATTGACGTGGGTGATGACGATTCTACGCCGACCGTCGAGGTGGCGCTGAATGTCTTCTGCGAATCGTTGGGTGAGGACGGTCTTGCCCGAGCCGACAGGTCCGATGACGACGGCTTGGGCGCTAGTATCGTGGTTCTCGATTTGCGAGAAGATTCCTGCCATGTCGCCGAGTTCCTCGTCGCGACCGATAAGAGTGGGCGGAATCCAGTCGTACGACAGGGGGCCCTTGTCGAGCAGGACCTTGCCTGCTCCGATGCGGTCGAGGTATCCTGCCATTCAACGGAGTCGTGCTCTCGCCGTTCTTAGAGATATTTGCTGCAGCGCGCGCGCAAACACGCGTCTGTGACCCGCGCGCGTGAGGAGTCTAAGGAATCTCATCGAATTGGTAGCCGTTCTCCCACTGCTTCACGCCGAGGGCTACTTCGAGTTCGAACGGCGTGATTAACGGCTTGGCATACTTCACCGCGTCATCAATCGCAATACGAGGGCACGCGGTGTTGACGAAAGCGTCGACCGGATAGAAATCGATGAGTTCCGGTCCGACATGATCGAGCGCGAGTAAGTATCCCTTCTTGCCGTGCTGCTCGAGAAGCCTCTTCATACGAATCGCTAGATTGCGTCGCATCTGACCCGGCTTCTCGCCAATCAGAATCCCAAATGACATGGCGTCATCGACGGAGAAGATTAGCCCCATTCGCTGGCGCAGAATCCGCTCGATACGCTCGAACGACATTTCGCTCGCCTCACCATCGTACGGGTCGAGTAGCGCCAGCGGCTTCCCAGTGTGCATCACCAATCCAATCGGGTGGAAATCACCCGAGCCGAGGAAGAGATAATGCCCAATCGAGGGGTCGTCGCCCGAGTAATTGCATCCTAGAACCTGTCCAGGGAAAGTCAGACGAGCTCCTCCGACGGGAATCTCAACCTCGAAGCCAGCATTCTCCAGCCTCTGCTTGTAATCCTCCAAAAGATGCAGATGCTGAATCGAACCAACCAGCCCCAATTTCGTTCCAGAAAGAGGTGCGACGCGGCCCACCGCGTCGACGAAGCGCTCCTGCGCTTCGTCCTCGCTGAGGTCAAACGGAACCGCAGCCTCAGCGAGCCTTGCCTCTGCGATCTCCTTGTGGCGCGCGAGGATGGGCACAACCGGGTCAATCGCAGGGTCGCCGTCGTAGGTGACCGGGATGAAGTGCGTGGGCATACCCGAGTCGATATTCATTGCACTGTGCCCCATGTGAGCGACCAATTCGACCCCCATCATACGCATCTTATCGTGCACCAAATCACACGCCCCATAACATGGGTCAGCCGCCAGCACAACCTTCGCTTGGGAGTCTTCTTCGATGGAATCCATCATTTCGAGGGCCTGCATTTTCAGGCCCTCGGGAACCTGCAGAGCAACGAGTCTGTGGTCGTTCTCCTTGATGCGCTCGACTAGGTCGTCGAGCTGGAAATCGTGGCGCTCCATATCCATGGTGACCGATTCGCCGTCCGAGGTTCGGTATTTGAGCGGTTGCCTTGTGTTCACGCTGGCGATTTCGGCGCGAGAGAGAGCAGGTTAGGGCTCTCATTCGACGATTTCGACCTTGCCATCGATGATATCTATGCGAGCGAGTGAGCGTATTGGCCAGTGGGGCTTCTCGCGATTGAGCCGCTCGCGCCCCTCGCCTTTCTCGATGGCGATGACGATGTCTTGCAGGATTACTCCCATGTCCTCAAGTTGCTGGATTAGAGGTTCAAGAGTGCCTCCGGTGGAGATTACATCATCGACTATTACGATGCGCTCTCCGGGCTTGATATCGTTGATGTAAATGATGGACTGCGAGTAACCTGTAGCTACGTCCACACGCCTCTCGCCTTCCATACCGTACGAGCGCTTGCGTATGACGACAGTCGGCTTGCCTGTAGCGTCGCCGACAGCGGCGAGCAGAGGCAATCCCATCGCCTCGACGGTGACAATGAGGTCGACTTGGGACCAGTCTACGCTCGAGACGATGAGGTCTCGCGTCGCGCGTAGAACATCCGGATCCATGCGCGGAATTCCATCAGAAATCGGGTGGATGAAATATGGATAATCACCCTTCCAGATAATCGGCGCTCCACGCAGAGAGGCTTGCAGAATCGAAAGTGGGTCGCCGGGCGCCATCCCCCGACCCCTCTCAGACGAGGCCCTTGGCCTTCAGGTGCTCATGGCCTCGGGCCACGCGAATCGTGGTCGGGCTAGGGAACTTCATGCCCGCCTTGCGAAGTGCATCGCGCGCGGCGAGATAAAACTCAGCAGATGTGTGAATCGAGACGATGACGTCGTTCTTCTTGACGCGCGCGGCGGTGCCGACGTTCTTTCCGAAGGAAAGACGCATTCCCTGCGAGACACGGTCAGCACCGGCTCCGGTAGCCTGCTTATTCTCGCGTAGGATGTTGTGAGGGTACTTGTGGACGCGAAGTGCGTATCCTTGTTCTCCAGCAGCGTTTCGAATGGTCGAGTTGGATACCATACGAGCGGCCTCGAGAGCGGTGTGACGGATCTGAACCGCGTTGTCGACAGTTAGCTCTACGACGACTTCGAATTCACCCGCCTCGGCAGCCTTTCGGTTGCCCATGTGGTAGCGCAGGATTCGGTTGTTCGGAACTCCACCTGTATATTCTCGGCGGGTGTAAGCCTGGCCCTTGACCTGGCGATACATCTTGGCTGGCTTGCGTGCCATCTCGACTACCTCGGACTCGGCCGACCTGCCTGCCGTATATAATGCTGAGTGAAGCCCCTACGGGGCTCGCTGCGGCGTTGTGAAGAGTTGCGTGAGGCCAACGGATGGCCCTGCTTCATCCCGTTCTCAACCGCTCGCTCTCACCCTGCACAATGCGAACTCCACTAACGATCAAACAGAAGCCGACGAGAAGGGTCCAGCCGACCTTCTCGTCGAGCAACAAGACGCCGCCCAGAACCCCGAAGACCGGCACCAGAAATACATACGAGGCGGCGGCTGTTGCACCCAATTTTTCGATACCTTGAGCGAACCAATAGTAGGCGAGGACCGTGGATAGACCGCCGAGATAGAGGATGGCATACCAATCGGTGAGCGTGGGTTGTGGGATGCCGTATTGCACAGTTTCCCATGCTGCGACAGGCGTCAACATAAGTGTCCCTAGAAGCGAGTACCAAACGACGATTTCGAGCGTGGTTGCCTCCGCCTCTCCACGCCTACGCTCCATCATCCGCTTGGTCAGGTTAGTCGTCAGCGCCCAGTTCAACGCCGCGAGCAGAATTAGGAAGTCGCCGAGGATTCTTTCGTTGAATGGAAGGTCGGTATTCGGTGACCATCCAGTGACCACGGCGACTCCGATGAATCCGCATAATAGGCCAGCGAACATCTTGCGTGAAATTGGCTGGCCGAGTAGCGGCGCGGCGAGCAGGACTGTGAAAATCGGATTGAAAGTGATAATCAGCGAGGCGTCGCCAGCCGCTGTAAGCCTCATTCCGTGCATGAAGAATATCTGGTATCCGAGGACGCCAGTCAATCCAATTAGTGCCAGAGTCTTCCAGGATTGACGATCATTAGGCAACCATCTGACTTGTTGCCCGCGCGCAGCGCGTGCGGCAAACCAAGCATAGAACAGGAGCATTGTGACGACGTAGCGGAGCCATGCTCCTGTTATCGGCGGTAGGCCCAGAGCTAGGATCCTTCCGACCGCCCAAGAAAGTCCCCAAATTAGTGCGACGAGCAGCAGAAGGCCATGCATGCCTAACTGCCGTCCGTCGCCCATCGAGTGCACCCGGCCTTACGACCGGCACATAGGACAAATACTGTCCTAAGTTAGAATGCATGACTTAGAACACGTTCCCAAGCCATCACTCCGAATACTACAATCGAAGAAAACAGCCACAAATTGTAAGCTGGTTTTGGAACTTCGATTTCCTTTACATCGATAATTCTTGGAATAATCGAACGTAGTGCGATGAAGACAAAAGCCAGGTAGATTAGTGGGGTTCCCAAGTTGAAATCAATAGCCGCTTGGAAGTCGAAATGTGTCATCGCAACAAATCCTCTAGTCATACCACAGAATGGACATTGATGTCCTGTCAAATGAAACCATGGACAAAGATTCAGACTATCCACTTCACCATGTGGAAGTATAGCGGAGGTTAG
>CAYFHB010000017.1:7390-9678 GCA_964342705.1 uncultured Candidatus Poseidoniales archaeon
AGGGGAGGTTAGCGCAGGATTGCTTATGCACCCTCGACGCACAGCCATAGCCCACGCGCAGCGTAAGCGATGGAGGGATTTGGTATGGCGAAGCGTTCGATGCTCGACCAATACGCCGAGATCAAGGCGCAGCACCCCGATACCGTGCTTTTCTTCCGCATGGGTGATTTCTACGAGATGTTCTATGAAGACGCCGTCCTCGCTTCCGAGGTGCTGGGAATTACACTGACGAGTCGGGACAAGAACTCCGACGAGCCGGTGCCGATGGCAGGTGTTCCTTGGCATTCGGTCGAGTCGTATCTTCAGGGGATGCTTCGGGCTGGGCACAAGGTTACGATGTGCGAGCAGGAGGAGGAGTTGAGGCCTGGTTCGAAGATTCTTGAACGGGTTGTTACTCGGGTTTACACGCCCGGTTCTCTCTACGAGGAGGACCTGATTGGCGAGGATGGCTCGAGCCTATTGGCTGGCTTGGTCGCTCGCGGGGATGGGATTGGTTTGGCTATTCTTGATTCCTCGACCGGGCGGGCTTGGTTGCAGCAGCACGCGGGTGCTGGCCGATTTGAACGCGTGCGTGATGAGTTGCAGCGGTGGGCGCCGAGCGAGCTGGTGCTCGGTCGGCGTGATGCTGAGAGCGAGGAGATGCGTGGCTTGTTGGGTGCGCTTGATCGGGTTACACTGAGTGTTCACGAAGGGAGTGCTGAGCAGCACCTTCAGGTGGTTAGAGGCCACTTGGACTTGGCTGATTTAGGGTCGGTTGATTTGGATCGCAGACCTCTAGCTATGGAGGCCTGTGGGCTTACTGCTGGGTATCTTGCGAAGTTGCACCTCGTCGATGTCGTTCCTCTGCGCGAGGTGCACTTCGACGCTGATGATGGGCATCTTGTGCTGGACCAGACGACGCTTCGCAATCTTGAGTTGACCCATACTCTGGCTGGAGAGAAAGAGGGTTCACTGGTTCAGGCAATCGACTGCACGCGAACTTGGATGGGGCGCAGACAACTCAAGGAGTGGATTCTGCGACCTCTGACGGATACTGAGCGGATTGCGTCGCGGCAGGCTGCGGTTGCCAGTTTGGTTCGCGCTCCCCGCCGACTCGATACGATTCGTGAGACACTCAAGTCGATGCGCGATTTGGAGCGTCTCGCCACGCGCTTGGCCTACGGCCGAGCAAACGCGCGTGACCTCATCGCTGTGGCCGATTGCCTTGAGCGCATGCCACGCTTGCAAGGCCTTCTTTCGGAAGGGGACGCTGAACTTCTGCACGACTGTGCAGAAGGTTTGTCGGACCTCGACCCGCTAATGCATCATATCGCCTCGCGGGTCGTAGCCGAGCCGCCGCTGACGATACGTGATGGTGGCATTTTCCAGACTGGTGTCAATGAGCAATTGGACGACCTGAGAGAGAAGGCTGGCGAAGGCACCGATTGGTTGCGTTCCTTTGAGTCACAGGAGAGGGAGAGACTGGACATCCCGAATCTGAAAGTAAAACACAATCGGCAGTTCGGATTCTTCATCGAAGTCACCAAATCACACCTCGACAAGGTCCCCGAAGAATACCGGCGCAGGCAGACTATGACTAATGCAGAACGCTATACTACGGACCAGTTGAAGGAGTGGGAGGAGGTCATTCTGACTGCTGATGACCGAGCCAAAGCGCTCGAACATGAGTTGTTTGTCGAGCTTCGTCGTGAGGTTGCTTCACATTCAATCACTTTGAGCGAATTGGGACGGAAAGTTGCGAGCGCTGACGTGCTGACTGCCTTTGCTCATCACGCTCGGAAGCGCTCGTGGAATCGGCCTGAAATCCGCTTGGATTCAGCGATGGAAATCGTCGGTGGGCGACATCCGGTTTTGGAGGATGATGGGCGCTTCGTACCGAACGGAATCCTCTTCGACAAGCGCCGTCGCTTCCTCCTCTTAACAGGGCCGAACATGGGAGGAAAGTCGACCTATTTGCGACAAACTGCCCTCATCACAATCCTCGCTCAGGCAGGGGCATTCGTGCCGGCGGAGAAGGCTCGGATTGGCGTTGTCGACCGCGTCTTCACTCGCGTTGGAGCGCATGATGACCTTCGACGCGGTCGTTCCACTTTCATGATGGAGATGATTGAGGTGGCGCATATTCTGCGTCGAGCGACTCCACGAAGCCTCGTCCTGCTCGACGAGGTAGGTCGAGGAACCTCGACCTTCGATGGCTTGGCAATCGCGTGGTCGGTTACCGAGGATATCGCGTCGCGAGTCGGGGCTCGGACCCTATTCGCGACGCATTACCACCAATTGACAGGGCT
>CAYFHB010000017.1:9778-17111 GCA_964342705.1 uncultured Candidatus Poseidoniales archaeon
GCTAAGGAAGTAATTGTGCAAGAAGACCCGGTTCTCCGTGAAATTGCCGAGAGGTTGCAAGCCCTCGACCCAGATTCACTGACTCCACGCGAGGCTCTTGAAGCCCTCTATGCGATGCGCAATGCGCTGGAGAATACTTCAGAATCGAAGCGTATGGAGGAGTGAAGATGGCCGAACTCGAAAAACCCGAACGAGCCACCATCAAACAGCTCGACGAGTTGACGATTGGCAAGATCGCCGCCGGTGAAGTCGTTGAACGCCCGGCTCAAGTCGTCAAGGAACTCGTCGAGAACGCCTTCGATGCTGGAGCTACCCACGTTCGCATCGAAGTCGAGCGCGGTGGCTTCGACCGAATTACCGTAATCGATAATGGTCATGGCATTCCAGCAGCCGAACTACCCCTCGCAATCACTCGCCACGCCACCAGTAAGTTGAGCGGCCCAGAAGATCTCAATCAGATTGAGACCAAGGGATTCCGCGGCGAGGCGCTGGCATCGATAGGTGCCGTCAGCGAATTGACCGTCTCAAGTCGAATAGGTGAAGGTGAAGGTGCACAGATTCGAGTCGACAATGGTATCGTCTCTGAAGTCGAGGCCGCAGGCGTTGCTCCTGGTACCAGAATCGATGTACTGAGCCTCTTCGCCAAGGTTCCCGCACGTCTCTCATTCCAACGCCGAGCCTCGACCGAAACCGCCGCAATCGTCGATGTTGGCGTGCAAGCCGCCCTCTCTGAACCGAGTGCTGGGATTCTTGTCGAGGTTGACGGCAGGACCGTGCTCGATTGCCCACCTGCCGAGACTGCCGAGGATCGCCTGTACGATCTGTTCGGAGCGACCTCGGCCGAACTAATCCCACTCACCACATCCGAAGCAGACGCAAACGCTCCAGGAGATGAGAGATGGTCTGGATGGGTCAGCCCACCCGGGCTCACCCGCAGTCGACCAGATGATATCCACATCCTCGTAAACGGCCGACCGGTCGCGCCGGGCCCATTCCTGCAATCTGTCCGGCGCGGCTACCACACCCGCCTGATGGTCGGCCGCCACCCGATGGGCGTCCTCACACTCACACTGCCGCCCGATGAGGTCGATGTGAATGTCCATCCTACCAAGCGCGAAGTACGACTCAAGCATTCCTGGCGCGTCCTCGAACGCCTAGAGCGCTCGATTAAGCACACCCTTGCCCACATCGCAACCCAGCCCGAGGCTGCAGAAGCGACGGTCCTCGAAGGAATTGCTGAGCGAGCCGAGACGGCCGAAGCAAAACCCGTTGTGCGTCCACTATCCAAGATACCAGAATGGGCGAGCGCAGTCAGCGAAAGCCCAACGATTCAGACCAGATTCTCCAGCGCGAGAACCGCGATTGAACCAACTCAGCGCCAAACGCCACTCCCTGAATCTGAACTGACTACATCCCAAGACACGCTCCCGGGAATGGACACCGAACCTACCGCCCCAGCGCTCTCCTCCGAGGAGCGAACCCTGCATCGACATTCGGTCGGTGCGAGCACCTCCCCACTCGACGAACCGGCTCCTCAACGGTCGGCATTACCGGACCTTCCGGAGATGGTACCATTAGCGCAGTTGGCCGATTCTTACATTCTTGCCGAGGGTAGTGACGAGCTCTTCATCATTGATCAACACGCGCTCCATGAACGCATTCGCTACGAACGACTCCGTGACCAAATGGTCAGTTGGAAAGGTCAGAAACTCGTCACGCCTCTGGTGATTTCTCTCGGCGCAAGGCAGAAGGCTGCAGCGGTAGCGGGCCAGCCTCGCCTTGCTGAATTGGGGGTTGGATTCGAGGTGGTCGACGAGGGGCTTGAGATAACTTCGGTGCCAGAGGTCCTCGTCGGGAAAGAAGGCTTGGAAGGATTTCTCCAAGATTTGCTGATTGAACTCGCAAGTGCGCCGGATGGGACAAGCGAGTTCGACGCTGTCACCGCGTTACGCGACCATGTTGCATTCATGCGTTCATGCCGCGGCGCGGTGAAGGCCAATGAGAAATTGAATCTAGCACAGATGCGCAGACTGCTCGAGGATATGCGCACTGTGCCTAACCCGTGGGCCTGCGTCCACGGCCGGCCGACGGTGCTGCGCTTGACGATGGATCATCTCGATCGGCACTTCGGCCGTCATGGTTGAGCCAGCCCGAGCAATTGCTCGATGAATCCGGGATGGGTCACATCACAGACTTCGGCACCGACTATGTCTGCGCCGACCTTGCTGGCTAGAATCATCGCGGTCATCGCCAGTCGGTGGTCGAGGTGAGTCTCAACCGGCGACTCAGGCTTGCGTGGCTTCTGCCCGCCCGGGATTACGAGGCCGTCTTCGGTCTCCTCGGCGCTCATCCCGAAGGCGGCGAGTAATTCAACAGTGCGCGCAAGTCGGTCGGATTCCTTGCCGCGCGCATGAGGAATCCCTGTGATTGTTCCGCCATCTGTCAGGGCCAGCCAGACTGCTGCTGGAGTGACGATATCGCTGGCATCACGTAGGTCGACTTCGCCGCCGCCAGCTCTGTCGATAGCATCGAAGGCCATCAGCATGAGAGGGTCATAGGCCGGAAGAGATGTTCTCAACTGCAGGCTTTCGTGAAGAATCTCAAGCAGAATCGCCATCGGAAATAGGCTGAGTTCAGGTGGAATGGCAGCCTCCTCCGGAGGCTGGACAGACCATGGTTCGAGGATGAGTGGATTCGCCATCTCGATGGGGCAACCACACCGTCGGGCGACATCGAATGTCATCCCCGTATAACCTCGGCTGACCCCTTCTCCCTCAAGGTGAATCTCAACCGCCTCAGCAAGTCTTGGAGAGGCCAAAATCAATGCACTGAGGGGCTGGCTCGACCGAGTCAGATCGACCGTCGAACCGCCTGTCATAACTCCTTCAACAATAGCCGGCAGGGAATCACTGCTAACCTCGACACCCAATTCGCGCAGCACCTGCGCAAGCCCGCTGCTGCGCCCGCGCAGCGATTCATCACCATCCAAATTCACCGGGACTCCCATCGTAGCAGCCATCGCGGTCAGCACCCGCGCCGAGGTTCCTGAGTTGCCACAATCAAGAACATCCGAAGGTGCGACCAAGCCATCCTCTGGCGGTTCGACCAACCAACCATCCTCTCGTCGATCGACTCGCACACCCATCGTACCAAGGCAGTGAGCCATCGACTCAACATCAACCCCAGCAGCCCCTTCAAATCGCAAAAAGCAGTTACTGCGCCCCTGCGCAACTAGAGCCAGCCAGCGGATTAGATGGCTCTTCGAGGGCGGCAGAGCCCACCCGCGAGCGCCGGCCAATTCCATCTCAGCAATGCGAATCACGACGCACCATCGAGGCCGGCCAATTCAACCCAACGACGCGCACCCGAGGCGAACGCCAGCGCAGCCAAGCCAGTCTCGCCTACCGCTCAAGCCCGAATCACATCGCCAAAGTCAGTCTCGCCATCCCAAGAATCGGCTTTGGCATCGATGACACTTTTTGCAAGGGTCTCATCGAGCGTGCCGCGCATCTCGATCAAGTTCGCTCGCTGCAGCAATTTCGGACTCAACCCAGGCATCAAAATCGAGATTGCTCGAGGTACACGACCAGGGTAGACCTCGTTGACGTGACGGACAATATTGGTGGTGCAAGTATTTGTGAGAGTGTTGTACCACTCGGGTGTTTCGATCAGTTTATTGGTTCGGTGCAAGTAGGATTCAAGCATCCGCCGCTCATTCCCTTCCCCCAAAACTACCGCTTTGAACAGATGTGTGACTGAGTGCTTTCGGCACCTCGTTCGCACTCCAATAACATCGCGCTCGGTGGCCCAGACGTAGATTAATTCGTACTCTCGGAATAGCCCTCGCACAGGGTGGTAACGCTCCCCCTTCTCCCTTCGTACCTCGATTGAACATGCCAATCTTCGCCCATCAGCAAAGCCCCAAGAGAGAATCGTGTGCGCCATCTGTTGTAGTCGCGGGTCAAAGTATTCGAGAGTAAGCCAGATGGATTCGACCTCTCTGAGGTCGTATTCTTGGTCAACCCAACTCTCGTCGAAATCCTTGGTTGTGCGCCAGTTGAAATCGCGTACATTGGTGATTCTGATTTTGTCGCCATCGAATTCGATTGTGGCGTTTCGGTCGTTATCGTTGACCCAGGAACGATCGTTTGAGGGCCGTAATTTGTTGATTCTAACCCAGACTGCGACCAAGAATAGGAATCCCAAGGCTGCGAGCACGGTCAGAGCCGCGGTCAGCATTGCGAGTACATCCACGGCCGTTGAGAGGGCGGGTCAAGCATGAATGCTGCTAAGGTAGGATGTGGCGCGGCAGGGGAGATTCGAACTCCCGAGGTGAAACACCACTGGATTAGCAATCCAGCGCAATGGCCAGGCTATGCGACTGCCGCAGTGTTCCGGCGACCCGAGTTTTCCGCTTAAGCCGAGCGGTTCGAATCACTCTTCCTCGCTGGCGGGGGAGGTCTCGGAATCGAAGTCATCATCACCATCGAGGAGGTCAGATGGAAGGCGCGCGACGAAGATGATCTCGTCAATATGCGACTTCTTGTCTGAGTCGCGCAGCTCCATTATGCGAGTCCCCTTCGTTACCTTACCGAGGGTTTCCTTGGTTTGGGTGGCTGGCATTCGAATCATCATTCCACTGCCGGTGAGCATGAATAATTGATCATCGAGGTCTGGGATTTGTCGGACTCCGACAATCACATCCTCGTCAGATAATGCCATGGTTCGGACTCCCTTCGTACCGCGGTTGGTCTTGCGGTAACCGTCGCGCTCTGTTAGTGCCTCACCTTTATCATCGAGCAACTGCGAGCCAGTTTCATCGAGGAGAGGGACCATCTCGCCAGAGCCGAGACGGCTTCTCTTCGCCATTCCGTACTTCGAGATGGTCAATACGCTAGTGTTGGCATCGTCGGTCACAATCATGCCGATGACACTGTCGCCAGCGCCGAGTTTCATGCCGCTGACACCTTGGCTGACGCGCCCTTGAACGCGCACCGTGTGAGTAGTTTGGACTTCTCCGGTTGCCGGGTCGGTACGCGTCTTGACTTCCGCCGGGAGGAAACGGCAAGCGTAACCGCCCGAGGATACTAGGACGACATGGTCAGCGTCGGTAGCCGGTCTAACTTGCACGAGTGCATCGTTCTCGGTCGCGAACTTCAGGGCGTACTTTCCATTGCGGTTAATTTTGGCATACTCGGCAAGCCGGCTTCGCTTAATGCGTCCCTTACTAGTAGCGAAAATCAGGTAATGACCTTCTGGATTGTCGATGAGGTCTCGGTCCATCGGTAAGATCGAGACGACCCTTTCGTCGTCGCGGATTCCTTGTAGCAGATTGCGGATGTGGGTTCCGCGACCGTATCTACTTGCGAGTGGCGTCTCCCATGCGCGTAAGCCGTAGACGCGACCTTGGTCTGTGAAGATGAGTAGACGGTCCTTTGAGAAGCAGGTTACGATTGCTGCTGGTGCGTCCTCGTCCTTGGTTGCGACTCCCTTGAGGCCCTTGCCGCCACGGTTCTGCAGACGGAATGCCTCGACCGGTAAGTGGCGGATGTAATTGTCCTGAGTGAGGGAAATCACGAGTGCGCGCTCGGCGACAAGGTCCTCGCGGTCCATCGAAAGTGGAGTCGGGTCGATGTGAGTTCGTCGCTCGTCACCGTGCTTCTCGACAACTTGTTCTAACTCGTCGAGGAGGATTTCAAGTCGGCGCTTTCGGCTCTCAAGGATTGCGTTGTATTCCTTGATAGCTTCCTTTAGCTTGTTGAGCTCATCCTCGACTTCCTTGACGTTTAGTTTCGTCAATTGGTAGAGACGGCGCTCTGCGATAGCCTTGGCTTGTCGCTCAGAAAAGTCGAAGCGTTTGATCTTAGGGTACTTTGCCTCGCCACGCAAATAGCCTTCGAATTGGTCTCGTGAGTCTGAATTCCTGCCGACTTCGATGATTTCTGCCATGCGCTTTTGTGCCCGCATCAATCCTTCGAGGATGTGCGCGCGGGCCTCAGCCTTCTCAAGCTCGAACTGCGTTCTTCGCTCGATGACATTCTCGCGGTGACGCACATAGGTGTGGAGAATCGTCGAGAGGTCGAGTTGAACGGGCTTGCCGTTGAGAATTCCCATCATATTGGCTGAGTAAGATTCTTGCAACCTACTCGATTGGTACAGTTGATTGAGAATAGCATGTGGGTCGGCATTATTCTTTACCTCGATAACAACTCTGATACCTTCTTTACTGGACTCGTCTCGAATGTCACGGATTCCCTTCACAGTCTCCTTAGCGACTAGATCCGCGATTCCCTGCAGCATACCAGCCTTGCGGACTTGGTAGGGAATCGATGTGATGATGATGCGCTTGCCTGATGAATCGTCGCGGACTTCCGCATCCGAACGAATATGGAATCGACCGTGACCGGTGCGATACATATCGAGAATTCCATCGATTCCGTAAATCGTCGCACCGGTGGGAAAATCAGGCCCTTTGAGGAATTCCATATACTCAAGAGCGTCAATCTTTGGAGCCTTGTCAAGAGATCTCTTGCGGTCCTCTTCGATGACCTTCTCGGTGTGGAAGCGGACAGCTGCGGCGACCTCGTTGAGATTGTGTGGTGGAATCTTGGTCGCCATTCCGACGGCGATGCCGTCGCTGCCGTTGAGGAGTAAATTGGGTAGGCGCGACGGAAGCACCGTCGGCTCGAATTCACTGTCATCAAAATTCGCAACCATGTCGATTGTATCCTTGTTGATATCATCCAACATATGGGAGGAAAGTCGATCCAGCCGGCTCTCAGTATAACGCATAGCAGCCGGCGGATCGCCATCAATGGAGCCGAAATTACCCTGGCCATCAACCAATGGATATCGCAATGAGAAGTCTTGTGCCATTCTGACCATGGTATCGTAGAGAGCCTGATCGCCGTGGGGGTGATACTTACCCATCACTTCACCAACGGAGCGAGCAGACTTGCTGTACCCCTTATCGTGGGTGTGGCCGGCCTGGTGCATACCCCAGAGGATTCGGCGGTGAACTGGCTTCAGACCGTCGCGAACGTCGGGTAGCGCGCGGCCGATGATAACGCTCATCGCGTAGTTGATGTAACTCTCCTTCATCTCGTCTGAGACGAATCTTCGTTCTAATTCTTCACTCATATCCCCACCTCATACGTCTAGAGACGTAACCTCCGATGCGTTTTGTTCGATGAATGCACGACGGTCGGGGACATCTTCTCCCATCAGAATAGTGAATAATTCGTCTCCGGCTTCTAGGTCCGGTTGACCATTCTTTTCTTTGATACTAACACGCATCATACGCCTAACTTCTGGGTCCATTGTAGTCTCCCAT
>CAYFHB010000018.1:0-12731 GCA_964342705.1 uncultured Candidatus Poseidoniales archaeon
ACCGTCGACATCGCTGACACCTGACGGTCCCGTAGGGACCGGCAGAGTTCGCCACCTGAAATCCGGTCATAAGCATAACCGTGTGTGCGCGAAGATTGGCAGAACGAGGCCGGCCCCCCTCATCTAGGGGTGACGATGTCAGCATCTGAGCTGGAGAGAATTGGAGTGCACTTTCAGTCGCGCGATTCGTACTCGAGCGCTTCGATAATACGACGGTTCTCCGCGCGCGAGCGGAAGAAGAGAATGACCACCAGAAGGGCGCCGATTCCAGTCAGGCCGTAAACCAGAATCTGTTCGTTCTGCTCGCTGAGCCAGGTCAGCCCTGGAGAGACTTCGGCGCTGACTTCTAGGTCTAGCGGTTGGCCTGCGACCGGCATTCCCTTCGGTTGAACAGTGATGGTGAATCTGTAGGTATCATCCTGAATCATTCCGGCGGGTGGTGTGACGCGCACCGTGATGGTGCGCGAGTTGCCTGGTGAGAGTTGGAATTCGTCATCTAGGATGTTGACGGTCCAGCCCCGCAGTGAATCGCTTGTGAGGATCTGGACCGTCTCGACTACATTGCCGTGGTTGGTGATGTGAAGAATGAACTCAACGCTGGTTTTCTCGTCGGTCGTCGCTGTATCCTCACCTTCGAGAGTAAAGCGTAGATCGTGAACCGTGCGAACCTCGAAAACGAGGTCAACACTGGTGCTCTGGGCAGCATTCTTCTCCGAGGAAGCACTGACTTTGATGACGCCCGTGGTGCCGCTGGATACGCCCTCGAGGACCTCGAATTCGACCGTAATCAATACGCGGTCGCCAGAGGGAACCGGGATGTTGTCAGTGGCGACGGCACCGTCAACGAGGACCTTGCGTAGAACTGATGATTCCATTCCAGTCATCGAGATGACTGCGTTATCGCCGCCGGGGAAATTACCAGTATTCTCAACCCAGAAGGTGATTTCCATTATCCCTCCGGGTGGCAGAACAATGTCGAGTTGACCGGCCACTGGGCCGGGCATCTCGGGTGATATGGCCATGCCATAATCGTAATTTGAGACGATCACGCTAATCTCGTGTTCGACCTTCTCGCTGGTTCCGAATATCGCAACGCGCGAGAGAATAGACACCGAGTCCGCGTCTTCCTCACCCTCGACAGTCACATCGAGGAAGACGCGCCTCGACTCACCCGGATCTAGAATCACCTGTGAAATCGAATTGCCATTCGAGTCCGAATAGGATGCAGCCCACATCGGAGGATTGCATCCGGTCTGATCGCTCGGATCACAAACCTGCAGTTTGAACGTATCACGGATATTGCCAGTATTCGTGATGTCAATCGGGAATTGCACGACCTGACCCGAACGTCCCGTCTGCTGCTCGGAGAGCATCTCAGCCCTCAGGTCGTGCCTTGCCGCGACCGATACAGTAAGCACCTTGCTAGTGAGAATAGTCGTTGAACCACTTACGGTTACGCCAAATTCGACTGTGTTATCACCCGCCAAAGCATCTGCGGGAACGTTTACCGTGGCGGTGAGCGAGGCCTCGTTATTCGAGTCGTGGCGGCTGTTCACGGTGACAGAGGATTGCGAGAACGAGACCTGCCATCCCTCTGGAATATCCGTCGTTGTGAAAGAGAAGGTGTCTAGGCCATTTCCGCGATTCTCGACCGTCAGTGTTACCGAGTCTGAAGTTCCGGGCTCAACATTCGAGAGTTTGGTTGTGCTCAGCGTCAACCTGGCATCGTGGACTTGGCCGATGGTCACTGTCAGAATCTGTTCGCAGCCGATTCCTTGGTTGGACCTAGCTTGAATCTTGATTTCAATCTGCGAGCCGGCTTCGACGGAATCGTCGGGAGTGACTGAGAAGGTGAACGTGTGACTATCGTCGGAATTGCCGGGTTCGGCGAGGAGGGCAGAGGTTGGACTGTCAAACTGGACCCATCCCGAAATGTCGTTGCCAGGAGATTGGGCTTGCATATTGACGGTCCATTGGGTGTTGCCGATGTTTTCGACAGCGTAGCTATTCTCGGCTGTCTCGTCGGGGTCGAGGCTGTGTGAGGTTGTGGATAGTGAGCCGTCGCACTCCTTGACTTCGGGGACATTGAGGCGCAGCGTCAGGTTGTCTTGGGCTCGGTCGGCTTGGTTCGGATCGTTGGTGACCGTAGCTGTGAGTAAGAAGCAATGGTTGCCGGCTTCGGTCGAGCTGCCGTCGGGCACCTCGACCGTGACTTCGACAGTCTCCGTGTCTCCAGATTCCAATTGAACTACCGCTGGATCGACGCTCGCGCTCAGGTCGTCGGATTCGCAATCGTCATCGCTGGTCATCTCGAGTTGAACATTGGCCTGCTGCTCACCAGTATTCTCCACCTCGACATCCCAGACAACCTGATCCTCTCCATCGTACTCGACATTCGGCTCGTCGGTGGTGAGTTTGACCGCGTAGAGACCACCGCCGTCGCCGGCGGTCGTGGTGACGGTGACATCGGCATTCTTCGGAGTGCCCGGAGCACCGTCGGCGACCTGCGCTGTCGCTTGGACTGTGGTTTCACACTCACCATCGGCTTGGTCGGAGACGGATACGGTGAGTGTGACGGTCTCCGATTCTCCTGCTCCAATGGTTCCGGAGACCTGCTCGATGGACGAACTGAATCCATTGCAATTCGAAGCATCTTGAGAAGTGCTGAGGCTGACCGCCATGTCGTCGTCGCCATCGTTGTGGACGGTGATGGTGTATTCCGCGGGGTTATCCGCGTCAGCCTCCTGAGCCATCGGGCTCGCTGTGAGGCGCGGTTCGACCTCGGCTTGGACCATTGGTGAGAATGCTGTGAAAATCAGCAGAACCACCAGCAATCGAGCCGATACAGCGCGATTCATCGCCCTTCCGACAATCGGGCCCCTCTAAGGGCTTCGGGCCGCGCGACCCCGTAGGGTCGCGGTTTAGGCCTCGACCAGTTCATCCGAACCGGCGTCGCAGTGGAGGCAGCGTCCGACGGAGATGATGTCGCATCCCTTGACTTGGCCGGCTGTGTGGTAGCGGGCCCCGCAATTGCCGCAAGCGAGTGCTTTTCCGACGAAGATATCCTTGCTGCAAACCCAGCATTCGATGCCCGAACCACTCTCTTGTTCGGTGAGATTTAGCGACTCGCTGATCTTGCTCATCGCGTCCTTCGGAACGAGGGTTTCAAGGTTCCCACCTCGCTGTCGATAGAGGTAGAATCCAGCCCCGCCGATTATTGCGAGCAGGAGAACGATGATGATTGGAATCAGAGTCTCGGCTAGACTTCCGCTGCTACCCTTCCCAGGCATGACATCGACCTCGAAGGTGAAGATCGAACCTTGGATGTCCTCACCATTGCGCAGGGACATCTCAATCAGGCCGTCAGCGCCTGTGTTAGGGGTGAAATCAATCACTATCGAGCGAGATTCCCCTGGGCTCAAGCGAATCAGAATCTCGTCGTTGATGAAGACGTTCCAACCAGATGGTGCGTCGACATCGAGTCGGTGGCTCACCTCGGCATTTCCGATGTTTTGGATGTCCACAGTCATCTGAATCGGGTAGCCTTCGTGGGCCACCGCCTGAGTCCTGAGGTTCCACGTCACAGCGGAGACGGCGTCGACGCGGAGTGTGATTGAATTCTCGATCTCGATTCCTTCGCCTTCCATCCTGAGAATAACGATGGGTTCGCTACCGGCTTGGGCTGACAGTGGAATGGTTACCGTGCACCAGATGATACTGTTTGCCCCAGCTGCCAAGCTCGAGGGAGTGGTTGGGCAAGTCGCCAGCCAATCACTATCGGGGACGATGATGCTGGTCGTAGGCCTCCAAGACGATGTTCCCTCGTTCTCGACCTTCCATGCGAGGTCGAATCCAGTTCCGACAGGGTGTGCACCAACCCCTAGTGGTGAGTTGGAAGAAGTGCCGTCGGCGAGGACAATCTGGTGGAAAGCTAGACTAGGAATCGCTGCTGAAAGTACATCGATGGTTCGGTTCCAATCGATGAAGAAACCATCGTCGGTGGCGAATCGCAACTTGAAGTCGCCAGTGGTGGCTCGCCCATTTCCTTGCAGGGTGACCGACCACGTGGTCGTCTCACCGGCTGGGGCTTGTAGAGTGTCCAAACCACCGGTGATGCTCCAGCCTGAGGGAATCGCGCGCTGGTAGGCTGTCATGCTCAAGTCGCGGTTCCCATTGTTGAGGAAGTCAATCTCGAGTTCGAGAGTCGCATCGGGTGCGACCTCATGCTCGATTCCATCGCTAATCGGAGTCGCTGAGAGTTGATCGATGGCGATGACCTCCAGAGGAATTGGAACCGACCATGAATCGGAGCTGACTCTTGAGTGGATTGAGAATCCAGCGGAGAAGACCGAACCTGCTGGAATCATCGCTCCGGGAGGGTTCACGGTGATATCGATAGCTCGACGCTCGCCGACCGCGAGGGTTCCTGTGGATCCGTGTGAAGAGCCCGCGAAGGCTCCGAGGGCATCAAGTCCGAGGTGCCAGCCGGCTGGTGAACTCAATTCCACATCGAAAGTCTGAGGTCCATTGCCTTCGTTGGTCACGAAGACTTGGATGTGCGTCTTCTCGATTGGACTGACTTGGACCTGGCCTGATGTGATCTCAATCTCAGCTGCAGCAAGGACGGGCACCTCGAAGAAGATCTCCAGTACAGATTCGATTCCGTTCTCTACATCGGTGCCAGTAATCGTAATCTTGTAGGTCCCCGGTTGAGGTGGAGCAGGGTGAATCAGAGTGAAACCAACCTCGACGGACTCTGCAGCAGCGAGGTTGAAAGTATTCGATGTGAAAGAGTAGAACCAATCGAATTCGACCCCGTCATTCATCCGAATAGGAGCGGTCGCCTCGATTGTCGCATTGGTTTCAAACAGAGCGGTATTAGTAAGAGTCAGAGTCCATCCGGTCGAAGCATCATTGGCTTGTCCAAGTGTGATGAATGGTTCATTGGAGGTGACTCGGACGCCAGGGGCACTGACTATGATGGTGTGAGTCAGGAGGTTATTGTCCTCATTCGATTCCTCGATGAGATCGTTCGGATCGATGTGGAAACTCAAGTCGATGAGACCTTCCGAAGTGGGGGTCCAATTCCATTCCATTGGAACAGAATCGCCGGGAACCATATCCACGGTCTGAGTCGATACAAGAGAACCGTCAGCCCTCATCATCACTTCGAGACCTGCGACCGAACCAGCACCTGAATTCTCGAGGGTGATGCCAATCTGCACACTCTCCCCAATCTGAGGAATCGCGGGAGTCACGCTGACCTCAGGTGAGAATGTTGGATCTGGTGAAAGGTCGTTTACGTTCACGCCGCGCACGGCGATGGCATAGGGTTGGTAGGTGCGGCTCCCGCCGTGGTAATCGTCCTTTACTCGAACGGTCCAAGTTCCCACTGCGGCATTATCCAGAAGAACCACTTCGACGTTATTCTTCGAATCGAATGAGCCACCAGCAATGGAGCGACCAGAGTTGAACACATTGCCCTTGTAGGTGGTTCCACCATTGGGGTGAATCACCTCGAGGTTGAGGTCATTGCGCAATTGATTGGTCGAGGTGGAAGATCCGGGGTAATCCGACCAAGTAAGGACCACCTTGAGCGGTTCGCCCGCGCGCGTGATATCGAAGGTATAATCGCGAGTCTGACCGCTTCGGATGCGACTTCGATCGTCTACGAAAATTCCTTCATCGCTGTCTGGTAGAAGCGAATTGATGAGATTAACACGCCCCCATCCCTCGTCATTATTGGGGATGTTTCGCACTCCCATATCCTCGGCACCGAGGATGAGCAGCGCCTTGATCAGAGCGCCTTGGGGCGCGGGTCGGCTGGCTACTTCCATCAGGTACTCGCGCACGAGCGCGCCGGCGCCGGCAGCGGCAGGTGTCGCCATCGATGTGCCGCTGTACTCGATGTACCAATTATTGGACCAGCCCGAGTCAGCATCCTGCGCCTCTTGGGCTAGACAAGAGCGAACTCCATCGCCTGGCGCTACCAAGTCGGGCTTGATGCGCCCATCATCGGTAGGACCACGGCTACTCCAGTAGTACATCTCGTCTGGAGCACCGCTGTAGCGATTCTTGTGGCCACCGACGGTGATGACATTCTTCGCCGTGCCGGGAGGAGAGATGCCATCATTTCGCTCATTACCTGCGGCGAAG
Source organism: uncultured Candidatus Poseidoniales archaeon (assembly GCA_964342705.1). Lineage (GTDB taxonomy): Archaea > Thermoplasmatota > Poseidoniia > Poseidoniales > Thalassarchaeaceae > MGIIb-O1. The sequence continues at coordinate 6,157 of CAYFHB010000018.1, forward strand.
AGTACTGTCATCCCTTCGTAACTCCAGTATTGATCCCAAGTCGAGGTGCGGTCATCCGCATCCTCGGACTGAGATGAGTAAGAGCCGTGTCCTTCGCCTGCACCCCAACTATTGGTGTGTAGGCGTGCTCCGGCATTGTAGGCGGAATTCAGCATGCTGTGGATGCCATAACTACTCAATGCGCCGGTATCGTCATGCTCCATGGCTTGCAAGTAGAGGCTTGCACCGGGGGCGACTCCAGTGTAAGTGCCGCTGCTGCGCATCCCCGAACCCAGTACCGTACAAGCCACGTGAGTTCCGTGTCCCGTAGAAGGGTCAGCGGTCGATGAATCGCCAGGGGTCACCGAAGTGCGACCGACGATTCGATTGTTGAAATCGCCATGGTCGTGGTCGATTCCCGAATCGCCGACGGCGACCGTCTGACCAGAACCATCCAAATCGGTTACGAAGTAAGATTCGACATTGTTGATGCCCATGTGGCTTCGAGCATTGTCGTTCTTGAGCTCAAGGACAGGTAGAGGTGCGATGCCGGCAACCGAAGGGTGCTGTACGATCGATTCAAGGTCGGCCAAATCGATCTCACCCCAGACCCGCCCCTCTTCAGGGCTCCAAGCATCCTCCATCCAGAATGCAGCGACATCGGAGAGTGAATCCTTCAGACCGAGACCAGGCTCGGCATGTCGCTGCAACTCATCATCCTTCCAACCGAGCAATTCGACCATCATCGAACCCTCGTCGACAACCCGCAGTATCGGATTGACCAACAAGCCGGCGGGAACCGGGTGAATCGCCACGACTACTGGTTCTTCAGCCAGTAGAGCGATCTGCTGCTGCAGACCCTGAACTAGGAACCCCGACGGCGGAATCGTAGAGCGAATCTCAACATCCGCCGCATCCTCCACGGCAAGTCGAGCATCCCAGATGCCGACATCGCCGTTCACGATTACCATCGCCAAATCGCCGCGCGGCTCGGCTAGAGCCCGCGGTAGATGAACGGAAGGAATCAGGCCGAGTTCGGTGTAGACTCCGATACTCGACTCGGCCACATTGTCACGAGTCCTCTCGAATCCCTCGACGACTCGTGCCGCACCCAAATCCTGAATCGAATCCGGATCGGGTGCGATACCAATGCGATTGACCTCAGAATCCAGCTCCTCGACCGAGGCATCTTGAGGCGCACCAGCGAAGTCCCCCACAGGAGCTAGAGCCAGCAGGAAGATTCCGAGAATCGCAACGGCGGTGCGCTTCGTCATGAGTCCGCGCCCAATTGAGTCGCCTTTCAGCGTTCGGGTCGATTGAACCGGTCTTGAATCACGACCTATGGTCGTGTCAGAAGAAGTGAATCGGTGCATCATAGGTGAACATCTCCATGGTCCACTGGCCGACATTGTAGGTCCACCTCTCGTAATATTCATCGCCGCCGTAAGTATATTCGAGGATGATTTCAATCGTGTAATTCTCCCAGACCGAAGCACCATTGATCAGCAATTCTAGTTGGTCGCCAGCAATCGATGTATGAGCGGCGATCTCATCTACAGTGTAACTCGAGCGCCCGATTTCGATGGACTCATCATTTAGGAAACGAATATCGAGGCTGACATCAGTTATCGAGCGTGAGCCCTTATTGTCGAGTTCGACCATCACTACGTGGCCGGTTCCACCCTGCAGGTACACCACGTCAACCGAGGTCCTGTCGTAGGGGACCAACCAAGTTCCGATTATGAACATCCCACTGAGGATAAGCAGAACTGCGACCGAGGCGAAGATGACTCGGCTCGGTCGAATGACCTCGACGCGCTCACCGACGATTTGGAAGATTTCGTGAGCGCGCTCGGTCGCCTCCTCCTCGTACTCTCCAAGAGGTTCGGTCAGGCTTTCCTCCGCCCGTCGCATTTTCTCCAGCAAGCCCACCTCAATCACCTCCGAGGAATGTCGCGCAGAGCGTCAGAACGCCGGATGAGAATGGCTCAGGGACAATCAGGTGATGGGTCGAGCCTTCGAATCCGGGGATGAGGTTCAGCAGGGAAAGGTCGGAGGCGAGACCATTCACTCCGAGGCTGGTCCCAGTCGGCACGCCTCCGGTCGTCTGAGCGTCGAGCAGGACTCCGCGCAGGTCAAAGGTCGTCCCGAGGGCTTCGATTTCTGCCGTAGCGCGGGCAGATGCGATGATGCGGCCGCCCTGCACATCCTCAATCTCGATGATGCTGTACGGACCGACAATCTCGATGATGTGAATGGTTGCGCTGCGTAGATTCTCACCCAGCGCCTCCATTTCCTCCATCACGACTGGAGGAGTCGTCGGCAGATTCGAGGCACGCAGGTAGATACGCTCGACTCCGTCGCCACCACTACGGATTGCGAGGCCATAATCCTCGGTTGGTTTGATGATCATTCGATCGGTTAGGCCTTCGGCAAGTAGAATGATGTCGCCTCGGCTGTTGATCGCGCGGCCATTGGCTTCGATGTAGAGTGACATTCCATCGGCCGAGGCAGAGAAGTCGAGTACTGGTTTTCCTTGGAACGCGAGGCTTTGGGTGATATCGAAATCGAGGTCCGGCTCGGTGGTGAGATTGATTGAGTCGGGGACATCAGTTAGGAATACCGTAGCCGGCCACCAAGCCCCGTCCATCCATTGCATCTGCTGCATCATGATCGAGTCGACAGCAGGGCCTTCTCGGCGGTATTGTTCCGGCACGGTCATGTCCATCGAGATGGCCGTGCCTAGGCTGGCTTGCAGGTCTATTGATTCAGGAATATCGTTGATGAGCACTTCCGTTCGCGAGCCGGCCTCTCTGTTGATGAGGACGGAGTGAATCCAATCGAGTCGATTGGACATGACGAAGTGAGTCGATGTCGTCACCTCTGTGATTCCACCGCTGGTCTCGCGAATCGAGAAGTCTGAATCGATTCCGAGCGAAGTCGATTTGCCAACGGTCAGGCCATCTAGAGTCATCATTAGGTCCTGACCGTTGATTCCGCGCGCGTTGATCATGAATTCACTGCGCGCGGGCAGCCATCCATCCATACCCAGAGATATCGACCAATCCTGACCATCATCCGTCGGCATACGACTAACCGAGAGGTCGATGACCGGTGGCAGGTCAGGGATCCAGCCGCGTATGTGGAATCCATCGGCGATTCCACTTGGAGCGGCATTGAGTGCCACACCGTGCACCCAAGGCGGCGCTTCAGCGGTCCCATTGCCTTGGTTCGCCTCGAAAATCAGGTCGAAGTCGCTATCGGCATCCAATTGCAAGCCGTAATCGAAGGATCCGTTGCCACCACTCTCACCCGAAGCGACTTCGCTGGTAACCCCAGCCAATACTGTATTGACTGAGCGGCCGAGGTCCGCGAATCCTCCCAAGAAGAAAGCCACTCCGGCAACACCCTGAGTCGTATTCAACTCAGGAATGACCAGACTGTTTCCGGCATCGGCACCAGTCGGAATGTCAACCGACACGGTCGAAGGCAATGGATCGATCAACACCAGCGCAGACAAACCACCCTGATCAACCGTCGGCGCGTGGTCCACATTGATGCTCATCGTGCGATCGCCGCCAGCGGTCATGAAGGCAGTACCCCGCCCCGCAGCTCCGCTAGCACCAGCCTCTACCGGCGCCCTCCAGCCGACCTCCTGCAAGCCGGAGATGCGAGTCGATATCGTCGAGGTCTCATCATCCGGATTGTGATGGAATAGGAAATGATCCCCACTCATCGTCACCGGCTCTATCGCGTCGGTCAACTGAGCATGAATCGTCGAAATCGGCGAACTCGCACTCCACTTGGTGATATCTCCGAATTCGATGTTGAATTCGGCAGGCAGATCCAAGACATGAGCAGCCTGCCGCTGATTCCCATCAATCCCAGTGTAACTGATTCTATCTATGGTCGAACTCGCGCTGTAGGTCGCGAGTTCGGGGGTCATCTCCGCTGACAAATTATCAGGAATATCCGATATCCAAAGCCCTTGATGGGCTGCCCCAGAGAGGTTGTTGGGGAGGTGGTCAATGTAGAGAAATGAGAACTCCTCATTTGCAGAAGTAAGCAGAGATACCCGTTGTGTCTCGCTATCGAGGTCATCGACGAGAGTGAACGCACTCAGACCACTGAAACGCAAACTCGCCGCAACCTGCACCATGGGCGTCACCGGACTATCCCGGCCCTGAACGGTCTCCAATTGCCTGTCCTTGGCAAGGATTAGATGGTCGCCAGGCATGGTCGGATGTGGGCTTGAGCCGATCTGAAGGCCGATTTCTCCAATCGTTCTGGCTTCACGATCGGCTCTCCAATTGTTGTGAATCAGAAGATGTAGAGTCTCGCCTGAAAGGCCACCTGAACCTCCGGCTCCGCCGCTGATCACATCGACGGTGGCCGTAGGAATGTCATTGAGGATATTACCGATGTCGAGGAATACGTCGACGATATTGACGAGGACCACATCGAAGATTCTCGACATGAAATCTAGATTCTGGGCAGAATCGAGGCTTGTATCGGCTTGCTCTGTTCCGCCGAGTTGGAAGGAGCCGAAGAGCACGACAGCGGTCGGGATGTCCTCAGCGGTGATCTGGATTCGACGATGGTCGGTCTCGGCACCTCCTCGTTTCATCCAGGAATGGTATTCCACCTCCTCAACAGATTGGACTGAGCGGACCAAGACCAAGGTCTTGGGAGGGTAGGCTGGATTGACAGGAAGGGTCGGGTCGTCGACGTTTTCAGAGGTGTCGCGAGTGAAATTCTTGACGCCGATAATCAGTCCAAGCCGGCTCGGTTGGCCTCCGGGCAATTGAGGTTCTGACTTTGAGCCCAGCATGGTGAATGTTCGGTCGATTTCATCGGCGCTGAGACTGCCGGCAGGCATTCCCCGTAGCCAACCAGCTGAATCTGTGATATTGCCGAAGTTTCCGTCAGCGTTTTCCGGCGGGACTTCCGAGCGGTCCTCATGGAAATGGATGTGCAGATCGGCCCGCTCATCGGCCCAATATTCAACCGTGGTCAGGCCATTTTCGCCGGCACTTCCCGTTCCGTCAGCCATAGTGCTGTCTGTACGAATTGTGACGTCGACTTGTTCAGGCAGGATGGTCGCTAGACGGTTGGGGTGAATGGTGGCCTCGATGTAGGCTACCTCCCATACATCTCGCTCCTCGCTAAGGTCTGGTGGGGAATAATGGACATAGCCGAAGCCGGCAGTCACTCCACAGCTGATCTGAGAGGATGGTAGTGTCGTCAATTCTACTGGGGAATAGCGCTCAGGGCAGTCGGTCTGCCCTGAATTATCGATTGATATCTGGTAGGGAGCGGCGATTGAGGCGATGGTGATTCCTGATTCATCGCCGCCAGCGAAGACCCCGAAGGTCAGAGCGTTGAAGATGGATAGAAGGAAGTCTGTGCCGGCTCCTGAGAGGTCGAAGTAGAATCTCTCGAGGCCTACTCCGAGGGTGAAGTCGTATGGCGTGTGGGTGAATTTCGAATCGATTACCCAGACGTAGGATTCGCCCTCGGTGAGGATTCCATCCGAATAGGCGAAGGCTTTGAGCAGACTGACTTCGAGGGTCTGGAGATTATCCCAATCGGAATCTGTCATGCTCGATTGTAGAACGCTGACTTTGTAATCGAGTTGAGGGGCGACCGAAAGAGTGGTGCCGTCGAGTTCTGGATCGAGCAAATCGATGGTGAGGCCGACTTCGATATCGTCATCTCCATCGTCATCGACATCCATCTGATGAAGCAGGAACTCGGTTTCTGGGTCGAAGAGAGAGAGGAGAGATGTGAGGAAGGTGATGGTTTCATATTGCTCAATGACATTTCCCTCGGTGTCGACGTAGCGCGTCCAAATGACGTAATCCGTGAGATTGAACAGTGTTGACCAGATGGTCCTGACCTCACCGGGAGGACGACTGTTTTCATCGGTGAGGATGATGTATGGTTCGGGGTGAATGACTTCTGGAGGGGCGGTTTCCTGCATCGAAACATCATCGAGAGCCTCTTCGATATCGTGCAGCGGGTCAGCCACGGAGGTCTCTTGAACGCCGACCCGAACTTGATCGAGCAATGGCCCTGCCAATTGGCTGACGCTATCGCTTGAGACCGCTTGTTCGCGTTGGTTGAGGACATCGCCCAATTCGTCGAGAATGGCGAAGTCCTGAGACTCAATCCTCGCCTCGCCGCTGACCGCGGCGAACGGAGAAAAAACCGGTAGAAGGAAGAGGGTGACGATTAGAATCGGGAGAGAGATTCTGGTTCTCGGCGCCCTCCGGATGAGGCGTACTGAACCATTCTCCATGGCCGCACCTCTCTGAGGTGCGATTTAGGGTCTTGGGCGACGGGGGCGGGTGCCGCATCGTCTTTCGCAGTCGGCTTATCGCCTCGTTAGTCGCTTTGGGGAGCTTTGATGAGCCGATTCAGTTCAGGCTTACGGTCTCAATCGCACCGCATGAAGGACAGGCTGTTCGTGCCACATTGTGGCCATCGGGAAGGGTGACTTCGAAGCGTTGCTGACACTGGCTGCAATCCTTCTGGACGAGCCGTGATTGAGGTTCACTTTCCGGCTCGGTGGAATCCTCCTCGGATTCCTCTTC
>CAYFHB010000018.1:12831-16930 GCA_964342705.1 uncultured Candidatus Poseidoniales archaeon
TCCTCGGATTCCTCTTCTTCATCATCCTCAACATCGTCTTCGGCTGGCACGTCAGGCTCACTCACGGGAGGAGGTGGAGTTGGGAATTCGTCCTCATCGAGTAGAGCCTCAGCTTGAGGTTCTGGCGCGGGTGCAGGTGGCGTCGGTAAGGAATCTTCAGTTGGGGCTGAATCCACAGCGTCCGGCGACCAAACCTGAGCGCCTCTACCATTCTGCTCATCATGGCTGAATTCCATTTCCTCGCGCTCTACCGCCGATTCATCAGCGCTGAACTCAGCCAATATATCGGCTGCCGGGCTAGATGGTGAGTCAGCGGTTATCGGACTGGAAGTGCTCATCAGTGCCTCGAGGTCCACATCACCCATCGCAGCGGCGGAATCGATTGTCGCTTGAGGGTCGCTGGCACCCGACATCCCAGTTGCGAATTGGCCGAATGGGGATGTCGTCGCCATAGAAGTCGGTTGATCGAGGGTCACAGACCCTGCACCAAACATCGCCTTCTGCTCTTCGACGCTCAGCTCTCTGGGTTCCTCTTCAGCAGCCGCGGCTTGTTCTGACAGCAATGCCTCAAGCCGCGCATTCGACATTCTGCGCCATGCAATCATGCCAACTCCCGCAACGAGTAACAGAGTCGCGACGATGGCGATGATGATGATATTCATCGTGCTCAAGCCCCCTCCATCATCGGAGGCGGAACGTACCGTGACGAAGTATGTGATTTCGGTTGAAACGCCAGCATCGTTGACTATGGTGCAGAGGACCTGGAATGTTCCTCTCTTCTGGAAATCCTGTATGACCTTCGGGCCACTGGCGTCTACATCATTGTCTGGTACACCATCGGAATCGCTATCCACCTCTACATCGAAGTCCCAGTAATACAGCAAATTCGGAGATTCGGCATCCATAGCCTCAGCTTGAAATTGGTGTGGCTCGCCAAGAATCACGGTCATCTCAACCGTTTGCTCAGCGACGATAGGCGGAGTCGAATCGTAGAGGTCGATTATCGCAATCTCCTCCGTCATCAAGCCTTGCCTGTCAATCACCCTGAGCTTGACCTCGTGCTCACCGGGCGTATATGATGAATCGAAGCGGAAGGTGAATGTCTTGCCGTCCTGCCAATCCCAATTACTGTAGTAATCGATGACCTCGTCATCGACCAACCATTCGACAGTCTGGATTGCCCAATTATCTTCGATTGAGGCGGTTAGCAGGAGTTGATCATCGAAATCCTTGCGAATCGTGTCGCTGGCTGAGAGGCTGACACTCGGCGGACTGATGTCTTGAACGGAGAGGTCGAGGTAGATGCTTTGGCTGCGCCCGTCGCGTGAGACTACTCGCAGACCGACGCTGACCTCGGTCGGCTCGTCCCAACTGACGAGAATCGATGAGCCGGCAGTATCGTGATATCCATCTCCATTGGTATCCCACTGGAATCCGGTATCAATATCGATCTGGTCCGAGAGATTCGGGGTCTCGGAGGCATCGAGGGTAATTTCTGCCCCAACATCCACCACGTTCATTTCAGTCGAATTTGCGATCGTCGGATCGAGAACCGGAACCAAATCGAAGACGACGGTCGTAGCGACGAAGCCGGTTCCCGCCCCACCACCTGAAGGCCCAGGGCGGTTATCGACGACGAGGTACAAATCCTCGCCCGCGTACTCGGAAGTCACCGACCAAGCGAGCGTGCGTTCGTCCGTAATCAGCAGCATATCCGTCTCATCGATACGGGCTGCTGCTGCACCACCTTCCTCATACAAATCGAGTTGGGATTGGGTCATCAGGAAGATATCAGGTGCCCCAGCCATCGTCGTCGCAAATAGATTGACCTGTGTTCCTTCATCGAGCATGATAGGACCTGCGAGAACCTCGTGAGCACCAGTGTCGATTCGCACGATTGTGTCAATGATTCCGAATACCGGCGAATTCACCTCTTCGGCATCGAGGATGATCGTAGCAACCTGACCACCTTGACCACCATTGCCCTGGTCTTGTGGGTGAGCCATATTGTCAATCACGAGGTACCAACGCGTGTCTCCTCGGTCATCAGGTGCCGTCCAGTGCCACGTTCCCTCGCCTTGGAATGACTCGAAAACGGACTCCTCCTGCCACACAGAATCATGGCGGTAATTCTGTTCGTTCTGATACACGGAAATCGAGCTGGCCGCGAATAGAAGTAAATCGATTTGCGCGCTGGCGTCGACATCGAAGGACAGAGTATCGCCTGGAGAGAGGACGCCGAGGTCGACGCGCACACAGGCTCCATCATCGATGTCCCAATTCGCTGGCATCATGTCCAGATCTGCAGGGGTACAGGAAATCACACCCTTCGCGCCAGCCTCGACAGCCGGTGCTGATATGGCGAGGAGGAGAACCAAGAGAAGCGTGGCGGATGAACGACGCATCAAGCAGGGGTTCGCCTGCACCTTTTGAATCGTATCGCAATCGCGTTCGGGAGAATCTCATGCCTTTACACGCGCGAGTGGTCGTGTTCTAGGTCGATTCCGTGGGATTATTCGTCCTTCGGAATAGGTGTCGGTGGAAACCATCGCAGGACCACGACATCGCCGACCGACCGTACCCAATTCCACGGGACTGCGACGTGGATTCGTCCTTCGACGAGGTCGGCTGGAGGGTCGGCGACGAAGATGTGAGTACATCGCCAAGAGTCGGTCTCGACCACGGTATCGTGCACCGTTCCGAGCAGGCGACCATCCGGAAGAATCACCGGAAGGTCGCGAATCGCGCTGACTTCGCTCTCAACCATCGAAGGCTGCCGCCCTCGGGGAAGAAATCAACTTACTCCCAAGGATGATTATTTTCCGAGGTTCTTGTTAGCCTTCAAGGACGGTCGGAGCTTCTCCGCACCCTTGCCCTTGTTGTAGAGACCTCGACCGCGCTTGCCAGCACTGGTCATTCCGCGCTCAGCGCGGCCGCGGTGGCTGTTGCCCTCAGCAATCCAGCCCAGTTGCTTGTCGGACTTGATTGCGGGGTGGTGTGGGTCGACCATGATGACCTCGTAGAACTTGTTCTTGCCGTCCTCGCCAACCCAGTAGGAGTTGAGGACCTCGAGGTTGGGGTAGCGCTTGCTGGTTCGCTCCTCAGCCATGCGCTGAATCGACTTAGCCATGGTGATCTTCTTGATACCGGCCTTCGATGGCTTGCGCTTCATGTGGACCTTGCCCTTGCGCAGGCCACCACGGCGGATGCGGGTGCGGACGACGGTGACTCCTTGCTTCGACTTGTAGCCCAAGCGGCGAGCTGCATCGAGGCGAGTTGGACGCTCGACGCGCTGGAAGACCGGCTCACGGCGCCAGCCGGCCATACGGTCACGGCGGTATGCGGATGGAATGTTCTCCTTCGGCTGCTTCCAGACCGATCCTAGGTGCTTCATGACTCCCATCACTGACCCTCCAAGCATCCCGCCGACCTGACTCCCCTTTATGAGCCTACTCTCCGACCTCGGGACCCTGCCTGTACCGAAGGTCAACTGCGTATTGTTGTGATCGGCGCTCCCGGACTTGAGCCGCGGGTTCGCGTCGATAAGTGCCAGTTAGTTCTATTTGGCTAACCAGTAGGGAGATTTTGTTGGATGGAAATTTGTTGTGATTTCTCGATTAATAGGCTATCAAGGACGTTCTTGACTAGGGGAGGAGGGACAGCGTTGCCCGCAGCCATGTAGAGCCTAGTGTCAGATAGGCCGGAAGTGATTAGTTTGTCTATCAGATCTTGTTTGAATCCCTGTATTCTGAATGCCTCATTGGGCGTGATTCTGCGAATTCGATTTGGCACATTCGCTAGATGAACTGATTCAGAGGATTCATCCCAAGTCCCTGTGATATAATCATCAGAATAGTAATTATCTTGAGAGGCTCTATGCATTTTGTGCATGGTTTTGCACAGTGGGCGTGCAGGTGACATATTGATTTCTGCCTTGGCTTTCCATCCTCCGGTGCCATCGCTAAGTATGGTGGGTAGAATTGTGTCAGAAAGGTAGTACTTCTGATCGACTGTTTTGTCAAGTATAGAGTGAACACACCCAGAGTAGCCGGGAAGGATTTTTGGCTTTGGCTTTGATAGAGTATGTCCTCGACCTAAA
>CAYFHB010000019.1:0-16161 GCA_964342705.1 uncultured Candidatus Poseidoniales archaeon
CCGATACCCGCTTCATCAAGGAAGACCGCACGACCCTGCTCAAGTGTCAGGCTTGCGGAGCAACCCGGCCTGTTCGCCTCTGATGCGTCTGTTGACGAAAATCGAGAATTTGGTTTGTGTGATTCCTCCCAACATCTCGGTAAGGGTGCTTGAGCAAGATTCATTTCTACTTGCGAACATGGGAAATTATGCCTATCGCAAGGTACTGGTGCGTTAGCACTGGAGGAAATGAAGTAACAGCAGAAATGGCGCAGGCTTGGAAGGATAACTTCCTCGCCTACGCACTGGAGAATGGGTGCATCCGTGGTGCGCTTGCCGTGGATGCGGATACGATTGTCGCGGTCAGCCTTTGGCCGGACATGGAGACGATGAACGCGGTAATAGAAAGTGAAGCATACAAGCAATTGGCCGTTCCGATTATCGCCTCTTGGGGGGCTGGTGGAATCACAATCCCAGACGATGTTACGTTGGTCGTCAACGGCGAGATTATGGCGCTGGCTGGTGCCGGCGTCGATATGTGATTCACTCAAAATTGAGTAGGATCTTGCCACGGTTCTTGCGATCGTGCATGTGCTTTTGCGCATCTGCGACTTGACGATAAGGCCAGACGCTGTCGATGATGGGATCAATCTGACCTGCGACGAGCATCTGTGCGAGCGCTTCCATGTGCTCAGCGAACAGGCTCTCGTCTTCGAGGCGACCCATGTGGACTCCGAAGACGGCTTTGTTGGAGTTCATCATCTTCAGCGGGTCAAATTTCGGAGTACTACGCCACATCTTGAGTGCGGCGAACATAGAACGGTTCGAACCGGGAATAGCTGATGATGCACCGAAGCAGTGGAGTTTGCCACCATTGCGTAGCGCCTTGTACGAGCGCATCAGGTGTGAGCCACCCACTGGATCGATGGCTTGGTGAACTCCCTTTCCATCCGTCAATGATTTACAGACCGCGACGAAATCCTCTGAGTCGCGGTCGACGAAGCGCATCCCCTGAGTTTCGACGAATTCCTTTTTCGCCGCACTTGCCGTGCCGATGAGATTGGTCGCCCCGACAGCTCGACAAATCTGGGCTGCTGCTGTCCCCACACCACCGGCCGCGTGGTGAATCAGGACACTGTGTCCCGCACGAAGTCCACCGAGGTGGACCAGCATGTGGTAGGCGGTTCCGTAGGTCACGCCAAGGCTGGCGGCGGCATCGAATGACATCGAGTCAGGAATTGGAATGACTCGTCGCGCCGGGACTGTGACCGATTGCGCGTAGCCTCCGAACCCTGTCATAGCCAGAACGCTCTGACCGACCTCCAGGCCTTCCACACCTATCCCGACCGCAGAAATCACACCGCTGGCCTCGTAACCGGGAGTGAATGGAAAATCGGGAGCCGAGCCGTAGAGTCCCTGCCGCATCATCAGGTCGGCGAAATTGATTCCAGCTCGATGAACTCTAATTCTCACTTCTCCTGCACCAGGACCAGATTCTTCGCAACTTGCGAAGTCGATGGATTCTAGCCCACCTGCCTTGCTGTAGACGACGCGCTCCATTTACTCACCCATCAGGTATTCACTAGCTGGCTCACCGCCACTGAGGTGTTCGACGATGCGTGCGATTGCCGCATCATCATCTGGAATTGTGTACCAGATTCCTTCGGGATAAACCACGCAACTGATTCCTTGTTCGCAGCTGTCGAGACAACCGGCCTTGTTGACGCGTACATCCTTGATTCCAGCTGCGCGAGCAGCCCGCTTCAATTTCGTCATTACATCTAGAGAGTTCTTCGCAGCACAGCATTCACGCGGCTTGCTGGGGTCGCGCTGATTCGTGCATACGAATGCGTGGAGCCGGAAAGTCTCAGACATCGGTTCACCTCAGATCATGTCGAATTTTGCGGCGAGAATGAAATCCGATTCGGTCAACCCATCGATCTTGTGAGTCCAGATAAGTACCTTGACTCGGCCCCAGCCGAATTCGAAGTCAGCATGATGCCCCTGCTCCTCGCAGATGGCTCCTGCTGCATTGACGAAATCGAGGGCTGATTGGAAGTCTCGGAAAGCCCAGACACGTTCGAGGTGGTGGCCATTCACCACATCCCAGTCTCCATTCACTCGGCGCTTCATCTCCTCAGCTTCATGCGCGCTCATCGGTGGCACACCACCCTTGCAAGGGATGCACTCGCGGCTCGCGAGGTCTGACATGGTTCAGCCCCACAGGTGGCTATCATCAGAGCCGCCATCGGCTTGACGCTCGGCTTGCTCATGCACATTCGAGCGGCGCCGCATATCTTCCTTCTCGAAGGTCAGTAATTCATCGTCTTCGATGTATGGTTTGCGAAGATGGGTGACGAGTCGCACCTCGACGATTACGTCGCGGGCGATCGAGCGGTATTGCCCGTCCTCGTCGAGCATCTCGACGGCGTTTCGCGAAGTAGCCAGAAGCATACCGCGCACCCATGGCTCGTCATCGGCTCGCAGTGCGCGGGCATCGATTAGTAATTCGATGAGATCGTCCTTGCGCAATCCGCTTCTACGGTCGATTAACGGCCCGAAGAAGACATCCCCCGTTCCTTCGAGTTCCTTGGCCCCATATTTCTCTGCTAAATGGCGTGCCCACTCGGGCAGGTCATCGATTCTCTTACCGCGGCGTTCGCCGGTCATAGGGTCGCGTAGACGGCGTCATAGAAAAGCACGCTGATTGAAGAAGGATGGGCGCGGCCGCTTGAACGGAGGCGAGGTCATGGCTTCGGTGGAGTGGCGTAGGATTCCGACTGTACTGTACCCTCAGGAGGTTCTTGACAAGGCCTTCCGACGCGCCAGCAAGCAGTCGGACCTAGTCGAGGACCCTGACAAATACCACCGCGTACGAAAGCAGATGAATCGAATGGTTCAGGCCGCCAGTGACACGATTGCTGAGACCTTACTCAAGTGGATCGACCAATGGCCGAGCCTCAATGCCCAATCCGCCTTCGATCAGGCTCTGGTCGATGCTGCGGTCGGCGCCGATGAATTCCGCAAGAATCTCGGCGCGATTCAGTGGGCGGCTGAGCGGGTTCGTAAAATCGCTGGCGAGTCGCAGTCGAGAATGATGAAATTCCGCGCCATCGAGCCATTCCATGCCGAACGCCGCCACGCCTACGGCCGCATGTCCTCGATAATCGAGCAAATAGGAGAGAACATCCTCTGGTTGGGTGAGGCTCGTCTCATCCTGAGAGAATTACCGTCGATCGACGCAGCAGAACCCTGCATAGTCGTCGCCGGCGCACCAAATGTGGGCAAGTCAGCGCTGATCACCGAACTATCGAGCGGCGAACCTGAGGTCGCCGCTTACCCTTTCACCACCAAGCGCCTGCACGTCGGCCACTTCGAACACCGCAGGCGCACCTATCAGATGGTCGACACGCCAGGACTCCTCGACCGACCGATGGCTGACCGCAATCAGATCGAGATGCAGGCCATCGCTGCCCTCGAAAATGTTGGAGACCTCGTCCTCTTCCTCATCGACCCATCTGGTAATAGTGGCATGAGCCTAGCCGACCAAGAGCACCTATTGGGTGAAGTCCGAGCTCTTCTAGCCGAGCGACCAATCCTCGTGGTCCACTCCAAATCCGACCTCCACGAACCGCTTGAAGACAGCGAAGCCTTCCGAATCAGTTCTAATTCAGGAGAAGGCATCGAAGAATTGCGAAGTTTGCTAATTGAGTCAATAAAGGCCGACGAGGTTACCGACCCCCTCGCCTTGCCCGAGACCTGGCATCGCGAGGTGGAGGAGATCGAGCCAGTCGGCTCGGCAGAAGAGATCGCAGCCCGTAGAGAAGAGGCTATGCGGAACAGTCCAAGACCCAAGAGAGGTCGTAGAGACAAGCGTTGAGGGAGCCGTTTAGGTCCTCAGTCGACACGGAATTGCGCCCCGCAGGTGACGCAGAATACATTGTAGCCACCAAAGGAAGGAGGTAGCCCTTCTCCGCGAATCTCAGCACCACACGATCGGCACTCGGTCACAGCCATGCTCTCTCCACTGTGCTTAGGTTCAAAAAAACGCCGACCGGCGATTCAAGCCGATTAGGCTTCAACGAATTTCTTCCAAAACAGTTTGATCGGATAGATCATCTCAATAGCTCCGATCATCAATAGTATTCCAACGAGGCCGAGTAGAATCTCGCCGACCAAAGAAATGTGAATTGTCGTGCTGATGGTGACCAATTGGTCATCCAAGTTCGAGCCGTCGCGCCCAGCGCTGGTGAAGCGGTAATCGCCCGGCTCGAGCGAGAAAGTGAATTCATCATCGTGGTCAGGCCCACCGGCAACGAATTCGAGGTCTTCCGCCTCACAAGTCGTCAGACCATTGGAATCCGGTGGACAGACTTCGGCATATTTCGCATCGACTACCCCGATCCAAGCCTTCCCCGGCTCGCTCCATTCGATATTCACTTGGACATCGAGCAGACTGAATCCCCATGGGACATGGAAATCCGAACCGGTCATCCCGACCGGACAACCGCCTGCATCATCATCCAGACAAGGGACGGTCGTAGCGTCGACGCGAGTCGAATCGAGGTCGATTCCAACCAGACTCGCGGTTAACAAAATCAAGCAGATGAATCCGACAAATCCGGGCAGAACGCCGAGGACACGGACCATCTTCATGCCGATTGCTCCGTGATGCTGAGTGTTGAACCTGACGCTGCTTCGTCGTCACATCGCTGTGAGTAGTGCTAGCAAAATCGCGATGGCAGGGAATAGGTAGAGCATGATGGTCAAACGCTTGCGTGAACCCTCTCGCTTCTCGTGCGTCGCCTCGCACTCCTCGTCTGAACAGACAGGCGGGTCTGCCTTGAGGGGGATTGGAGCCCAGCAGACCGTGCAGTGTCTGTGGGAGCTTACTCCCGATGCGGTGGTGGAGCGTTTGCTTCGGCCGCGCTCACGTGCGGCCGTATCTCGCGCTTGAGCCGCTGTACGGGTTGCGGCTTTGGCGATTCGGTCCTTTCGGCTCATGCGTAATTCCTCCCAATCGCTCATTCTTCCTCGGACTCGATCACGGTGCCCTCGAAAGACTCGCCTTCGATGGCGGATCGGATGAGGGCAGGGTCGCGTCCGTCGAGGATGCACAGGGTCATCCTCGCGTCGGCGGCGTCTGCCACTCCCATTGGATCGACGACGCCGGATGGGCCCGCGCGCTTGTGCTCGGCTGGGCCGACTATCTCTTGCAATTGTGCGTGTGTGAGGGAATCGTGAGCGCGGGCCTTAGGGTCCGTTCGCGGGTCTGAATCGTATACCCGGTCGACATTTGTCCCGATTATGCAGCGGTCGGCGCCGCTGGCGATGGCCAAACGGATGGCGACCGCGTCGGTCGTGTGGCCGGGGGTTGTTCCGCCCATCACCACGACCGGTCTCTCGTCGAATAGCATCGAGGCTTCATTCACTGAATGGGGGATGGTCCCAGAGACTGAGACGCCGGCATCGGCCAGCGCTTCACGTACCATAGTAGCGTTGAGGCGAGTGGCGGCGATGCCAATCCGATCGAGCCGATCCTCGCTATCGACAATAGGTCGCGCCAGTGCGATTCCCTCGCGAGCAGGCGCCCCGCCGCCGACCACGATTCCAATCCTATCGTCGACGTTCACACGGTCACGCACAATGCCTACCAACTCATCCAGCCAAGCGTGACGTTCCTCGACCTCGGGCCGCAAGAGGCTGCCTCCGAGCGCCAGAACGATGGTCGCCATCGTGCATTCGGGGATGAGTGCCCCTTTCAATGCCTTCGCATGATACGCGCGAGAGGGTTGAAATGCCGCTCACCGTGGCCTTGAGCACGGAGGCTTTGCCATGGCTGATGACCTAGAGATGCAGCAGCGAAGACTGCGCACCAAGAAGACCCTTGAGGAGCTTCAGGGCATGCGCGGCATGGGCACTGAATTGGTCACCGTAATCATCCCTCCTGACAGGCTGATAAGCGATGTCAGAGGCCAGCTGGGTCAGGAGGCAGCACAAGCTGCCAATATCAAGTCGAAGTCGACTCGAAAGCACGTTACAGACGCCATCGAGTCGGGAATAGCAGTACTAAACCGATACAAGAACGCGGGTGAGACCGGCCTTGCTATCTTCGTGGGACACGTCATTGTGGGCAATAACAAGACGCGCTTGGTGACGGTGGTGATAGACGATTCCCCAGAACCGTTCACATCCTTCCGCTACCGCTGCGATTCGACCTTTGAACTCACCCAGCTTGAGGACATGCTGATCGACAAGACTGCCTACGGGCTTTTCGTCATCGATCGAGGTGAAGCCGCCTACGGAATCGCCAGCGGCAAGAGAATCCACTGCCAAGAGGAACTCCAGAGCAATATCATGGGCAAGCACCGCCAAGGTGGCCAGTCAGCACAGCGTTTTGAGAGGCTGATCGAAGAGGCTGCACACAATTTTTTCAAGCGCGCAACCGAGCATGCCTGCAATTACTGGCTACCAATGCTCGACGACCTGCAGGGAATCATAATCGGTGGACCTGGCCACACCAAGGACTTCGTAGCCAAGAATGATTACTTCCACCACGAGATCAAAAAATTGGTCCGCGAACCCCATTTTGACGTCGGTTATTCGAACGAGAGTGGATTACGAGAATTGGTCCAGAGGGCTGGCACACTTATGGATCAGATTGAACTCGATGCGGAGCGCGCTCTGGTCGACAGCTTCCTGCGCGAGGTGATGCAGGCGCACCCCAAGGCGACCTACGGTGAGATGATGATTCGGTCTGCGCTTGAACAGGGGGCTGTCGATACTCTACTATTGTCGGAGGGATTGCGCAAGCGCCGAGTCGGTTGGAATTGCAAGTCGTGTTCACATCAGTGGGAATCGACACAGACGAGCCGCTCGGATGTGCCGGATTGCCCGGAGTGCGGTTCGGAGAATGCTCGTGAAGACCCAGACCGAACGATGGATATGATCGATGAATTGACACTTTTAGCTGGACACACTTCTTCGAAAGTGAGTTTGATTTCACTAGATACTGAGGAGGGTGCGACGTTGATGACTTCTTTCGGTGGAATCGCTGCATTGTTGAGGTACTCGCTGACTTGAGGTGGTAGATATGCGCGATCTCGTCACGGCTCTTCGCTCGCATCTGACCCTCGCGATGCGTGACCTCGGCTTGGCTGAAGGGGATTGGGTTGGGTTACTTGCTGGCTCGACGGACTCGGCATTTGCAGATGTGGCGATGCCCTGTCACTCGCTTGCGCGGGTACTCCGCAAGGCGCCTCCTGCGATTGCAGATGAGGTGTTGGAGGCGCTTGGTTCGAGCACGGCTGGGCTGTGCTCGGTCAGTTCTGTGAATGGTTTCCTGAATTTCACCGCAGATTCCGAATGGTTGGCTATGCGCATGGAGGAGGCGCTCGGCGATGAGCGGCTGCGCGTCGAGGAGGAGGAATCGCGGGTCATCGTCATCGATTACTCATCGCCGAATGTTGCCAAGCATATGCACGTCGGTCATCTTCGCTCGACTGTGATTGGCGATGCTCTGAACAGGATGCTGAGTTTCAAGGGTCATCGCGTGGTTGCAGAGAATCATGTTGGGGATTGGGGGACTCCTTTCGGTATGCTCATAGAGCATCTTCTCGATATCGGGGTCGATACTCCAGCTGAGCAAATCGACTTGGGTTCGTTCTATTCCGATGCTCGTGCCAAGTTCGATTCTGATACCGCCTTCGCCAATCGCTCGCGCAAGCGGGTTGTACGTATGCAGGCGAATGAGCCTGAGACGATTGAGCATTGGCAGATGTTGGTCGACCGCTCGCTCCTGCACTTCAACGATGTATACCAGATGATGGGAGTTCTGCTTACTGACGATGATTTGGCTGGCGAGTCGAAGTACGAGGCTGCTTTGCCAGAGGTTGTTGATCGGTTGGCTGAAGCAGGGCTGCTCGAGGAGAGCGAGGGCGCCAAGGTCGTTTATCCGCAGGGTTGGGTCAATCGTGAGGGTGAAGCGCAACCGCTGATTATCCAGAAGGCGGATGGGGGCTACAATTACGCGACTAGCGACCTCGCTTGCATTTTGGATCGGATTCACAATGTCGGCAGCCGAGATTTCCTCTATGTGGTCGGTGCCGAGCAGGCTCAGCACTTCGCAATGGTCTTCCAAGTCGCGCGAAGTGCTGGATTCATGGACGAGGCCGTGAATGCTATTCACGTTCCATTCGGCCTAGTCATGGGAACTGATGGCAAGAAATTGGCGAGCAGGACCGGTGGTGCTGTCCAGCTCAAGGACCTGCTCGTCGAGGGGGTCGAGAGGGCTGATGCAATAATTGCCGAGAAGAATCCAAGCCTCTCCGATTCGCAGCGCGCCGAGGTTGCGCACATGCTTGGAATCGGCGCAATCAAGTATGCTGATCTGTCTACCGACCGCACCAACAATTACACATTTGACTGGGAAAAGATGCTCTCCTTCGACGGCAATACTGCCCCCTACCTACAATACGCTCACGCTCGCATCTGCAGCATCTTCTCCAAGGAAGAAATCGAGAGAGAATCGATCCGCAACTCCAACATCTCTCTCGAACACGAGCGCGAACAAACTCTCGCCAGAGCACTACTAGCCTTCCCAGAAGCGCTCGACTCAGCGTGTGAAATCCACTCGCCGCATAAACTCGCGACCCAACTCCACGCCATCGCCCAAGCCTTCGCCTCATTCTACGAGGCCTGCCCTGTTCTTGCCTCGGAAGGAATCACTCGCGAGAGCCGCCTTGCCCTGTGCGACCTCACCGCGCGTACCCTTGAGACAGGTCTTTCCCTCCTCGGAATTGAAGCCCCACAGCGCATGTGATTCGTTTCGTCGTGAAGTAGATTCGTAATCGCCCCTCGACGCGAAGTTGAAGACGAGGATTCCCTCGCCCTGCCATGGTCTCAGTAGGCGATATGGCACCCGACTTCGAATTGATGGCATTCGACAAGACGATGGTTCGACTCTCCGATTCAATCGGCAACCGAGTCGTTCTCCTATTCTACCCAGCCGCCTTCACCGGCGTCTGCACCAAAGAGATGTGCACCTTCACCGATTCGATGAACCGCCTCGAAGCGGCTGAGGCTGAGGTTCTCGGCGTCTCCGTCGACGGAATCTTCGCAAATGCGGCATTCGCCGACGCCAACGATATCGGCTTCCCCCTTCTCTCTGACACCAACCGCATCGCAACCGATGCTTATGGCGTAGGTATCCCATTCGTCATGCCAGATTACACAGCGGCGCAGCGCGCCGTTTTCGTGGTTGAGGCCGACGGCAAGATTAGCTATGCTTGGGTTGCCGAGAACCCAGGTATCGAGCCCGATTACGAATCTGTCCTCGCACACCTAGAGTCCTAATCGCCGCCGCGCGACCAATCAGGCCTAGGCGCTGCCGTAGGCCAGATGGTACACGAGTGAACCGTAGATGATGCCGGATACGGCTAGGCTTTCCTCGTTGAATCGACTCATATCGTCGAGATATGTGTGGTATTCTGTCGAACCCGAGCCGTAGCAGACTACGGCTCGACCATATTTCGTGCCATCCGAGTCATCCTCATCGATATTGTAGACGAAGGGTGCGTGGTCGGAATTGTAGGGCATTTCTGTACTGGCGAGGTGTCGAACATTGATGTTGTAGCGGTCTGCAAGGTCAGGATGTTGCGTCTTGAACTTGGCCGTGATGCCGCGAATATGCTCGACATCGGACTTGTGGTTACCAAATAGGGTGACTCCGTGATTGCGTTCTGCGTCGACGTGGTTCATGTCGAGATTGATGTAGAGTCGAAGGTTATCATACAGATTATTTCGATGCTTGTCAACCCACTCTGTTGATCCATAGAGACCCTCCTCCTCACCTCCCCAAGTGCAGAAATAGATGGTGTGTTTCGGGGTGCCGAGCTGGCTTTCGATGAGTCCGAATTGCCGAGCCATCTCGAGCACGGTCGCCGTACCTGAGGTATCGTCGACCGCTCCTTGGCCCATGTAGACGGTATCGTGATGGGCCCCGATGATGATTAGTTGGTCTGACTCTCCCTGAATGATGCCGCAGGGCACTTTGACGGTGGCTTCACCGGCGTTTTCTACGTAGGTTAGGAATTCTAATCGACCATCTCCGTTGACGACTTCGTTGATGATTGTCTGACCGACCGATTTGCTGACCATGATGAATCCCAATTCGGTCGGAATGTTGTCAATCGCTGAGATGTCTACCGATTTGAAGTATGGAACGCAATCGCCGCTGACGAGTTCGTCACAATTCTGACGCTCGTTGATGAGGATCAGACCCGAGACATCGTTCTCGGAGGCTCGCTTGAAGAGTGGTGTGTTAGATTCGGTCTCATTGGTCATGTGGATTAGGCCAACCGCGCTGGCTGCGCTTGGCCAGTCTGCACTTTCGTTCCCCGTGCCGAGGTCTACGACTTCGATATCATCGACGTAGCGGATGAAGGCTGAGCCAGAGTATCCTTGGAGAACGAAATCGGAGCGGTGCTCGAACTCGATGAATTGCGCGTTGATGTCGGTCGCTCCGCAGGCGAAGGCTGGGAATGTCTCGCCTACATCGCCTGCGTGACAGATTCCGAGTTCGGGTTCGTCATCGATTACAAACATCGGGACGTCGAAATCTTCGATTGTCGAAGGGATTCCCATCGTTGTGAAATTGGCTTTGATGAATTCAGCAGTATTGTGCTCTTCCACTGTGCCGGACATTCGCCCTTCCCATTCTGGGTGCCCGAGGTCAACAAGGCTCTGGGCGTAGCCTCGTGCTGATGCGGGGTCGAAGTCGATTAGTTCGTAATCGGGTGTTCCTTGAATCCACTCGATGAGGTCGTCGCCGTAGAGGACGGCTCCGCCCATCGTTCCAACTAGCATGATTCCGATTACTGCGAGGACTGGGACTGGCAATTCCTTCGCTCGGATGATGAGTTGTTGCGGGTCGAATCCTAAATTTTCGTCGACCAATTCTGCATCGATAACCGCTGCCTCGACCTCGGCTTCAGCCGATGCTTGTTCGAGACGAGCGACCAGGTCTTCTTTACGTCCGCTGGTGGCTAAGCCGCGCTTGGCAAGTTCTTCCTTGAGAGCGGCGACCGTCAGCGATTGCCAATCCGACATCCGTATCCCTCGGAATCGCTGGGCCAAAGAATCCCTATTGAACCCAACCGGTTTGGGTGTGGGTGAGGGTTCGATTCACTGAGAGCCGATTTCCTCGCCGGTCCAGCGTCGCCCGAGCTCGTGGTCGATATTCAACTGGTCGAGGATTCGGGCGACGACAAAATCAACCAAATCTTCGATTGACTCGGGCTTATTGTAGAATCCAGGGCTAGCTGGCAGAATAACGACGCCCCATTCAGACAGGTTCGCCATCGCGCGTAGGTGAGGCGTGGCGTAAGGTGATTCGCGCGGGACAAGGATGAGCTTACGGCGCTCTTTCATCGCCACGAGGGCGCTGCGGGTAGCTAGATTATCGCTGATTCCCGAAGCGATCTTCCCGATTGTAGTCCCGCTCGCAGGACAGACGATGTATGCATCGAAGCGAGCGGAGCCAGAGGCGGAGCGAGCGGCGAGGTTATCGTTATCCTCGAGGGTTATGAGGGGGTTTGAAGCGAGTTCAGCGGAGGTGATTCCGCATTCGAGGTCGAGATTAATCGCCCCCTCACGAGTGATGATTAGATGGGTGCTCCATCCAGCCTCACAAAGCGACTCTAGCAGACGAACTCCGTAGCGTGCGCCCGAAGCACCGGTGATTGCGACAACAGCTTCGGGCATGCATTATCCTCCAAGCCTTTCTGCTTCAATGTGCCTCAAAGCGATTCGTGCATCGCGTGGGCAAGATACTCGTACTCTTCGAGGCTGTTGTAGAGGTAGGAAGAGATGCGGAAGTAGCGCATTTCGTGGTGCGGCCAAGGGAAGACTGGGACTTGGATTCCCCACTCGTCGAGAAGGCTATTGTGCAGTGCGTCGCCGCGGAAATCTGGTGGTCCGTCATAGGTTCCCGGGAGGTCTATTGTGGCCATAGCTGTCATCATCGAATCGGGGTGCGGTGCCTCGGTTCCAAGGCTCTCACACAAGATGTCTCGGCCGGCCAGCGCCAGTGCGTTGTTTCGCTCCATGATAGCTTCGAATCCTCCTGGGACCATCGATTCGAGAGTCTCGATTGACTTGGGGACGGACAAGATTGCTGAGGGGTCGCTGGTTCCTTGCCAATCAAACTCGAATCGGAACTTCTCTTTCGCTGGGAGTTCGGCTGTGTAGCCATGACTAATGGTTAGCGGCTTGGTGAATTCGCGCTTGTCTTCGCGAATGTGTAGGAATGCCGCCCCCTTCGGACTGCACAGCCACTTGTGGCAATTTCCGCTAATCCAAGCGGGGTCTAGTCGGGCAAGGTCGAGAGGGACCAAGCCGGGTCCGTGCGCGGCATCGAGTAGAACATCCACGCCGCGCGATTGGAATTCAGCGACCAGCCTCTCAAATGGCATCCTCATTCCGGTTGGGCTGGTCACTGTATCGATCATCGCGAGTACGGTTCGCGGCGTAATCGCCGCGAGCAAGGGTTCGATGATATCCTCCTCCGATTCGCATCGGAATGGGAGTCCGACCACGACCACCTTCGCCTTTGCTCTTTGAGCGACAAATTCGACGGCATTCCAACAGGCTTGGTAGGCGTGGTCGGGGACGATGATTTCGTCACCAGCATTGAGTTTGAGGCTTCGCAGAACAGTGTTGATTCCGCCGGTGGCATTGTGACAGAATGTCATGCCATCTCGGTCTGCATTTAGCAAATCGGAGATGTATTCGACCGCTTCGGCCATCATTTCAACTGAATCGCGCTCGAAAAAGCGCACAGGATCCGCTTCCATCTGTGCTCGAATGCGCGATTGCTCCTCAAGCACTGCGGACGGTGTGGCACCGAATGAGCCGTGGTTGAGGAAGGTAACATCGGGGTCTAGCGACCAATGGTGGGCGAGTTCTGAGCGCGCCGGTCTCAGGCGACCAACCCCGGCGCCCATTCTTCGGGTTTCATCGGGACACGACCGAGATATTCCTCCGCGTGAACCAGCAGAGCCTCTTCCAATCTGCCCCTATTGAGGAGTCGGCCCTCGAGGTCATGCGTGTGGCCGAGGGCCGCGAGAGAAGTTGTCATTCCCGCATCGAGGCCGCAACATGTCAGAGCCTCGATGCGACCTTCGTCGGTGTTGTAATTGAGGGCGAGTCCGTGGCGGCTGACCCAGTGTTTGAATGAGAGTCCGATGGAGCAGATTTTGCGGTCTTCGAGCCAGACTCCCATCATTCGCTCGTCTCGATATCCTTCGATTCCACAGTCTGCTAGAGCTGCCATTACCCAGTCTTCTATGCGGTTTATGATGCTGCGAACAGATTGCTCATCCTGCTGCCATTTGATGATTGGATAGCCGACCAGTTGCCCGTTTCCGTGATAGGTCATGCCCCCACCTCGGTCAACCACACGGGTGGCGTAATCGGCCAATGCTGGGTCGTTCAGGGCACCGTCGCGCTCGGCTTTGGGGCCGAGCGTAACCACCTCTGGGTGTTGGACGAGAATCAGCGTGTCGGGAATCTCGTCCTCGATGCGCTGTTGCTGCATGATTCGCATCGCTTCGTCGAGGGCTGCGTGCGACTCTTTTCCTGCTCGCAGGATTCGCAGCGGACGCATTTGTTCACCTCAAGCTGTGTGGATTGCGTGTCCGAGTGTCTTGAGGACGCCCTCGTGGAAGGCCTCGGTCATCGTCGGGTGCGCGTGCACTGTGTCGGCGATATCCTCGAGCAACGCTCCCATTTCGAGGGCGAGGGCGAATTCGCCGTGGAGTTCAGCGACGTGGCTTCCCACGGCTTGGATACCTAGGATTACGTGGTCGGACTCGCGTGCTGTGACGCGGATGAATCCGGCTGTCTTCTCCGCTTCGAGGGTGAGCGCGCGTCCATTGGCGGCGAGTGGGAACTTGCCGGTGATGATCTCCTCACCGCGCTCCTTCGCTTCGTCCGGCGAGAGGCCGACCGAGACGATTTCAGGCTCGGTGAAGACGATCGCGGGGATTGCAACCTTGTCGAATTCTCGATTCTCGCCTGAGAGAATTTCCGCGACCATCTCGCCCTGCGCCGATGCCTTGTGGGCGAGCATCGGTTCGCCGGCGACATCGCCGATTGCATAGACGCCGGGAACATTGGTTCGGCATTGGCGGTCGATTCTGACGAAGCGACCGGCGGTGTCCATTCGAACACCCATATTCTCGAGCCCCCAACCCTTGGTATTGGGGCGGCGTCCAACCGTTACTAGCACCTTGTCGACCTTGATGGTCTGCTCTTCGCCATCTTTCTCAAAGGTCAGGTGGACTTTGCGGCTGGCGCCCTTGCCCTTGACTTCCGCTCCGCGCGCAAGGGCCTGGGTGTGGACGGCGACCTTGTGCTTCTTGAGCCAGATTTCCAGAGGTCGTCGAATCTCTTTGTCCATGATTCCGAGAATCGAATCCATTCCCTCGACGACGGTGACTTCGGTGCCGAGTTTGGCCAATGCACAACCGAGTTCGAGGCCGATGTAGCCACCCCCTACGATTGCCGCCGTCTTTGGCAATTTGTCGAGTTCAAGCGCGCCGGTTGATGAGAGGATGAATTTCTCATCGCAGGGCATGAATGGCAGATCGATATGACTTGAGCCTGTGGCGATTATGACGTTCTCCGCCTCAATTGCAACCGGACCATTAGCGGTCTCAACCGTGCAACTCTTCGGGCCGGTAAATGTCGCCCAGCCTTTGATGAGTTCAGCACCCGCTCCTTTGAGCAGTGCCTCGACTCCCTTATTCAGGCGGGTAACAATATCGTCCTTCCAATCGATGAGTGCGGCCATGTCAACCTGTGCCTCCCCACTGACGGAGATTCCCATATGGCCGCCTTCGCTAGCATGCTGCTGTAGCGCCTCAAAGCGCTCAGCAGCGTGAATAATCGCTTTGCTTGGGATACAACCGCGAATCAAGCACGTGCCTCCCGCTTTGTCTCCCTCGACAATCACTGTGTCAAGTCCCAATTGGGCTGCGCGAATTGCGGCAACATAGCCGCCTGGCCCCGCTCCTACTACGAGCACCTTGCACTTGCGAATATCAGCCATTCTTTCCACCTCACATGAAGATCATAGCAGGATGCTCGAGCATGCGCTTGAGAGCCTGTACCAGAGCCGCTCCATCGGCTCCGTCGACGATTCGGTGGTCGAATGAACTCGAGACGTTCATAATTCGGCGCACGACGACTTCGCCTTTGCGCACTACCGGCATCTCTCGAGCCTTGTGGACTCCGAGAATTGCGACCTCTGGGTGATTGATGATTGGCGTTGCGCCGAGTCCACCATCACGGCCAAGGCTTGTGATGGTGAAGGTGGAACCGGTCAAGTCATCGAGGGTTGCGGTTCCATTGCGGGCTGCGCCCGAGACTCGCTGCATTTCTGCCGCGGCCTGCCAGACATCCATCGCTTCAGTATGCTTGACGACGGGGACGAAGAGTCCACGGTCGGTCTGTGTAGCGATTCCAAGGTTAACCGCTCCATAGCGGCGGACCAACCCGTTTGCCTCGTCGTAGTGACCATTGCACTCCGGGTGATTCGGCATCAACTTGGCAAGAGCGAGCATGATGAACGGCAGATAGGTCAACTTTGGCTGCTCGGGCGAGCGTGTCGCATTGAGCATCTGACGCAATTCCTCGAGCTCGGTCACGTCGATCTCTTCGAAGTAGGAAAAGTGCGGGATATGCCGCTTCGAGGTGGCCATAGCCTCTGCAATCTTGCGGCGCAGGCCGACGACCTTGATTTCCTCAACATCGGTGCGACGCGTCGAATATGCGACTGGAGCGGCGCCCTGGACCATTCCGCCCGCGGCGATGAATGCGTCCAAGTCCGCGTGGCGGATGCGTCCTGCCGGTCCGCTTCCGCGAACCGCGCTCAAATCGACTCCAGCCTCGCGCGCGCGACGTCGAACGGCAGGGCTTGCAAGCGCCTTGCCACCAGCCCCACCGGCGCTCGACTCCGGTGTTGAAACAGCAGGAACCGCTGGTGGTGCAGAGATTGCTGGCACCGGGGGCGGTGCGACAACGGCAGGTGCCGCAGGCGCAGGAGCTGGAGCAGCTGGAGCAGGCTCCGGCTCAGACTTGGCTTCTGGCTCAGCGGCCTTTTCCTCAGCCGGAGCGGCG
>CAYFHB010000020.1:0-4729 GCA_964342705.1 uncultured Candidatus Poseidoniales archaeon
CATTGATATCGATTTGACTAGGTTGACAAATTATCACCGAAGAGCGCCATTCTCCGGTCTCGACACGAGTAGCAATCTCTGCCTGTATGCGCTCTCGTTCAGTAGTCGAGAGGTCCTTTGAATCACGAACTCCGAGGGTACTCAGATCGGCGATATCGTCCCCCGGAATAGCCAGAGCACCGACGACGAGTGGACCAATCACAGGCCCTCGTCCCGCCTCATCGACCCCTATCACCCAGTTTGCGCTCACGCACTGACGGCGGCTTCACGGGTCTTCATCATCTCGCAAGCCACTGCCCAAGGAATCCAATCTATCATCGAAATCATCCAAATCGAGAACGATATTGTCTGGATGAATGATATCGCTCTCTTGCAATTGATCAGCCATATCGATAGCATCGAGAATCGCATCCTCTGCCAGAGCCTCATCCAGAACATCGCCGGCTTGTCCAACCACCTCAGCCGCAGGTCCAGCAGCCACGGTGCGCGAGTGGTCGCCCGATTTCTCCATGAATTCAGCCCGGAAGGAACCAACATCGGTCGTCGGACTCTCGATTACCTCTGGTTCTTCTTCTCCACCATTCTCGAACTTGGCCATCCAATCGCCGACCTCCTCGACTACTACCTCCGGATTTTGCTTCCGGTAATGCTCGCGGTCCGCTTCGATTCGATGCCGCACTGCCAGCGCAACAGCTACTATACCCACGAGGCTGACAGCGACGATTAGAATTGTATTCAACCATCTTTGCATGAAATTAGAGAAGGCCGACGGTCCTTCAGGCTCAACCGGTTCCGTCGGCTCCAAACCATCGATTGCAGCTGAGTGCTCGACCACATGCATCACCGATGGGTCGCGAACCGAGCGTACCTCGACCGTCAGAATCGCCTCGGCTGCGATCGGCACCTCTTCGGGTACATCCATCCAGACCACGAAGGCAACAATTCCATCGATTGGCACATCGAGTAACTCGAATGATCGCGCATCCGATCCACTCGTATGCGTATCCGCTCCCTCCGGAGCGACCACACCGAAAGCTGTGAAATCAGTACATTCGAGGCTTACGACCACTCCGTCAGGAGAATTGCCGATATTGCGTACTTCCCAGAATCCGGTCAGTCGGCCATCCGTAACTTCTGAATCCGACCTGACTATTTCCCAAGCGTGCATAGCAGCGATTGTGACTTGGAAACTAACCTCTGCTGGAACCCAACCGTCGACCTCCACCTCAATCCTCACCTCACCGGTAAGTCCGGCCTGAAGACCAACTGCTGTCCAAGCGTCGACATCGATTCCGTGGACCGTTTGTCCAGGGCCGAGGAATCTCGTGTATTCGGAAATATTGACGACCAGCCAATCCGGCTGGTCGACCACACTGAGATTGAACAGGAATGCTGCATCACCCGTATTCTCGATGAAGAGTTCGACGAGACAGGAGTCTCCTGGAGCGACGTCGAACATGCAATCGACATTGGTCAAGCCGAGTTCTGCGCCGGAGCGCGGCACGATGCTGATCGATTGATTGACTCGTTCGACCTCTTGCATTCCTTCCGCCCAGACTTGAATCATCATATCGAGGCGACCAGCGGTGCTAATCGGCGCCTGGACTTGCATGCGAACCGTCGCACTCGCACCAGGAGCCATATCTTCGAGACCGGCTCTGTCGTAGACAATCGCCGTCCACCCATCGTGTGCGAAGGAATGGTCTGGAACTTCGACGGGCGATCCGTTTTCATCCACCGCGGCGATGTTGATTCCAAGCGAATTCCGAGAATTTCCAGTATTTCTCAATACCACATCCAAATCGACGATTCCACCGGGATCGATCGATGCGGTACCGCCAGCTTGGACTACCTCGATTCCCTTCCATTCGCCGTAGCGCATCGAGAAATTCCACCAATCCTCATTGCTGGTGTGGTCGCCGACCAATCTAACGCTGAATTCGTGAATCGAATCGGCAAGCGGCGCCCCACCGACAACCTCAGGTGATGTCACCGAGAACTGAATCCACTGGACCTCATCACTCGGTGCTTCAAAGGAATGGCCAACCTCCGGGCTGGTCGCATATTGCCAAGTTACCTCCCACCCCGACGGCCCCTCGACCTGAATCATTGCAGTCGTATCCACCTCCGCGAGATTGGTGAAATTTACACCGACTCCAATCGTAGAGGCGGGGTCGATATTGAACACCGAACCCGAATCGACCCCGAACTCAACGCCGGGATCCTCGTACATCCAAGGATAAATCAGCCCGTCCGCGACCGAGGTATTGAGGACGGTGTGGTCCGCCCATTGCTGAAGTTCGAGCGTGCGGGTAGCGTTGATTCCCCCAGTCGAAGGCAGCCCAACCGATGGGATTCCGGTGATTGCGACGTGAATCACGCAAGCCGCCAGGTAAGTCCCCTGAATCGAGGGGTGGCTATCGTCAGCGGCGTAAAGGTCTGAGAAAACCGTACCATCTGCCGTTGGATCGGTCAGCGAGTCGAAGATATTCCAGTGGGCGAGCCCGACCGGCGCGACGAAGACAGGTCGGTCGGGCGTCGAGAGATTTTCCGCGTATGCCAGATACCCTGCCTTGAGATGCTGTTGCATCGTTGGATAATCGGGGTATCTCCACTGATTATTGGAATCACCGTTTCGATAACCCCAAGTCATCATGAAGAAGGTATCACCACCTCGAGCTTCGACGAGTTCGTCGATTATCTGAGCCCCTTCGTAACTCTCTTGCCAGTACGCTGAATTTGTCGGGAACCCCGGAACTTGGCTCTGATCCTGTAAAATGACGAAATCATGTGGTTCTCGAAGGCTATCGTACCACTGAGTGCCTTCGGTCTCCGCCTGTTCACCATGCCACGACAGACGCTTACCTCCACTCGTCAGAGCAGAGACTTGTGGGTCGTGGCCTGAACCATCCAAAAGATTGGTTACACGCACGTGTAATTGGTTGTTTGAGGTGTATGAATTACCCAACATAACGATGTCGAGGACCGGCTGATTATGGCTCGACTCAGCCCTAGCGGTGTCCTCCAAAAGTATGCTCGGCGAATGCAAAGAAGACAGAATTAGGAATACGAGGATTACACCCGTTTGGCACCCTCGCATGGGAGACGCTCATCGTTCTCGTCTTTGATTCCTACCCTTTGGTGTTGATTCGTGGCGGGGAAGGGTCTATGGTGCTGGGTGTTGTTGGAGCCACATGGCATGGCCATTTGGGAAGAAGCGTGCCCCCGTCGAAGCCAAGCCTGCGCCAAAGAAGGCAAAGGTGGTTGAATACGAGAGAAAGCCCGAAAATAAGCAGAAGGAGTTAATCGATGACAAGAGTCATCTCGAGAAGAAATCCTTCCTTGATGCAATGGCGCTAATGGGCGACGATTGAACCAGCCGTCAGAGGACTGGGTCGGGGATTGCACGGCCGAGTCCATCTATGTCGAAATCTCCGGCTTGAATCGGTACTCGAAGGCCGAATTCTGAACCTACTGCCGGGTCCAACTCTCCGAATTGCCCAACTTCCTGCCCTGCGACTATGGCTTTTGCTCCACGTCCTTTGAGCCAGGGTCCCTCGTTGGGTTCAGTCGCTACCCATTCGACCTCCGCGAGGTCGGCACCGAGGTCGCGGAGGAATGCTTGTGCGATTCCTTTGGCGGCGGCGAAGCCTCCTTCGACCTCCGCGCAAGCCCAAGCCGCTCGGGTGGCGTTGTGTGAGTTGTGTACGACCGTGCCGAGTTCGTAGACGTGTTGGGGTAGTTCGTGGTGTCGGTTTGCTGCGAGGAGTTGTAGGAGACTAGGGAGGATTCGCTGACGCATCATAGTGTGGTCGATGGTAATCGGGTTTGCGAGTTCGGTAGTCTGCGCCAATGCTGGCCATCGAGTATATTCGAATTGGACTCGGTCATTGGATAAGGTGAGGCTTTGGGTCTCCTGTAGGTTGAGTGAGCGGAAGCTTTCACGAGCTCTGCGGTGGAGGTGGGCTGATGGTAGGGGAATCGCGTCGAGGTGGACGGCTGAATGGATGGTTGGCAAATTTTCGTAGCCGTATCCAATCGCTATGTCCTCGACGATGTCTACTGGATGCATGATGTCTGAGCGCCAGCGCGGCATGGCGATAACGTGCTCGCGCTCGCCGACTTCGAGATCTGCCCAGCGCTCGGCTTTGTTAACGCCGTCTGTAACTGCGCGCGAGGCGATGTGAATGCCTCCCATTCGCTGGATTGCGGCTGCGATTTGCTCACTGTCGAGGGTAAGTCCTAGGACGCGGTTGATTAGGCGGTCGGAGACTCGGTGTTCGCGCGCCTGCATGTTCGGAGTCATGCGTACCTGTCCGTCGTGTCCTGTGACCTGGACCTGCTCGATTGTGCCTCCGCGCTCGGCTAATGAGAGGCAGACTAGTAGTAGACAGGCTTCGACTGCTCGCTCATCCCAACCTGTGACGTCGATGAAGAAGTCGGTTGTTGATTCGGTGACGGTTGTGTGGTCGCCGTTGATTATGGGCGGGAATGAGAGGACGGCGTCGTTAGCGTCGAAGATGACCGGGTATCTGTCTAAATCCTCCATCAGGTGGGCGTACTCGACGCCTTTGGGGTGTTTCGTCAGGATTTCTTCGATGTTCATTTTCTCGGTTGTGGCGAGTGGGATGAATGAGTAGTCGCCTGGCACGGTTTCTACGCGGAAGGGTGGAGTGAGGGTCGAGAGGTCATGGACGCCAATCGATGAGAAACGCCTGCGGCGTCCGAG
>CAYFHB010000020.1:4829-16145 GCA_964342705.1 uncultured Candidatus Poseidoniales archaeon
ATCTCGATGGCTTCTGCATCGCTTCCCTCAACCACACAACCGATTTGTGAGAGATGTTCGACCCAATCCACTGGGTCGTATTCGGCTCCGTTGAGCGATTGGACCGAGCGTAGAGTCGAGTGGCTGAGGGTTATTGTCGGCAAGTTCTCACCTCAATTTCCGAGCCACATCGGGAGGGGACGGTCATAGCCGACTAGTCTGAGTCCGGAGATTGCTGCCGTATCGTGGTCGAGAGCTCGTAAATTGCGTCGGTTGAGTTCGGCAAGGTCACTGATTCCGAGTTCGCGCATCCACCCGCGCATTGTACCATCAACCCAAGTCATAGCGGCCTCGAGATCGCCTTCTGGTGGTGGGGCGACAATCGCTGTGCAACCGGCTGCGCGGGCTATGAGGAGGTCTTCTGCGGATGGTGCTTCGTCAAGTTCTAGGAGGATGATTCTACCTTGGTTGGGGAGGTTCATCGCACGTGCGACCAGACCGATTCGAGGTAGGGCGGCGGCGGCTCGGGAGCCACCTGCCGCGGCGACATCGACGATTGCACCATCGAGGTCGAGATCCACGACCAAGCGGAAGAGGTGCTCGACTCTCGAGACGCTGTCCTTGATGAATACCAGAGCGTCGTCTCCCATACGACTGTACAATGACACGAGGAGTGCTTCAATCTCGGCGTCGTTGAGCGCGGGTAGACCGTTCAAATCCAAGACCATGCCGGAGCAGTTCTGTATCAAGCTAGAGGCTTCTAGCAGGTTATCTTCTCGAATCAGCATCAAGTCGTTAAATCGTGGTTCGGAGGTTACCAGGCCGGGTTGAGCGACGCCGTATTTCCCGGTCGCTGCAGTCATCCTCTCCGTCTCGATAATCCATGGTAGAGGAGCCAGTAGTCCATTCTCATCCTGGCCTGCTGGAAGAATCAGCGTGAGTGTGTCAAGATCTGACTGAGTAGAGAGTCTGTCACGCGCAGATGGTACGAGAGTGATGCCTTCGAAACCCTCGCTGACTCTACTCTCGGGAACTTCTCCGATTGGAGGTCCATCGGCGCTTGGGACAATCACCAGAGCGTCGGAGTCTAATTGCAAGCCTAGGGGTTCTAGATGTTCGGCGAGTTCATCGAGCTCAGATTCTTCGACCGAGCGCATTGCCGCTCCTTCTCCCGGCGGTGGGCAGGATCCAGCGACGATGACTCGCCCACCGAGCATACCTCTTCCCGGTTCGGCTCCGGTATTTCCGAGAACCACTAAGGTTCCGCCTTCCATGGCAGCTCCGCTTGCCTTTCCAGCATGCCCGCGAATAATCAGAGTACCTCCGAGCATACCAGCACCAGTTTCGTCTCCGGCTGAACCTTGAACGACGATTTCACCACCGCTCATACGGTGACCGGCGCGATCACCCGCATCACGCTCGATTGTGATGCGTCCATCCTTCTGGAAGGCGCCGAGCATTGAAGTGCAACCGCCCTGAAGTGTGAATGTCCCTCCATCGTTCATCGCGCCCGCGCATTCTCCTAATTCACCGAGGAGAAGCACTCTCGATGCAGCGGGCAAATGAGTGACTACACCAATCTCTCCCTTCTTCGGTTTCTCATCACCCTGCTTGCCCCAACCGATGCGAACTAGAAGGTCGCGCTCGAGGGCTTGTTCAAGCATCTTGTCGAGGTCGCGATTGAGTTTGATGCTCTTTGCAGTGACGTCGCGCATGCTCTTCCCCAACTGAGACGGAATGGCAGCGGTCTTCATTCTGACGGGCGGCCAAATAGCACTGGTGAGGATATCTCTTGCTGATTAACGAGGCCGTCCGGCGAGAGCATCATTGATAGAGGTCAGGCTACGGCGACGAAACGCCCGTAGGGCGCATGGGGTCTCACCATGGGGAAAATCAAGGTAGCAATCAACGGATTCGGAACTATCGGAAAGCGAGTCGCAGACGCGGTTGACGCTCAAGACGATATGGAGATAGTCGGCGTCACGAAAACGGGTCCTTCCTTTGGCTGCGATCTTGCAGTCAAGAAGGGATTCCCACTTTACTGCACCTTCGATGATGAGGCTCGAATCGCAGCCTTTGGTGAGCAGGGTTACGACTGCAAGGGCGGTCTTTCCGACTTACTCGCCGCAGCCGATGTAGTCGTTGATTGCGCACCCGGAAAAATGGGTGCTGACAATCTTGCGAAGTACAAGGCGGCTGGCATCAAGCACATGTTCCAAGGTGGGGAGAAGCACGCCTTGACTGGCCTCTCCTACACATCGTGTGCAAACCACGAGGCCAACCTGAACGCAGACGGCACTCGCGTCGTCTCCTGCAATACCACCGGACTCTCACGAACCCTCGTGCCGCTGTACAATCACTGCGGCTCGCTCAAGGTCGAGTGCACGATGATCCGCCGAGCCGCAGACCCAGGCGACTCGAAGAAGGGTCCTATCAACGCCATCAAGCCGGTCCTCAAGGTGCCCAGCCACCACGGTCCTGACGTGATGACGGTGAAGCCTGAAATCGAAATCAACTCCCTCGCAGTTGCGGTTCCAACGACAATCATGCACGTCCACTCCATCATAGCAGACCTACCCTCTGGGCACGGACTCACCACCGAGTCGATTATCGAGATGTGGAAGGCTGAGCCCAGAGTCATTGTCATGCACGGAGGAGAGAATAGAATCACCACCACCGCTGAGGTGATGGAGATGGCGCGAGACATCGGTCGCAAGTGGGGAGATTTGCACGAGATTTTTGTCTGGGAAGATGGAGTGAAATTGGTCGGCGACCGCCTCTACTACTTCCAAGCAATCCATCAGGAGAGCGATGTTATTCCAGAGAATGTCGACTGCATTCGCGCCCTGATGGGGACTGAATCCGATTGGCGAGCGTCGGTCGCTAAGACCGATGCAGCCATCGATGCTTACTACGGATTGTGAGCAGATTCATCCTCTCTAATGGCAACCGATTCTCACTTAGGAATTTCTTTGGAATTCCACTAATTGTTTTGGCAATCACATGAATTGACCTACGGTCAATCAACATCAACGGTCAAAAGCCCCTCAAGGGTCCGAGGAACTCATGAATGACCGCCGAATGGTTGTCCTGACCCTTGTCATGCTCATGGTAAGCGGTTGGTCGGCAAGTCTCGCATCGGCCATCCCAAACGGGACGGTCGATGATTCGCAGTACGCGGCTTCTGAAACGGCTGCCACCCACTTCGGTTCCTTCTCGAATGTTCAAGATTCGACTTATGAGATGCGTTTACAGAGTGGTATAATCCACTCGCCATTCGGCTCGTTCGACCCATTGGCGCAGCCGATGCCCATCGGTCCAGAGAATCTCTACGATCCAGCAGCTCTTGAGAGAACTCGATTCGCACTGGTGCAATCTAGTTCGGCGGACCTAACTCAACTCTATTCCGTTCTCGCTGATTCTGGAGTGAACATCATCGAGACCATCCCTGACGACACGTACCTAATTCAAATTCCGATGAACCTTGATACTATTCAGACTCTAGTGGATCTTAGGGAATCCGAGTCTGTGCGATGGGCTGGAGAATTACCAATCTCATGGAGGGTCAGTCCAGAGATTGCTGCAATCGCAGGCCGACAGGCGGTCACAGTTGACCTCGACCTCACCCCGACACCGGGCTTGAGTAGCGTCGAACTCGAATCTCTCATGCAAGACCTTCTCTCGATTTCTGGTGAAATAGGTCCTCGAGCAATCTGCGATGCTTATCTTTGTCAGCCGAAAGCCGTCAACGCGATCTGGATCCCGATTCTTGCCATGGATGGTCGCATCCTCCATGTCCACGAGGCATCGCGTTTGACGATTCACAATTCCGTCGCCAGCCAGATCGCAGGAATCAGTCAAGCATTGGTGGACTCCGCCAATAATCTCAACGGAAGTGGCGAAGTCCTCGCAATTTCAGATACTGGACTTGATGCGGATCATGGTGACTTCGACGGGCGAGTGCGGGGAATTTACCACCAGTTCGGGCCGGACAATTCCGGATTGGACCGTAACTCCGGACACGGAACCCACGTCGCTGCCACGCTTCTCGGTGACGGTTCAGGCGATATCTCAGCACTCGGAATGGTGCCAGCAGCAACATTCCACTTCTACCAACTCGAGGTTGATTCATCCGGCATTATGGCCCGATGGGGGTCACTCTACGATATGTTCACCCACTCTTGGCAGAATTCTGCGCGCATCCAAACCAATTCTTGGGGCAATGAAAATCTCGTAGGGGAGTACAGTTCAGACTCCCGCTCCGCTGATTCATTCATTGTCGACAATCCTCGATTCTTGGTTCTATTTTCAGCTGGTGACCTAGGTGCGGACGGCTCAAACACCATCACTCCTCCAGGAACTGCCAAGAATGTCCTCACGATCGGCGCTTCTACCACAGGATCACAAGGTTCCGATCCAGCCGGAGACGTCCCAGACTTCTCCTCTATGGGCGCCACACTAGACGGTCGAATCAAGCCCGACCTCGTGGCTCCAGGAGTCCTTCTTTGCTCAGCACAAGCCGAAGAAGCCCAGAGTCCAGGTGGAGATTCCTGCACAACTGCCACCCACGATGACGGCTCGACCCCACTGTACATGTCACTCAACGGCTCATCCATGGCGACAGCCGTCGCAGCCGGTGGCGCAACAATGCTTCGGCAACATCTGCGTACAGAGCAGGGAATCACAGAACCGCGCTCCGACCTAATCAAAGCGATTCTCATCAACTCGGCAACCGACATCGGAAGCGCAGACATCCCGAATGCCGCGGAAGGCTGGGGGCAGATCGATGTGGCGAACGCAATCAATCCTAGTGATTCGGGCACCGATCTCAACTTACTCTACGATGATAGCAGACAACTCGACCCTGGCCACAGCTTCGTATACACCTTCGACGTAGGTGGCTCAGCCGGACTCGATGTCACACTTGTCTGGGTTGATTCCGAATCATCCACCATCTCGAACCAGAGCGCTACCAAATTGGTCAATGATCTCGATCTGACAGCGACCTCACCCGAAGGAACCGAATTTCACGGCAATGTCTTCGCCAGTGGACATTCAACCACAGGAGGGTCGGCGGACCGACTCAACAATGTCGAGCGTATCAGAATCCCTGCCGGCAACGGTGGACTGTGGACGATCACGATCGGCCACGCTGGTGGCCTAACGCAATCGTTCGCTCTCGTAGCAACAGGTCTGCTGCAAGAGGAGACCACCGCAGACCTC
This sequence comes from uncultured Candidatus Poseidoniales archaeon, assembly GCA_964342705.1. Classification (GTDB taxonomy): domain Archaea; phylum Thermoplasmatota; class Poseidoniia; order Poseidoniales; family Thalassarchaeaceae; genus MGIIb-O1. Next base: position 10,032 of record CAYFHB010000020.1, read on the forward strand.
ACCGTATTCGAGGGCTCACTCTCGACATCCGTACTCGCACCTCTTCAAGGCGATACAGTCCTAGTCGAAGCGGCCTGGAGGAATCAGGCCGGCAGAGCCAGCGGTGCGTACACAGTTGAGATAGAGGACTTGACAGAGGGAACGATTCTCTACACCTCAAACCGAAATTCACTCGCTGGAGGTACTTCTGCATCACTATCCTTCCCCCACGTCTTCCAAACTACTGGCGAGCACCTGCTGGAACTCAGACTCGACACCGGTGACGATGTCATTGAACTCAACGATGAGAATACCGGTGTCGACAATAACCGCTACCAGTTGATAGTACAGATTTCCCAGATAGGTGTCAGAATCACCCCCCTGATGGAAGACGGTTCAATCCCTCAAACCCCAGTCGATCTAGCCCAAGCGATGACCCGAACGCTTGACCCTAGCACAGGCAGCATAATCACTTACGATTTCATTCTCCAGAACGAGGGGACCTCGCCAATCAGTGTCGGCCTCTCCGTAACCCCTCTGCAACGAATCGACGATCAGGGAATCCTGCAAGCTCCAAAGGATGAATGGTGGAAATTGCTCAACGAAACTGGCCCATGGGAACTAGCAGCTGGAGGAGATGATGGAGATTCGACTCAAGTGACACTAACCCTAGAGGATGTCGACGCCGACCTGACTGACCCCTCTGGAGCACGCTTCGCTTTACCTGGAACCTTCGTGAACGATCTCAACCTCTTCGACAAGAACGCTCCGACGGTCTCTCACACCATCAGAATAACCTCGACCGTCGAGCGAATCGAGGGACTCTACACAATCCTCGCCGGAACGGGAGATAATCTAGGCGCTGAACCTGGAAAGACCGCGACCTTCTCGCTGTCAATTCGAAATACTGGAAATGGTGATACTCAGTACTCTGTATCGTGTTCAAGCCCTGATCAGTGGATAATTCACGTCGGCTCGAGCCAATCCTCCTCGATGGTGCTCGACCCGCTCAGCAGGCTGCAATTCTTACCTCTACCAATTCACGTACGCGTACCTGACACAGAGAACGGCCAACCTGCGGCTGGGATTACCGAAGATGTGACCTGTGTGACCACATCGGTGCAGGATTCCAGTGTGACGGCAACCGATGTGGCGACCGTGAACGTCTTCGAGAGTTTTGATTTCACGGTCGACCTAATCGATGATGATGGCATTGTACTTGGGGCTCTGGCACTTGCGGAGGATAGGGCGGTTCTGAATGGAGACCTCTCGGAGACCACCGTAATCGTGACCAACGAAGGAAATGTCCCGATGGATTTCTCGATGACAATCAGTTCCTCACTCAACACTTGGAATGCACAATTGATTCTAGGCGAGGAGCAAACGACCAGCGCTCTTGAATTCTCGATACAAGCCGGCGATAGCATCTCAATCACGATTCAGATGATGGTTCCTCTCAACGCTGAGATGGACACTAGGAATACTCTGACCCTTCGCACTACATTGGTAGACGGCGAGATGGTTACCAATGGAACACGATTTATCGTACAGGAAATCGCCGCCCTTGAGGCTTCTGATGACGATTCGATTTCAGTCTCTCTCGGTCAGACTGGGACAACGGACGTCTGGGTACGCAATGCTGGAAATGTTCCGCTTACACTCACTTGGAGCATAGGCAGTCTGCCTCATGGTTGGGTCGGTGGTTTCCAATCCATCATCCCCTCCTCATTGGATATGAATAGGGAGGCTCTTGTCACGGTCGGGCTGGATGTGCCCGGCAATCTGCCCGTTGGAATCAGCACCGGCGTGGTGCCAGTCATCGTTGAGGCGATTACACCAGGCGCCGAGACGGTGACGCATACCTTCGAATTACAAGTCGAGATTCTGCCCTCAATCTGGGTCTACATGACTCCTGATGAGATTTCATTGAACGATATCACAGCCGGAGAGTCTGGCGTCTTCACAATAACGGTGGAGAATCTCGGGAATTCAAATTCGGGATTCATCTTTGAGGCGGGCGGGATAGAGCATTGGTCCTTTGAAGTAGAACCCGAATCTGTCGAGATGATTCCAGTAGGCGGTTCTGTCGAGATTACAGTCAAGGCTATTCCAACGAATTCTGCTAACCTTGGGTTGGCTAGTTTTGTTCTCTACGCTAACTCGACCGATGATGGGACGAGCAACTCGGTTACAAATTCCGAACTTGTCCTCGAAATTTCTCGCGCGCGAGATGACGCTTGCAGCGGAATCGGTTGTCTAATGGTCAAACTCGGTCTACCGAAATGGACTCTCGCTCTCGTCTTCCTCTTCTTCCTCGCCGGTGTGGGTGTGGTTATGGTTCGCATGCGTCGAGAATCAGATGCAGCGATGAGTCCTGATGAGGAATTGATCCCCGTCGGCTCGGCTTTACACGCCGGTTCGCAGGGCGAACGACGAGCAATGGCATTGGAGACAAGTTCGGCTGGTGAAGTTCTGAGTAAGGCTGTGAGTGCCGATGAGATATCAGATGTCATTGCCTCTAGCACCCCAACCCTCTCCCTACCGCCTGTTCCACCGGGTGCCATGCCACTTCCTCCCAGTGGTTTGCCCGAGGGTTGGACGATGGATCAGTGGGTTGCCTACGGCCACATTTGGTACGAGCAGAACAAGTGATTGCATTCGGGGTCTGTCTTAAGACCGCGAGGCGGCTGGCGCGGCCAATGACAGGTTCGATAGTACTCTTTGGACCGCCAGGAGCGGGAAAGGGAACTCAGGCGGGACGAATCGTAGCCCTTACCGGCAAGCCTCAGGTCTCTACTGGAGACATGCTTCGAGCGGCCGTGAAAGCCGGCTCGCCCTTGGGGGTGGCTGCCAAGGAATACATGGATGCAGGATTGCTTGTTCCCGACGAGGTCATTATCGGTCTGATAGAAGAGCGCCTTCAGCAGGACGATGCCGATACAGGTGTACTCTTCGATGGATTCCCCAGAACGATTCCACAAGCGGTATCGCTTGAGAAGATTGCAGATGTGACCTCGGTGATTTCGATTGAGGTACCCGATGAGGCAATCGTCGAGCGCATTGTCGGGCGGCGGATGGACCCTGAGACCGGCGAAATTTATCACACCACATTCAAGCCGGCTCCGGCTCACATCGAGGCGCGTTTGATCCAGAGGCCAGACGATACTGAAGAGACAGTTAGGGCGCGCCTCGAGGCATATCACGCTCAGACCGCTCCTCTTGCTGAGTGGTATGCTGAGCGTGGACTTCTCATCAGCATCGATGGCAATGCGCCGATTGGTGAGGTCGGTGCCTCGGTCGAATCTGCAGTGAACTCGACGATGTGAGGTGAAAGGATGGCAGGCCGACGGAGAGCCCGAAATGCCGGTACTCGTCAGAAGCGTGCCCAGAAAGCTGTCGAGTATCTTGAAGAGGTTCTCGATGGTTCAACTTCTTCTGATCCAGAATTAGCCCAGACAGCCGTTCGTGATTTGAGGCGTGTAGTCAACCGACATTCTGTCAAGGCACCTGCGGATTTGCGGGAGAAAGCCTGTCGGGGCTGTGGAGTCCCTTTTGTTCACGGGCGCAACGTGCGTGTGAGAATCGATGTTGGAGTTCGTGTCACAACCTGTCTTGGGTGCGGTAGAGTTAGCAGAAAGAGAATGAATCAGGATGTAGAGCAATGACCTCGATCCCGAAGCGAATCAAGCAGCAAGCGATGGACCGGGACCTAATCGTCTCGGTCAGAATCGGTAGAAATGGTCTGACCGATTCATTGGTGCAGGAGATGCAAGACCAATTGAACAAGCGAAGTCTAGTCAAGGTCAAGGCCAATAGAGGGGTCGTCGAAGGCTCAGATGAACGTCTTGGGCTCTTCGGTGCAATTGCTGAGAGCACCGGTTCGCAAGTCGTATTCCAACGAGGAAATGTCGCTGTTTTCTGGTCTAGTGAATGATGCTCTTCCATAGGGGGGAAGCCAACTTCTGATAGTGAGTTATTTAGAGGCATCAAAGGTCGGCCGATTCAATGATTACCGAAGCCCAGGTCGTTCTCGCGATCTTCGTACTGTCCTTTGCCTTGATTCTGTCAGAGGTGGTGCATCGTACAATCGCCGCCTGGTTCGGCTCCGTGTTGATGCTTCTATACGGTCACTACACCGGCGTTTTCCACCTGCACGAACAATACAATATGGCTGGAGAACTGGTCAAGACCTACACGCTCGAGCACACCATGATTGGGTGGATTGAGTGGGAGGTTATCGGCCTCCTCCTCGGGATGATGATTTTTGCTTCCATCCTTGAACTCTGTGGCTTCTTCGAGTACGTGGCAATCAAGGCAGCAAAAATGAGCAAGGGTGACCCTTGGAGACTAATCGTTCTTCTCGGTACCTTCACCACACTCCTCTCCCTCGTCATCGACAATGTCACAGCCATCATCATCATCGCTCCTGTGACCCTTAGAATCTGCAATAAGTTGGAGATTAATCCGGTTCCTCCACTCCTCGCTGAGGCTATTCTCTCCGACACGGGTGGTGTCGCCTCGATGGTAGGAGACCCTCCGAATGTGATGATTGCAGCCGCGGCAGCAGATGCGTCACCAATCCTTGACGCGTTCTCATTCAATGGCTTCCTTTTCCGATTGGGAATACTCACCTTTTTCGCGTGGATTGCAACCCTCGGATACTTCCGCTGGTACTACAGAGAATGGTCTGAGCAGAAACCTCCTCACGTGGACCTTCTCATGGAGGAGGATGAGTGGGAAGCCATCAATGACAAGCAATTGATGTACACCACTTTGGTGATTCTAGGCTTGACTGTGGTAGCCTTCTCGGCAAAGTCTCTGCTCGATCTTCAAATCGAGATTGATGGAATCGCTTTGGCCGGTGCGGGATTCGCTCTTATCGCTGCACGGCCAAAGAATGAGGAACTTAGAGAGGGATTCATCAACGACGTCGTCGATAAGGTCGAGTGGCAAGCACTGCTTTTCTTTGCAGGTTTGTTCCTTCTTGTGGGCGGTGTAGGGGACGTTGGATACCTCGACCAAGTTGCTAACTGGATCTTCGACAACTTCGGCGACGATGAGGTGAAGCTCGCCGTCGCCATCATTTGGGTCTCTGCAATCGCCAGCGCTCTCATCGATAATATCCCGTTCACCGCCGCAATGATTCCGGTAATCTTCAGCATCACCGAGGCTAGCGGGGGTTCACTCAACCCAGAACCTCTTTTGTGGGCACTAGCCATGGGTGCTGGGTTCGGTGGCAATGCAACTCCGATTGGTTCCAGCGCCAACGTAATGACGGTTGCAATCAGCGAGCGTGGGCCTTACCCAATCACCACCAAGGAATGGGTTCGAGCCGGTCTGCCTGTGATGGTCATTACCTGTGTCGTGGCCACAGTCTTCATGATGGCATTCCATGGAGCCCTCTACTCCTGAGTAGCACTGTAACGAGTCACTACCTGCGAGTTGCCTCACGATGGGGCTGTTTGTAGCCCCAAGGCGCTAAAGAGCGACAGCATCAAGCAGTGATGGCCCAGCGTGGGTGCATGATTGCCTGCCCAGTCTGCCATATGGTTCTGAGCAGTCCGGGCGCCTGCCCTCTTTGCGGCAGCGATGTCAGAGGTGAGGGAGAATTCGCTTCGCGAGGCGAACGTGCAATTCAAGAGGAAACCGATTCGGTTGACCTTCCGTTCGGCCTCGGAGATGAAACTCCAAGTCAACCGACAACCTCCCTACCCTTCGGCATAGAAAGGGCTCCAGAGGTGCCCTCTGAAGCCCCTGAGACCCTCTCTGAGGCTGACACAGCCACCGAAGCCCCCATCCTCCCATTCGGTATCGAAGGTGCTCCAGAAACCCCTCCAGATGAGGCCTTATCCACCGACGAGGAATCAACCACAACCGACCTTCCATTCGGCATCGAGGATTCGCCCACTGAATCACCTCCGGAAACAGAGAATTTACCCTCGAAAATGAGCCGGAATCAACCCTCAAAATTGCCCTTTGGAATAGACCATATGCATCACACCCCAATAGAATGACTGATTCCGGCTCTCAATACGCCGTTCTGACCCCACCTAGAACGACCCGAGTAGTTCATATACCGGAGGTAGGTCGCACGCCTGCTTTTGGTGCACCCTTGTATGGGCACATACAGGGGGA
>CAYFHB010000021.1:0-16139 GCA_964342705.1 uncultured Candidatus Poseidoniales archaeon
ACACCAGGTTTCCACTCTGCAATCCAAAGGCTGAGCATAATCCCGCCAATTTGGGCGAATAGTCTGATAACGTGCCCGGTTGGAGAAAGAGATGCCCCGTCTCCCAACTCCACATCGTATATCCACATGTACAGATTGGCCGGGTAAAGTGCTACCAGCAGAGCGGCGCTGGCATAACCTCCCAACTTCCTTGTCTTGGGCAGAATCAGACTGATTCCGACTGCTATCTCGACTACTCCGCTTGCTAGGACCCAGAAGGTCGCAGAACCTAGAATCGGAGGGACAATCGGCTCGAACCAACTTGTATCGGTGAAGTGGAGTACTCCAGCATATGTGAAGAATAGACCACCTGCTATGGCCAAGATTGCTCGCAGATTCATACCACCAACGAATCCAGATTGAATATGTAGAGTCATGTTCGTTATTCTCATCCGACCCGACCCTCTGATTCAGAGGTTGGCATAGTAATCGATTACTGCTTCATTGATTGCATCGCGCGCCGCGCGCTCATCAACAGTCAGAGTAATGCCGTCGCGGCGCAGCGCTTCCCCTTCGACGAAGACATCCAAAACGCGCCCGCCAGAGTACAGAACATTAGGCAATAGGCGCCGTCCATCGCGGCCTATTGGCGCCATGCGAATATCATCCAAATCCCAAGTCACCCAATCGCTCGAGCCCTTCGTCGCCAATTGCCAAGTCGCCTCGGGCCCGAGTACTCTCGCATTCCAGTGATCGTGCTTCTGAACCATGCTCGCAGCCTTTGCCTCGGCTCGCATATCCAGCGAATTATTGCTCGCCGAACCATCCGTCCCCAGCCGAACATCGACTCCAGCCTCCTCCATCGCTGGGTAGGACATGGTCCCTCCGCAGGCGAGTTTCTGGTTTGAGGTGGGGCAGTGCACAGCGTGGGCATCGTGGCCGTTGAGAATCCGCATCTCGCGCTTAGTAAGCCATCCACAGTGGGCGCAAACGGTGCTTCCGTCGGTGAAATAGTCCAGTGAATCGAGGTACTCGACAGGATACATTCCCGTCGCCGCATGGCAATCCGCAACCTCCTTTCGCGTCTCAGATGTGTGGATGTGAAGTGTGCAATCAGTTGCTTTTGCAAGGTCTGAGCCTTTGCGGAGAATCTCTTCGTCGCACACGTATACTGAGTGGGTTCCGACTCCGTATTCGATACGTCCGGGTCGGGGTGATTGGCCTTTGATGAGGCTCTCCATGTGGCGGAGCGCGTCTCCCGAGCCGGGGGTGAAATTGGGGGTTAAGCCGTCGGTTATCGGGCCACAAAGTGTTGCTCTGACGCCCGTTTCCGCGAGGGTTTCGCCGATTGTTCTGGTGTGGAAATACATGTCGCAGGCGAATGTGGTCCCGGTTGCTATCATTTCGGCTGCGGCTGCGCGTGTGCCAGTTTCGATCAGTTCGCGCGTGAGGCGTTTTTCGACTGGGAAAATTGCAGTTTCGAGCCATTCCATCAGTGGGAGCCCCTCGCCCATGCCTCGGTTGAGGATCATCGCTAGGTGGGTGTGCCAATTTTGGAATGAGCGGGTGATAAGCCGGTTTGTGCCGTCTATGCTTTCGAGGACGTCCTCGTCACCTTTGCTCGGTGTTGCCGAGCCGTCTGCGTGGAGTATGAAGTCGCCTCGTTGTGGTTGGCAATCGTGGTCGATGAGCCATGCATTGGTGATGCGGCGCGCGCCGGTCACTGGCTGACTCATGGCGCGCCGAGCGACTCGCTCGACTCAAGGTTTCGGGGTGCGTGGAATAGGGAAATTGAGGCTATTCGTCGAGTGATGCGACGCAGTTTGCTGTAAGTTTGCTGAGGGTGTTCCCACTCGCGTCGGTGATGCTTGCTTCGACGAGGTCGCCCGGCTTCATCGGCCCGACTCCTTTTGGTGTTCCCGTCCAGATTAGGTCGCCTGGGCTTAGGTCGTACCAATTTGCGAGATGGTCGACGAGTTCGGCTACCGAGTGGATCATCAGAGATGTTGGTGCATCTTGGCGGGTTTCGCCGTTGACACTGAGTGTTATTTGCACTTCCTCATCACTGTACTGCGTCCAAGTTCCGAGGACTCCACTGCCCCGGAATGCCTTGCCTTCGGTCCATGGCCAACGCTTGTTTTTGGCGTGGGTTTGGCGGGTGCGGTTGGTTGTGTCGCAGCCGATGCACATGGCTTCTGGCTGGAGGTTTGGGCCCAGCCTGACGACGAGTTCCGCCTCGTGATCTATGTGTTCATTTCCGTGCATCAGCTCGATTGTGTTGCTGCCGTCGGGGTCTGCTTCGACGTGGGCTGATGCCGGTTTGAGGAAGAATCGCGGGTATTCTTCTGAGATGTCGCCGCCGATCTCTTCTGCGTGCGCGGCGTAATTTCGGAAGCAACACCAACCGAGGCCCATGGTGCAACGGTTGGGTTGTGGCTCTTGACTCCTGTGCTGCAGAGAGGGTTGAAGGAGGGCCGACTCGCCAAAGGCTACGATGTCGGAGGATCCCTACCGCGTCCTCGACGTCGATAAGGATTCGACGGACGCCGAGATTAAGCGGTCTTACCGTAAGCTCGCCCGGCAGCATCACCCCGATCGTAATCCGGGCGATGCGGCCGCCGAGGAGCGATTCAAGGCGATTCAGGCGGCCTACGACACGATTGGAACTGCCGCGGCGCGAAAGGAGTACGATCAACAGCGCCGCATGGAAGAGATGTTCGCCCGCGGAGGCAACCCATTCTCCGGCTTCGGTGGTGGCGGCCGTGGAGGAAATCCATTCGCGAGTGGTGGCTTCGGAGGCGGCTTCGGCAGCACCCAAGGCGGCTTCGATTTCTCAGACATCCTCAACCAATTCATGGGCGGGACAGACCCGCAATTCCAACACGGCCGCGGCCAAGGCAGAGCCCAAACTCGACAGCCTCCCCAACCACCGCCCCAACGAGGTCCAGACATCGAAGCCGGCATAGATATCAATCTCCAACAAGCCCTCAGTGGCACGAAAATTGAATTCGGACACCGACGCCTTCGCATCTGTAAACGCTGCAATGGCAACTCATTCAACTCGCGAAAAACTTGCCCACAATGCTCCGGCAAAGGCGTCGAATCCCGCTCATCAACAATCACCGTCAATGTACCATCCGGCGCCCAACATGGCCAACAGCTCCGCCTCAAGAAGATGGGTCATGAACATCCCCAAGGTGAGGCCGGCGACCTCCTAATCACCATCCGACTCGACGCTGAGGAAGGGCGCCGATGGGAGGGCGGCCGACTCATACAAGAGGTCGCCGTACCGTACTCCACCTTGATGCTGGGAGGGAAGATCCGCATACGTACACCAGCCGGCAAACGCGTGCAGCTCGAAGTCGCCAACGGCACTCGAATCGGCGACCGCCGGCGCTTAGCAGGCCACGGTCACGACGGCGGTCCTTTGGACATCGAGTTCGTTTTAGCGGAGCCCGAGCAGGTTAGTGATGAGCAACACGAGGCGCTCGACAAGCTTCGCGAATCCGGGCTTTGAGCAATTTGTTTTCCGACTCCAGAGCCGGTATCACCGTCCCTCAAAAAATAAATTTACAATACTGTAGGTCATTTCAGAAAAACACTCTCTTATATACGAAATATCAACGATGGAGGATATGAGGGACGAAGTCATGTCGAATGATAGCGCGGCATTAGAACAATCTTTCCTAGAGTGCCATAGAATTGCGAGCGAGTCTTCGTCCTCCTTCCTAAGAGCATTCCGACCCCTTCCAAAAGACAAGAGAGATGGTATCAAAGCTCTGTATGCATTTTGTCGCAGGGCAGACGATGTTGCCGATGGAGATTGGATGCCTGAATTCTCAAGTTTCTCTCCTCAGCAAATGGGCTCACTGCGATTGAGGGCTCTTCAGAGGTCCAAGGTTCTAGACGAAAAACATCAATCTCGGGGAACTCTGGATCACGATGCGCACATTGCTAGACTCTGTGCGCTGATTTACCTTAGAGATAATATCCAACCGATGGAGAACAATTCCTTTCCCAAAGAGAAATTTTTCCCAGCCCTCTGGCATACCATCGAGAGATTTAACATCCCATCTCACCATTTACATTCGTTAATCGATGGTATGGAGGATGATCTGTACCCTACAAATTACCAAACCTTCGATGATTTGCGGAGCTACTGCTACAGTGTCGCTTCCTCTGTAGGTCTATGTGTGCTCCATCTATACGGCTACGAAGGACAAGAAGCTGAGCATTATGCTGATGAGATGGGCGTATTCTTGCAGATGGTTAACATTCTGCGAGACATTCAATCGGATCTTGCATCTGGTCGAATCTACCTACCGATTGCAGAGTTACAATCCTACGGAATCAGCACCTCAGATTTGTCAAGCCCTAATCTCGCTTCAAACCCTAACTGGCAGGAATTCATGCAGGATTACATCCGCAGGTGTAACGCTCACAGAGAAGAGGCAGTTAAGTTGCTACCAATGATTCACCCAGATTCTAAAAAGAGCCTTACAATCATGGTATCTGTGTATTCTCAATTGATTAAACAGGCGGAGGCATTGTGCGGTGATGTAGTCTCGAAACGCCTCGGTTTGACTGTCATGCAGAAAGCAAAGGTGCATCTTTCCACTATTGGTGTAATTAGAATAAAACTCGAGGAGTAAATATGCAATCCGAGACCCTATCTTCGGGGCCAGAACCATCGATAAACTCAGACCAAGATGTTCTGATTGTTGGAGCGGGGCCGGGGGGATTAGCTTCTGCCCTTTTGCTTGCACATAGCGGATTGAAGGTCAGAGTGGTCGAAAAAACCCCATACATTGGAGGGAGGACAAGAATCGTCGAACGTGATGGTTTCAAGTTCGATAATGGCCCTACTTTCTTTCATTTTCCAGAAGTAATCGAGGAGATTTTCCAAGCCATTGGTAGGGATGCACACGAAGAATTGGGCCTCATTCCGCTAGATCCCTCTTATCGGCTAGTCTTCGGTAAGGGTGGGGCAATTGACGCCACCTGTGACCTAGAGGCGATGACAGAACGAGTCAGGGCATTATCAGGTGACAAAGACGCGGAGGGTTTCAAGCGCTATATCACTGAGAATAGGAAGAAATTGAACCGTTCTAGGGGTTGCCTCCAAACTCCTTGGAAGGGTCCTTCAGATTTACTTTCCAAGCGCTCATTCTCCGCTGCAACCGTTCTAAGGCCATGGGCTAGTGTTGCATCTGATCTTGAGCGATTATTCGATGATGAGAGGGTTCGCTTAGCAATGTCTTTCCAGACTAAATATCTTGGAATGAGTCCATTCCATGCGCCTTCACTATTCACAATTTTAGCATTTTTAGAATACGAGCATGGAATTTTTCACGCCAAAGGAGGTCTTGGTTCAATAACAACCAGAATGGGTGAAATCGCTAAGGAAATGGGAGTTCAATTCGAATTAGAAACTGAGGTTGATGAAGTCATCATTGAAGGAAAAACCGTCAAGGGAGTTAGAACCAATAATGTCGATTTTATGGCGGACAAAGTCATCATGAATGCCGATTTTGCCCACGCCATGACTACGATGATTCCAAATCAAAAAAGGAAAAAATGGTCAGACCAAAAGTTGCAGAAGAAATCCTATTCCTGTTCGACATTCATGTTGTATCTAGGCGTCGACAAATTATACGATGAGCCGCATCATCAAATCTATGCATCCGCTGATTATGAAAAGAGCTTGAAGGACATAGACAATCACAAGATTCCTTGGAATGACCCCTCGATATACGTACAAAACGCCTGCATAACCGATCCGAGTATGGCCCCTGATGGCCAATCCACATTGTATGTTCTTGTTCCAGTTCCAAACACAGACCCAAGTATTGTTTGGGACGATGTCAAGGAAGAATATGCGGAGTTAATCATAGACCAAATGGCTCACCTAGGATACACAAATCTTCGTCAACATTTGGTCAGCAAGACAATCGTTACACCTGATGATTGGGGCGCCTCAAACATCTACCGAGGTGCTGTTTTCAACCTCGCCCATGGCTTAGATCAAATGCTGTGGAGGCGCCCACAAAACCGCTTTGAGGAATTAAATGGACTGTTTTTGGTAGGGGGAGGCACTCACCCTGGAAGTGGCCTTCCAACTATCTTTGAAAGTGCTAGGATTACTAGTAAGCTGGTGATTGCTGACTTAGGTGTACCAGTCGACTGGAATGGAGTAGATACTTGGTTCCCGGATCTCAAGAAACCTAAGCCTACGAAATAGACCTAGGAGGTTTTTAGCGGAAGTTGCGCCGGTGGCATGAAAGCATGAGTGACTCCGACGCGCTGACAGATCTTGAGAGAGGACGCGAAGATTGCGTTCTCAGGTTCGCGGATGGTCAATCATTCAGAGTAGAATATCTCGATATTAGGCTGGCTTGTCCATGTGCGAAGTGCGGGCCACGCCAAGAGAATGAGCAGCGAATCATCGAATTCCGTGAGGAAGTCATGCGGCTGCGATTGGACAAACCAAAGGCTGAGTTGGTAGGCCGCTATGGCTTACGATTCTCTTGGCCGACCGGATGTTCCAGCGGTATCTATTCCTTCGGCCTGCTGCGACAAGTCGCAGAGCAGGCCGGCACTTCATTGGCTTGATTCCGTTTGGTTTCAGGACCCGAAGCGCTCAAAGGTGACCCATCGGTGGGCGTGTCATCGCAGCGAGGGGTTCCCTCCCTCGTCGCGGTGGGTGATGGAATGACCCAAGACGACCCTGAGGCGAAGGCAACCGCGCCGGACGAGGAGGATGAGTGGCAACTCTACGCCACCGCTGGATACGCCGCCGCCGAGGACCCCTGGGATGACCTCGTTCCGGTCAAAGAGGAGGACTCCGAAGAGGAGGAATGGTTCGACGGCGACGATTTCGAATCAAATGGACAGACCGTAGATTGGGATTCTCCACCCTGCCCAGCTCCGCTCGGAATCGCTCACATGGTTCGCTTGGGCACGTGTGATTACTGCTTACACCGAGTCGGTGGGCGTCGGACCGAGGAGAGCGGCGCAGCTGGTGGTGCAATGCTACGCGCCGAAGCCCTTGCTCGCGATCGAGAACTTGCTGAGTTTGAAATCCCCGACCTTTGCCCTCTATGTGAGAATCTCTTCGACGATGTCGAGAATATCGTCACCCGCATCGTAGACCAAACCGGCGAACTCGACCACGGCTCGCTGCAGGTCGGTGTTCACGTCCCCAAGGATCTGATTGCCGAGGAAGATCGCCTACGCACTCGTCACGCCGCCCCTGGCTCCCGCCCTCTGAAGGCAGCCTTCTCCGACGCCATCCAAACTGGCGTCGCCGCTCGAATGGACGGCGTCTCATTCGTCAAGGAACGCCCAGACCTGATGATTCTCATTGACTGTCTGACTCTGCGAGTCGCCGTCGACATCCGTCCAGTATTCATCTACGGCCGCTACCGCAAACTTGACCGCGGCATCCCTCAGACCCGATGGCCATGCCGCGCCTGTCGCGGCCGTGCCGAAGGTTGTGAGTCTTGCGAGGGAACCGGCCTGCAGTACCCCGATTCAGTTCAGGACCTCATCGGCGAGCCATTCCGCTTGGCACTCTCCGCCGATGACACCTCATTCCATGGCATGGGGCGCGAGGACATCGACGTCCGCTGCCTCGGCAGGGGCCGTCCATTCGTCCTCGAAATCAAGCGCCCACACGTTCGCCGGACTGACCTCGAAGAGATCATGCACGCGGTCAACGCGAACGCTGCCGAAAAACTCGAGATTAGCGACCTGCGCTGGACCAACCGAAGTGAGGTCAGCAGGGTCAAAGAAACCCGTGCGGAGAAGTCGTACACCATTCGCTTCAGCGTCGAGGAATTACCCGAGGAATCAACCGTGCTCGAAGCCATAGGGAGCCTCTCTGGAGTCACTCTCGAGCAGCAGACTCCCAAGCGAGTCTCCCACCGCCGAGCGGACAAGAAGCGCAAGCGCAAGGTAGTCTCAATCGATAACATCCTCATCGACGGTTCCGAGGTCCAATTCTCCGTCCGCTGCGAGGCAGGAACCTACGTCAAGGAACTCGTTCATTCCGACGAGGGCCGCACAGTTCCATCAGTTGCCAGCGTCCTCGAATCTCGCTGCGAAGTCATCTGGCTCGACGTCGAGGATATCCACGCTGACTAATCCTAGAATCCTCGCGCATATTCCGCTGAGAAACCACGAAACCGCGACTCTGCGCCTCGACTCGCTCCTTGAATCGCTCAGATGGCCTTAAGAATGCGAGGCAGGTCGCCCGCTCGCACGACCTACGGTCGATGGGTGAATATCATGCGCCGAAGTCACGGAACTCGTCAAGGAACCCGTAGCATTCTTCGCCGTTCGAAGACGCAGCGCGGTCGTATCAACATCGCTCGCGTCATGCACCAATACGAGATCGGCGACCGCGTCGCAATCGTCCTCGATGGTTCCCAACAGAAGGGAATGCCACACCGCCGCTTCCAAGGCGCAACCGGCATCATTGAGGCTCAGCAGGGCCGCGCTTGGGTCGTTGCTCTGCACGACAAGAACATGGCAAAGACGGTCATTGCTCGCCCTGAGCACCTTCGCCCTATGGAGTGATTTTGATGACTGGCCGAGAATTTGTTGATTTCGCTACCGTTCGCGACCTCCTGCTGGATGCTCGTGAGCGCCGTGGAGAACTCTCCTACGAGCAGAAGGTCGCTCTCTTCCACGCTGAGTGGGCCGCCAGCGAGAACCGCGGTGGAATCAAGACCGACCCTGAGACGTTTACAGGACTCTTTGAGACTCTGGCTGAGAACGAGAAACTCAACAACCACCCAGAGGTCTGCGCAAAGATCGCTGAGTTGATGCCGATGGAGGTCGAGGACGTACGTGTTATCATCGCTTCAAAGCGAATCGCCATGGACACCGGTGAGATCGAGGAGATTATCACTCAGGTCCGCCAGCACGTTCTCTGAAGGCTGATCAGCATATTTGGTTACATTTCGCCCGACGAATCCTTTGATGAAGGGTGACCAACCTGCGAGGGACGAGAACGATGCAGCCGAACGGCCACAACAATGGGGAGGCAGCCGACGGGCCGCTAGCCGAAGAGACTCATGTCAGAGTCCTCGATGTCCTTGACCGTCGCCCCGTAGGTAGGGAGGTTCACGCGCTCTCTGACCCGGGATTACACCTCGTTCGCGCGCGCCTGCTAGATTCCTCGGAATGCAATGAAGGCGACCATATTTCTCTCGAGTCAGGCAAGACTGGTCAGCTGTCGTTTCTTCGGTTTCGTGACCTTTCAGGAGATGCGAATTCTAGACTTTTGGATGCTGTGAAGGCTTCGATTCTGGCGAATCCTGATGCTCACTTGGGCTTCTACAACCGTGCCAATAACATCTCTCTCAAAATGCACGCATTCCAACTCCTACCCGGGGTCGGCAGTTCCACTGCCCAATCATGGGTGCAGATTCGTGGGGCTAACGGCTGGGTCGATTTGACAGATGTCGGTGAGAAGCTCGGCGTCGATGCGGTCGAATTACTCGCAGAGCGCTATGTCAAGGAATTGGCAGATCCAGCCGAGGTTCCGAGCTTGCTCGACCTACTCGTGAGGACCAGCGCCTGAACGGGGATGTGACGGGTTGAGGTGGTCCGATGGAAGACCTCGACGTTCGATTGCTGGTCGATTTGCTGCGTGATCGAATCGATCCCGATCGCTCGCTCGGGCAGCATTTCCTGCTCGACGAAGCGGTGATTTCTCGCGCGATTGAATTGGCTTCTGGGGCCGTCGAAATTGGCTCTGATAGTCATGTGCTGGAGATCGGACCGGGCCCTGGTTCGTTGACTCTGGAGTTGTTGCGATGTGGGGCGAGGGTCACTGCGGTGGAGGTTGACTCCGAGGCTGTTGCCCATCTCGATCGGGTATTCGGTGGGGCAGATGGTCGATTGGAGGTAATTGAGGGCGATGCACTGGATGTTGAATGGCCCACAGACGTGACTCATATCGTTGCGAATCTTCCGTATCAGATTTCTAGCCCTATACTAGATAGAATCCAGATTCATCACGCGCAGTACCATTTGAATGGCATCGCCTTGCTTGTGCAGGAGGAATTCGCTGAGCGCATGGCGATGAGCGCGGGCCACGCCAGCCGTGGCCCGCTCGGGCACTCGCTCTGGCTCGATTTCGATGTCGAATTTGACATGCGAGTGTCACCACATTGCTTTTCTCCAGCACCGAGAGTACACTCGCGCCTGACCAATCTGGTTCCGGTGGCGCGAGACTCAACGGCGACCTTCGACCGCCGACTGTTCCGAATGACTATCTCCGAATGCTTCGCCAATCGTCGCCGCAAATTACGTACCCTGCTCAAACGACCACCTAAGCGATTGAGCAGGGTCTCCGGCTGGCATCGCGCCAGATGGGCAGAGGCGATTGAGCGCTTGCCAGCCGAAACCCTCGACCTGCGCCCGGAGAATCTCACCTCGGAGGACTGGGCTGCCCTAATCACAGAAATCAGCAGCGAATGAACTCCCACTAAGCCAACTATTAGCGAAAAAGTGAGTCTAGAAGAGGCGAAGACGAGGACGCGAGAACCACGCCTTCAAAGCCCACCGCTGGTTCGGCCGGCTCAGCGGAGCGTGTGGGGGCGCGTCCGAGACAGGAGATGGTTCAATGGCCAAGAAAGACACCTATCTGGCGCTTCTTCGCAGAGGTATCGACGAGACGACCGCTCAGGTCCTCGCCGATTCCGGACTGAAGGTCGGTGACCTGAAGAAGCTGGATGAGGAGAAACTCCGCAATAATTACGGCCTCAAGAAGGAGATTGCGAAGTCGGTTCTCGAGGCGGTCAAATCCGGCCCCCGCGCCGCCTCAAAACAGCGCTACCTCACAGACGTTCTGTCGAAGGATCAACAGAAGAAGAAGGTCGACAAGATCGAGGAACAGCGATTCAAGCGTGAACAGAAGGACATCATCGCAGAACTCCACGAAAAGAAAGAGGAGTTGCGACTCGCCAAGGTCGAGGCCTTCCGCTCGAAGAAACTAGTCATGAACCGCTTGGGTAAGACCATCGAACTCATCGTCAAGCTCGAAAATTCGTTCGACGACGAATCCAAGCGCGAGCAGCGAACCAAACTCCGTGACCAACTCGAGACGCGCGGCCTCGAAGCCGCCCGTGACCACGAGATGCTGGAACTGGTCGGCACGCCTCAGGACATTGTCGACTTCCGACGCAAACTCGCCCCTATCCTGTGCATGTACGCTTGCCCGGAGTGCGGAGAGGAGATGGACCCACGAGGAGGCAATGTAATCGAGGACCCGAAGGACTTCTCTTTCGTCTGCTGGGAGTGCGAAGAGGAATTCCACGCACCGATGGCGAATTACGTCGACGAACAACTCAACAACGGCTCACGCATCGTCATCGACCCCAAGATAAAGCCACGATTCAAGGTCGTTCGACCACCCAAGAAGAAGTCTGCAGAGACCATCAAGGATCTGATGATGAAGGATCTTGAGGCGACCGGCGCATCTGCTGAAGAGATGGCTGCGGCGGTCGAGGCGAGCGATATGACTGGCGGATTGATGAGCATCGATGAGTGGATTGACCAGACGCTCGCCGCCAAGGGATACATCCAGGCTCAAGAGCACCGCGAGGACTTCATTCTTGCAACTGGAGCAGGTGCTACCAAGTTCAACAAGTGGATGAAAAAGGCTGGACTGCGCTTCAATAAGCAAACGGGCCAGTGGACTCGCTGGTCAGATGACTGAGATGTCACGGCCCCTCGGCTCGCTGCTGATGGATTGAAGACGAGCCGACCTTTCGCGGACCCATGGCGATTGTCCGATTCTTCCGCGGGGCCCTGCTTCTAGGGGTCGCGGAGGCAGAAGCGGAAGAACCGCTGGTCGAGACGGCAGAGCGGGCGGGAGTCGATATTCCGACCAATTGCACCTCGGGCAATTGCGGCACTTGCTTGGTTCGGCTCACGGATGGTAACATCGAGTATCCGGACCCGCTGCCGCCGGGGTTGGATGAATTTCTCGTCGAGGACTCGGGAGTTCTCGCCTGCTCGATGTCGGCACGAACGCCGTGCGACATCGATGTGATACCCCCGCTTTGAGGTGAGAGTTTGGACCGTGAATTCATTGCTGTCATAATCTTCAACATCGTTGGAATCAGCATAGGAGTCTGGTTCTTATGGACTCGCCTGCGCGCAAAACTCGACGAGGTTGAAGAGCGCAAGGCTCGTCGTTGGAAGCCTGACGAATCGACCTCGACAGAGGAGGAGTGAGCCAAATGGAGAAAATTGATCTACGTGAGAAACTAGGTCTATTCGATGACCACTGGTCGCCTAAGGTCATCGCCGAGATGAACGATTACCAATTCAAACTCGTCAAGATTCAAGGTGAATTCGTCTGGCATGACCACTCTAACACAGACGAGGTATTCATCGTCCTCGAAGGCAACATGCGAATCGAATTTGAGAATCGAACCATCGAACTCAGTGAAGGTGAGATGCTAGTTGTTCCGAAGGGAGTACCCCACAAGCCAGTAGCCGATTCGGAATGCAAGGTGATGCTGGTCGAGCCTCGCGGTGTGGTGAATACCGGCGAGGCAGATAGTAATCTCACTGCGCCGAATGACGAGTGGATCTGACGGGCGGATTCGCCTCATTCATTAATCGCTGCAGTCCATCGATCGGCTTGTGGTACCCCAACGACTTCGATATGGCAGGCGAGAACGCCCTTCTGCTTATTGACGTCCGAGCGCAATTCCATCAGGTCGTTGATGCAGCATGGGCAGTGCGCTCGAGTCGGCTGCACCCACAATTGCACGATGCCGGCGTCATCGACCTCGACGCCTTTGAGCACAGCATCGTCAGTCAGATCGATTCCATGGGGTTCTTTGCGTGCGCGCAGCAGTCGTGCCAGACGCCGTTGAACGCTCGCCTTGGTGCGGGACACAACTGCTCGGTGGTGCCTCGACCGCTTAGTGATGGCGCTCAAAGTCGAAGCGTCTGGCGCAACCAATCCTTGGCTGCCTCGATATCGGGTAAGTCTGCCACCTCGGTAGCATATCTATGGTCGAGTGGGGCACCTGCTAGATCTGACGACCAGCCCCCGCTCGTCGACATCACTGCGACAGGCTTCTGAATCTGCCAAGCGAAGGCAATCTCGGAAAGTGTGCCTGCTCCGCCCTTCACTCCGATGCAGGCATCTCCGACGCGAGCGACCAACATATTGCGGAATAGTCCGAGGCCGGTAGGAATCACCACATCGACGAACTCATTGGCAGCATCGAATTCAGATTGCGGAAGTATGCCGATGGTATCGCCCTCTCGGTAATTATCGCTCAAACGCGCTCCGCGGCAAACCACTTCCATCACACCCCCAAGACCACCACACGCAACGCGACAACCAAGATCAACAATCGCTCGCCCAAGTTCTTCACAGAGTGAGGCAACCTCAGGGTCCTCCGACAAATCGTTGGAACCGAAAACGGAAACCGTGGGCCTGCGCCCTGATGAGGCGCTCACGCATCCCACTCCGTCAGCAGGCCCCACTTCGCGCCCATCGTCAGACATTCCATTCCGTCCGATGTGCGCGCGAAGGTGTCCTCGGTACCGATAGCGCCGGTATCGTAGAGCACCTTCGGCTCGATTGCCATGGTACCACCGACCGGCAATTCACGGTCGAAGCGGTCGGCCACAACGGGCGTCTCATCGAGTTCAAGCCCGACCGAGTGGCCGAGGAAAACCGCCTGATTGGGCGGTATTCCCATCAGGTGGTCAGCATAACCCATCTCAGCAGCCTTGCCGCTACCGATTCGCCAAGCCTCGGAGCAATAATCACCGCGCCCGAGGCTTGCCACGACAGAATCTCGAATCTCAGCCATATCCTCGAGTCGAGTCATCGACTCAAAATCCAATTCACCAGCACAGAACATGCGCGTGCAATCCGAGACGTAACCGCGGTGCAAATGCACCATATCGACGATGACCGGCTCGCCAGCCACCACTTTCGAATGCCCAGCTCCAAGAGAGGAAATCGGGCTTGCACCGGTTCCACCAATCGCTGAATCGAAGTAGGAAGGAATCGCACCTGAGCGACCTGCAGCAATTACCACGCGGTCGCAATCCATCGGCCAGCGACGCATACGGATGCGACCGCCGAAGCCGGCGGCGCGACTAACCTCGTCAGCCGCCGCCGCCATCTCCAATTCGGTGCGCCCAACCCCTCCGACATCGCGCACCGCCTCAAACATCGCGTGATTGATGCGACCACTCTCGCGATGCATCTCCAATTCCCAAGCGGATTTCGTCTCGCGCAATCCAAACATCAAGTGGGTGCAATCGGCTGTAGCACCAAGTGAATCCAAGTGTCCAGCGAAGAATTCCCAACGGTCGTGAGGCACCTTACCAGCCAACATGGCAGGAGCGCGCGTTGCCCCCACAGCCCGCAAAGCATCGACCAGCCTACTCATACGAGGCTGAGCCACAACCGGATCTGGAGAATCATCGCCACCAGACTCGAAGTGCGCTCTGTCCAACGATTTGCGCACCCAATGAACATTCGAAACATCAGACCCGTCAGCGCCAACCAACATCATCCCACTCTGGCGACCACCAGTCAACCAGTACAGTTCGACGGGGTCATCGATCAGCGCTGATTCCAGCCCAGCCTCAGCAAGCGCAGCGGCAAGCCGACCTCGTCGCGCTTCCAACTCGCTGACCGGCACCCGCCAATCCTCGCCATCAGGGCCGGTCAGCCGTCCCGCATCCCATGCCATGAACGGCCCACCGAGCACCGAACACAAAGGCATTGGGGGGAGGGAACGCAGCCTGACAAAGCAAGTTGAAGCCGGTCTAAGAGGGCAGAATCCACCCGACCTTCGTCCGCCATCATCAAAAGACGCCCGCTGGTCGCCAACATCGTGAACGGCGTTCTGTCGCTGGACGACATTCGCCTGAGTGGCAAGCGTGTGTTGTATCGCGTGGACATCAATTCGCCGCTCCACCCCGAGACCGGAGCCTTCCTCGACGACGGTAGACTTCGTGCAATCATTCCCACAATATCGGCCCTCGCCGATGCAAAGGTAGTGATTCTTGGTCATCAGTCACGGCCCGGCCGATCCGATTTCACGGACTTGTCGGGACACGTAGACCGCCTCGCCAGAATCCTCGGACGACCGGTGCGATTCGTGCCGGACGTGTGTGGCGAGGTGGCAATCGAGGCGATTCGCGGGATGAGCAACGGCGAGATAGTCTGTCTTGACAATGTCCGCATGCACACCGAGGAGATGTCGCTCAAGAAGGCTGGATTAGAGGAGCTGAGACTATCACAGATAGTCAGTGAACTCGCCCCCGAATTCGATGCCTATGTGACCGATGCCTTCGCCGCAGCACACCGAAACTCGCCAACCCTAACCGGCTTCGCAGACGACCTGCCGTGTATCGCAGGGCGCTTGATGGAGCGTGAGATTAGCGCCCTGCAAACCGCCGTGGAAAACCCGCCCCGCCCGTACGTGGCAATCCTTGGCGGGGCCAAGGCCGACGACTCCTTCCGCGTCGCACAGAACCTCATCGCGAGGGGAGTCGTCGACACCATCGCCTTCGTCGGTGTAGTCGGAAACATGGTAATCTGGGTGCAGGGGATCGACATCGGAGAAGGAAACAAGGATTTCATTCGCAGCACCCTCGCAGACGATTTCGATGCCGCCTGGGCGATGGCGGAAGACCTCGTTGCCAACCATTCAGACCTGCTCTTCGTGCCCAGCGATGTTGCGGTGGAAGTTGGTGAGGAACGTGTGGCGAAGAAGATCGACGAGCTACCAGTACCCCATCCGATCTACGATATCGGACTCGAGACACTCATGCGACTACGACCAATCTTGATGGACGCAGGTTGCATCCTCTGGAACGGCCCAGCCAGCTATTTCGAGAAGCCAGCATTCGCTTTCGGAACGATTGAAATCCTCAACATGTGCACCGAAACGGCCGCGATGACAATCGTTGGTGGCGGCCACACCAGCGCGCTGGTCAACTCTCGCGGCGTTGGTGACAAAGTCACACACAACAGCACCGGCGGAGGCGCTTGCTTGCAGATGCTCTGTGGCGACCGCATGCCGGTGATCGAAGCTCTTCAGCACAGCAGAAGCAAATTCGCTTGAATCCAAGGAATTGGAGCCATTGGGGAGATT
>CAYFHB010000022.1:0-15294 GCA_964342705.1 uncultured Candidatus Poseidoniales archaeon
TCACAGAATACTTCGATGCGGCGGGCCTGACCGAGGACCTCGATGCTCTCGGATTCAGTGTCGTCGGCTACGGTTGCACGACCTGCATCGGCAATTCAGGCCCGCTCGATGCCGACATCGAGACCGCTATCGATGAGGCTGACCTAATCGTCGGTAGCGTCCTCTCTGGAAACCGCAATTTTGAGGGGCGAATCCATCAGAAAGTCAAGGCGAATTACCTCGCCAGCCCGCCCCTTGTCGTCGCTTACGCAATCGCCGGAACCCTCGACATCGATTTCGAAAGCGACCCGGTCGGCTACGATGCCGAAGGAGCCCCAGTGATGCTCGCCGACATCTGGCCGAGCGATGCTGAAATCCAAGCAACAATCGCCGCTTCAATCGACCCAGAGATGTTCCGCAAGCGCTACTCAGACATCCTACAAGAGCCGCGCTGGGACGCCATCAGCAGCAGCCAATCAGCCCTCTACCCATGGTCGGAGGAATCAACCTACGTGCGACTCCCATCATTCTTTGAGGGAATCGAAACCAATCCAGCACCAATCGAACCGGTTGAGGGTGCCCGCGTCCTCCTCAAACTCGGCGACTCGGTGACCACCGACCACATCAGTCCGGCTGGAGCTTTCCCGCACCACGGTCCAGCCGGTCAATACCTCGTCTCGAAGGGTGTCGAGCCGCGCGATTTCAACTCCTTCGGCAGCCGCCGAGGCAACCACGAAGTGATGATGCGCGGCACCTTCGCAAATGTAAGAATCCGCAACCAGATAGCAGCAGGGACCGAAGGAGGCTTCACCACTCACTTCCCCAGCGGCGAGGTTACCACCGTCTACGATGCCAGTATGCGATACCAAGCCGAAGGCACACCTCTCGTCGTGCTGGCAGGAACTCAGTACGGAACCGGCAGCAGCCGAGATTGGGCGGCAAAGGGAACCCTCCTCCTCGGTGTCAAGGCGGTGATAGCCACCTCCTTTGAGCGCATCCACCGCTCAAACCTCGTCGGGATGGGAGTCCTCCCACTGACCTTCCCAGCAGGCGAGGACGCCGACTCGCTGGGACTCGACGGAACCGAGACATTCGACATCCCAGCCAGCGCCGACCTCGTACCTCTCTCCACAATCCAAGTGACGGCGACCAAGCCGAACGGCGAAGTAACAAAGTTCGACGCAGTAGTGCGATTGGACACTCCAGTAGAGGTGGATTACTACCGCAATGGCGGGATCCTGCAGACGGTTCTGCGAAACCTCGCTGAGGCTTGAGTTCAAATCCGGAGACGCAACGGGTGATTCGATGAGCGAGGCGGACAACATACGATTCTCCTTCCGCTCGAACGAGCACGACGTCGAAGTGGTAATCCAAGGCCCGTCGTCTTGGGTAGATCTCTATCGCGAGCGAATCGGACTGGATGGTGACATCGGTTATACACAATCTGTTAGAGATGCCTCGGATGATATTCAGGGTGATGATGCGAAGAATGAGAAAGTCCAGGTTTTGCCGGGACCTCCTCCAGACCCCAGTCGCCTTCCTTCTGTAGTCAGAGTCGTAGGTGACCTCGATATAGAGGCTGGACTTGAGTCGCTTGGAGCGCCGTCGCGCAGTGAACCAGATCTAGCTGAAATCAGCCTTTTTCTTGATGAATTGGAGGAGGCTCCCGAGCCGCTCTCGGACAATATTTCGGGTGATCCGATGGCTGAATCA
The DNA here is from genome assembly GCA_964342705.1 of uncultured Candidatus Poseidoniales archaeon. Taxonomy (GTDB): domain Archaea; phylum Thermoplasmatota; class Poseidoniia; order Poseidoniales; family Thalassarchaeaceae; genus MGIIb-O1. The sequence continues at coordinate 1,693 of CAYFHB010000022.1, forward strand.
TGGATTCAATTGGTGATGACTCTCGTCGTCCGAGAACACGGTCACACCTCGCTTTCAATCGGCTCGATTGAGAGTCTGATTGGCGAACGGATTAACCGCTCGGGGATGGAACTGCAGATGTTCCTTGACAGGCTCTGGTTATTGGGTCGACTCGAGCGAATCCACGGCGGAATCGAGACTCAATACGCGCCGAATCCGAGCTGGCTCGAATCCCATTGAAAGATGTACTAAATCCGTACAACTCCTTCGGAGTTGGTAAAGTCAGAACGGGCGAAGGCATAAGAGAGGACCGAAATTGCGCGAAGTCATGATGTCCTCGTCCCAGAACGCCCGAAATGATTCCCGAGACGGTCGGCTTGCGATTTTTCTCGTGATGCTGATGCTCACTTCGCCTATGCTCTCGCTGGTTCCAGCAGCATCGGCTTCACACATCACACAGTACGCTGTGCAGAGAGATCCTTCGTTCATCAGCATCGGCGATATCGATTGTGATAATGACAATGATATCGTCTCTGCAAGCTCGATGGGTCACTTCATCACTGCACTGTACAATGATGGAAACGGTGGCTTTGGGGACAGGCAGGACGTTTTCATCTCGAATAACGATTCTCACCGCGCTGGATTCCGTGACACAGCGGATGGTGTGAGGGTCTTCATCGATGACGTCAACGGGGACGATGTCAACGATGTGATTTACTTCCAGCAGAACATTCGTTTCGTTGGCGGACCACACATTCCAGCAAACTTGACGATTCTCTGGGGTGACTGCAGTGAGCGCATCAACAATTGGGATGCATCCGAGCCGATTATGGTCAATGAGCCCTATCTCTCAGACATGGATGTCGGAGATATCGACGACGATGGCAATGCAGATATCGTCATCAACGTCCACGACCGCGGATTCACCAACAACTTCCTGAAGATCTTCAAGGGTCCAAACCCTTCACTGATTACGAATCAACAGACTATTCCAGTCCCACTGACTAATGGACAATACACCAATGTGATGCTCGGACACTGGGGTGAGGATGTCCTCAGTGGGGGGATCGGACAACCTGTGGGAGACTGTGAGGATCTAGATATCTGGCTGCTCAGGACACCTCCATACAACACCGGAGTCGGTTACTCTCGCGGTCATTACGATAACATGACCGTACTCGAGTACGATTGTACTCTCGGAACCTATCCAAACCCAATCGATGCCACTGCGAGCGGAGTTCACCACTTCAAACTCGATGCCGAGCACAATGCTCCACTCCCTGGCATCGACATATCCGATACGGACGGCGACGGTGAGATCGATCTCATCGCCGCGGTCGACGGAATCACAGGAAACATCTCCTATGCAACCAAGACTGGCAGTTCTTGGGACACTCAGAATTATGTTTATCTTGGCGATTATCTCGGTGCATCACTTACCATCGCAGATGTCAACCGTGACGGAAATATGGACTTCTTCGTACCGACCGAAGTCACTTTGACCCGCTTACAGGATTCCTCAGCTCAGAACCAGACCTATCTGCTTCTGGACAACCTACGTGAGGTAAACACGGTCGAAATCATCCTCTCGAATCCGAGTGGGACCGATTACCTCTCTTCGATTTCATTCAATGTCGGCCGCCGACCCACGATGGCCGTCCCGGGTCAACTCGCCGGAGGGGAGGACAGTGCCTACGAGATTGCAATTGGTCAGCGGGACCGAGGCTACCGATTCGCCAATAGCGCCATGTGGCTCGACACCCAAGGCTGGGCGGGGGCAGGAGATTTCCTCTCTGTGCTCTCGCTTGATAACGAGGACGTGGGTATCACTGATGTCACCATCGCACCGGCTTCATACGATCCTGCGACCGGTCAACCGAGAATCGGTGAAGGTACCAGATTCGTCAACCTCACCGTCAAGAATACCGGATTAAACCCCATTTCCGGCTCAATCGATGTGGATCTTGAGGTTAAGGAAGTCATCGGTGGTGACGACACCCTAGTCTACTCGAATGACTTCGAGGGCAATATCGATTCAACAAATTGCCCTTCGTGCACTCTTGTGAAAAAGTCCTACACCGGTGAGTATGGATCTGGTGCTTCATCTTGGCACGAGGAATACAATGCCAGCACTGACGCTAATGGAACCGCGACCGATGGATGGTGGGAAGCCGATTCAAACCCAACCACCTACATGTGGGCTGGATTGGATCACAACGGTGAGGATAATGAATCGGGTTATTACAATAATATGGACGAGGCATTCATCATCGAGAATGTGGATCTGACAGGTTCGGACGCCGCTTACTTGGACCTCGATCTGATCTGCAGTACTGCCTTCTTCGAGCTCTATCTAGCCGAGCAGTTTGCAGTGGTCGAGCGCTGGCTTTACGAGGACTCCTGCGGAATTGAGGTTTGGAGTGACGGCAATGGATGGGAGCAGGTTTTCTTCACCGGCGGTTGGGATAACGAGCGTTTCTTCCGTCTCGGACAGCTCGGAGTTGACCCCGAATACAATACTTACAATGGCAATTTCTACCAGAACACCGCCACCGGCTGGGTGAGTTTCCGAGGAGATGACGCGATTGACCTAACCCGATATGCAGGCGAGGTCATCGACATCCGATTCCGCTTCCGCAGTGGACTGATGGGTAGCGTCGGACCTGACGGCTCATCACAGGACTCAGGTCTGGACGGCTTCGCTTTCGACAACATCAGCATTCGAAAGACCGATGTCGAATTCGGAAACGAGGAGGTTGTAAGTCAGACATTGAACTTCAACAACTTCGCTGCTGGTGCAACCGAGGAAGTTAGCCTCACCGCGGACTTCATCGACAATACCACCTACTACATCAAGACGATTCTGACAAATCCGAGCGGCTTCGACAATGCCGACGCCACCAATGATCAGGTAAAATTCCAACTCACCGTGAAGAATCTCTTCGACCCAGGTGTTGCTGAGGAGCCTTGGGCGAGTTTGGAGAACGGACTGCGCTACGCATCCGGCGACCGTGACATTGAGATTCGTGTGCAGAATTACGGAAACACGATCACTGACTTCCAATTGGAAACCACCGTCAAGAATGCTCTTCCAGATCTGATAGCTATCGAGGACTTCTCTGGACTCGAGCCGATGTGGGAGGACGATGGTAACGAGAACGGTAGCCGACTCGACGATACCAATGGAGACCACCCGATGCTTCCACAAAGCCGAGGTGTGTTCAATTCCCACGCTTACTGGTTGGGTGACCCCGACACAGGATACGGCGATGATTGGAACGATTGGCTCAAACTCGACCCAGTTCCAGTTGCTCCGAGTGGAACCGACTTTACCTACCTCTCCTTCGATTATTTCGCCGAGGGAGACTATCTCTCAGACAACGAAGGAAATATTCTCGCGATTCGTGATTCGGCCGGTTTGGAAATCGAGTGGTCAAAGGGCGGAGAGGTGTTCAAGGGAACTGTTTGGGGAAGCTGGACAGACCTAAATGAGAACGGAATCAGGCCGTTCCACGCTTGCGAGGACTTCGACAATAACGGACGTTACGACGAAGTCGAGTACATGGGAGACCACTCCGACCGATACGAGTCCGTAGTCTGGTTCGATTCGGAGAGCTTGGTCAAGTCGGTCATCATCGATCTCACGCACATTACTCTGCTGAACCAGACCTCGAACAGCACATTCGACTGGGCGACCGAGTGCACAGATCTATCGGGATCCGAGGTGACACTAACTTGGAGATTCCAGTCGAATGGAGATGGCGTCAATGGAAATGCTGGGCTTGCTGGATTCGCCATAGACAATATCAGAATCGACGAGTTCACCTTCCAGAACGATGGTACCTACACCAATGATGTCACTGGTCTCGACGCTTCCGAGCGAGAGAAGGTTACCGTCGCCACGCACGATTTCACCTCTGGAATCTATCGTATCGATACTACGACGATTCTGAATACCTCGATCGAGGGTACAACTTGGTACAACAAGACGGAGACAACGACGGCGAACAATCACTCTCAGATCATCTTCAGTATCGCCAGCGCTGACATCACACTGATGCAGCCTGATGTGCTTGAGTGTGTGTCAGATATCACCTACAAGTGCGTCTACACCTTCGATTCAGTCTCAGAGCACTCCTTCTCAGTACCATTGCTCAACGGTGTCATCGCTGGTGAGTATGTAGTGACGATGAAGATAGTCGATATGACGACTGGACAGACCGTGTATGAGCAAGCCGCGGATAACGGTCCATTCGAACTCGACCCACACGATCGTGACTTTGCCAACTGGACGACTCCATACAGCGGATGGTACGATGGCCACGAGTACAATATCAGCTTCTACGCCGAAGTCATCGACGAGATCTCAGGGGAGATGGATCGTTCAGGTAACGACCGTTACTTCGAGATCCAATTCTTCAACAATGTCGACGTTGCTATTCTTTCGAATCCAACCGACCAGAACCGACTCCAGCGAGTCAAGCAGGACCTTGAAGCGATGGGCATGACCTACACGCAATTATTGGTCGAGGATTGGGAGCGATACGCCACCGAGAATTGGATGGACCACTACGACAAGATTCTCCTGCCATGGCAGACTGATTACAACGTCGTTTACGGTGCCTATTACGAGACTCTCGCAGAGACTCGCGATTCAGACGGGCTCTCGGTGACCGAGGTTCTTGAGGCCTACATGGTCAATGGTGGAACGGTACAAATTCACCTCGGACCTTACCGCAATGAGTACCAGCCGAACAGATTACCCTTCGGAATGGATATCGCAATGCGTAACCAGTGGAATAACACGGTGACCAACGACGACCTATCCATCGTCGATGCCTACCACCCATTGATGGATAATGTCGACATGGCTGCCTTCGCTGGTGTCCACGGCGGTTCGTACGTCGCTCTTGCTGGACTAGACACCGCACAGGTACAATTCGATCAGGTCCCACAGGTTTGTGGAGGAAGAATCAGCGATCCGTTGGGTACCTTCCACACTCTGCTGCGCAGTGAGTCTTTCGAGAGCCAGTCTCTACTCTCGATCTGCAACCGTGGAGCGGGCGGCATGATAGTAACCACACTCGATGTCGAGAACCCTAGCTTCTCCCAACCATTCGGAGGCACATCGATGCCGCTCCTGTCGAATATGCTGGCATACGATGTGACACCGTACCCAGCGAATTTCGGTATCGCGGGCGATGGGTTCGACCTGACGATTAATGGCAATGCGCCATCGATCGACACGGTCACCGGCGCCTACGCAACGATGTACATCAAGTCGAATTCAGACCTCGATTTCAGCTTCATCACCGACGATTCAGAACTCGGCGAGGTAATCCTCGCGGATTGGACACTCCAATCGACCGACATGAACGAGTCTGTCACGGGCTGGCAGGGAGAGATCATCGATTATGGTGAGATTAGTCACATCCGTCAGACGAGCCCGAGCATCCCGACTCTGGGATCATTCTGCGTCGGTGACTCGAGTTCAAGCACTGGATGCCGAATCGGTGCCGAGTGGCTGCTCACGCTCTACTTGCACGATGAGGAGGGCCACACAAGAATCACCTACATCAATCTCGTAACCGACGATACCCTCGCCGACGAATTCCGACCGATTGCGGACCTGCAATTGGTCGAGAACGCAGTCACCGACGAGTATGTTACAATGGACGGGACCAAGACCGTCGGTGGAGAAGATTGGCCAATCTACCGAGTCAGGCTGACCGATACCGGAGACATCAGCCTGTCATTCGATGCATCGGCAAGCAGTGATGCTGACGCGCCTGAGGGCGAGCGAGGCATCGAGATGTTCGAGTATCGCGTATTCTTCGATTATCCTGTCGATTCTGACAACCCAACCCTGCAAGGACACGAGTACCAGATACCTGAGGCCGCGGGTGGAGATTTGTGGAATTACGTATTCCACAATATTACCAGCGATGGCACACTGGAGAACCAAATTCGCCTAGAACTAATCGTTTACGACCGAGCTGGCAAGCAATCCGAGAAGGCGAGGATGTACTTCATCGTCGTCGGAGAGGACTTCGGAGACGACCCACCTGTGGTCGAAATCACTTCACCACGGTCCACGGATTCGCAGAAGGAAGACTTGGTCATAATCAACGGTGTAGTCAATTCCGGAGCTGAGAATGGAGTTCTAATCGAAGTTGCTTTGGAGGCTTCGATACTAGATTTGACCCCTTCACCGAAGGCTACTCAGAAGACACTCGGCAAGTACAACGCGACTGGCCCGACCGCATTGGGTGATGGTGATTCCTTCACTCTGACACTGAACATTGCAGACCTCTACTCGGAGACAACCGGTGTTCAGGCGACTGTCTACTGGCGAATCGTCGAGGGCGACGGAAGTCGATACACGATTGACAATTCGTTCACCATTGACCTGCTACCGCGCCCAAGCGATCCCTGTGCACTCAATCCGAGCGCAGATGGTTGTGAGGAGGACAGCGGCAATATGCAGACGATAATGATCGTCGCTGTTGGACTAATAGCTATTCTAGCAATTGTCGGAGTCACTTTGGTGATGCTCGGTCGTAGAAAGGGAGACGATGCAGGCGACACCGTCGAGCAATTCGGCGGAGTCGAGCAGATGGATCCCGTAGAAGCCTATGTCCAGCAGATGGTTGGTCAGGGATACGACGAGGCGACTGCTCGACAGTATGCCGAGCAATATTACGCGGCCTACTACGCTCAACAGGGTCAAGGCGACGACAATTAAGCCTCCATCCAAGACGCCAGAGTAGTACGGTGACCCTTTGGGTCACCTCGGCTGGATCGGCCCTCGGTTTCGGGGGTCGCTCAGCCGCACCTTGAAGACCCGGAGGCGACCGCCTCGGGGCATGGATGCTGGTGAGCGCTACACCGTCGCAGACCTCTCGCTCGCGGAGGCAGGAGGTCGGAAGGTCGCATGGGCGCGGAGCAGAATGCCCGCTCTCGCTGCATTGCGTGCCCAGGTAGTCAAGGATCAGCCACTTGCCGGTCAGCGAGTAGCTGGCTGCCTGCACGTGACCAAGGAGACGGCAGTTCTGATCGAGACGATTGAGGCAGCCGGTGCTACAGTCTGCTGGTCCGGCTGCAATCCCCTCTCGACCCAAGACGACGTGGCCGCTTGGCTCGCCGCGGAAGGCTACAGCGTCCACGCTTGGTACGGCCAGAATAACGAGGAGTTCTACGAATCGATAGACAGAACTCTAGAATTCAAGCCGACTCTCACCCTCGATGACGGCGCCGACCTAATCTACCGCGTGCACTCACAATTTCCAGAATTGGCGGAAGGCGTCATCGGTGGCACCGAGGAAACCACAACCGGAGTCCACCGCCTGCGAGCAATGGGTGAAGCCGGCGAATTGCGCTACCCCGTCATCGCGGTCAACGATGCCTCGACCAAGTGGGATTTCGACAACGTTCACGGCACTGGTCAATCCACACTCGATGGAATCATTCGCGCGACCAGCGTCCTCCTCGCAGGCAAGACATTCGTCATCGCCGGTTACGGCCACTGCGGCAAGGGATTGGCCAACCGAGCCCGAGGCATGGGAGCCAATGTCGTCGTCACCGAGGTTGACCCTCTCGCCGCCCTGAAGGCGGTAATGGATGGCTTCCGCGTAATGCAGATGGACGATGCGGCAGCCATCGGAGACGTATTCTGTACGGCGACCGGGATGAAGGACGTCATCATAGGTCGCCACTTCGATTCAATGAAGGAGGGCGCAATCGTCTGCAATACTGGACATTACGATTGCGAGGTCAATATCGATGACCTAGAAGAGAGAGCCCAACGAATCTACACGATTCGCGAAAATAATGAGGCATTCGAACTAGCAGACGGCCGCACCATCCACCTTCTCGCCCGCGGCCGCCTTGTCAACCTCGCAGCAGCAGAGGGACATCCGAGCGAGGTTATGGACATGTCATTCGCCAACCAATTCCTCGCCCTCTGCCGCCTCGCTGCTGAGGGTGAGTCCTACGATAATATCGTCTACGACATCAGCCCCGAGCAGGACAGTGAATTAGCAGCCCTCAAGCTCGCAGCTGAAGGGATAGACATTGACACTCTGACGGCTGAGCAACTCGCCTACCTGAACGATTACTCGGCCGGCACATGAGCCGCGCGGCAAGCGCCCAGCGAACCCTTCAATCCTCGAGTCCATCTAACTCGAGTGGCTCATCCGAATCCACATCCGAATCCGAGGAGTCATCTCTAGGTTCATCCTCCTCACCCCACCAAGATTCATCTCCAACAGAAGTGAAATCAGGTAGCACAGGCATCCATTTCCGTTTGATTTTCTCATCCGCGTCAACAATCTTCTCATGCCGCTCGCGGAACCCTTCCGGACGTTTCCCGAGCAGATGCCCATACAGCTTGCTTCCGCGGATGTCATCAGGAACGCAGACCTTCCCAGAAGTTGTCTCCACGTCGAGCGCACGGTCGAGGTCCAAGGCATGTCTATTGAGCGAGTGTAGCAAGCCAGAGCCCATTCGCGAGACACCCATGAAAAGGCCGAGAATAATCAGGAATACTAGAATGAAACCAAATTGAGTTCCACCCAAAAGTTGCATCGCAACAGTGCCAATCAAGAAGACGATTGGAGCGACGAAAGTGAAGAGGAAAAACGTCTCAGAAAGCGGTTTTCGAGTCTTCATCCGGTTGATTATCTCCCATCTCGGATGCTTCGGATTTTGTGGTCGGAAGACCTCATCCTTTTCCATTTTCGCAGCCTTCGAAACCATCTTTCGAACCTGATCCATCTTGACCAATTGGCGGCTATCCGGGGAGTCCATTCCATCGCTGAATAGCACTTCGAGAAGTTCGCCGGCTTCGGTGTACATCCCAAGGCGAACTAGGATTGCAATCTGCTCTACCACCGGTGTAACCTCACTGGGTTCAACCGCTCTACGCTTCTGCCACCAAGCCAAGGCCTCCTCTAACATTCCGAGGTGATCGACAAGGAGGATGCCACCGAGGTGCCATGATTCTGTGTCGTTGGGTTCGATTTCTACGACACGTGTCAGCGCTCCGTACGCGGTCGAGGCCTGCGCCAGCGTCGGCATCTCTTGTTGCCCGCGTCTCTGCGGTGGAAGGGTCATGCGGGCGACCATCTTCCAGGCTGCTGCATGATTAGGGTCAAGCTTGGTAACCTGCTGAGCGAGTTCGAGTGCTTCTTCGCGCTCGTTGGCTTCTTCGTGCTCGAGAACGTCGATCCATAGCATCTCCGCGCTCTCTGCCATGGGCATTGCTCGCGCCCGATGGGGATGAATGCTGGGGTTGCTAACTCAGCGAGCGGTTCTCGGGTTAGTTCAGAACCTTCGTGCTGATTCAACGCCTGCCGCTGCCACGTCCTGGGCGGTTGCGACTTGGGCCGCCTCTGCCGCCGCCACGGAATCCCGGGCGGCGTGGCTTGCTACCACTACCTGGTGCGCGGCCTCTTCCTCGTCCGTCGCGAAGTCCTGGACGAGGGCCGCGTCTGTCTCCGCCACGTTTACCTCCGCGGTTTCCACCGCGGCTACCACCACTGTCGCCACCCCCGCGAGGGCGGCTCGCTTGGCAGCGGTTGCACTTATCTCGGAAGGCGAAATTATTGTTCTTACACTTGGGGCAATCCCAATCTCCACTGCGACCGCCCTTATTGTCGCGGTCGCCACGACCTCCTCGGTCGCCGCGGCGATCGTAACCACGGTCATCGCGGCGTTGGAATTTGCCACCGCCGCGCTGCCCTTCACGTCGGCCGCTACTGCCTGCACCTTCCGGGCGCTCAGCATCGCAGCGATTGCATTTGTCACGGAAGGCGAAATTGTTGTTCTTGCACTTGGGGCAATCCCAATCCCCGCCGCGATTGCCGCCGCGGTTGTCTCGGCGGCCGTTGCGCCGGTCAAATCCTCGATTCTCACGACTCTGGTATCTGCCACCATCGCGTCCACGGCCTCGGTCTGAGCGCTCGCGTCGCTCGCGCGGAGCAATCTCGACTGGGGAACCGATCGCGCTTGACGCATCTATATCATCAGACAGAGGATGAATGTGAATGAGAGCGCGGTCGACGGCACCAATCACCGTATTAACGCGCCCAATCGGCTTACCTCCGATGATGCGAAGGGTCGCGCCCAATCGCGGCGCTTTTCCCTCAAAAGCGATCATCAGACCGCCCTCATGGGACTCCTTCTCGACCGTCCCTGAGAAGCTCATGGCCTCAGTCGCGTCGGCCCGAGTATATGAGTGCGGCAGATGCCGCGGCGAGCAACCCACCGAGCCCCAATGCAGGAAGTAGACTACCTGAGCCTTCATCCGCGGGCGGTGCTGGCTCTGGCTCTGGCTCGACAAAGAGATGCGTATTATCGACGATTCTCTGCTGGTTCACGCACATTCCAGATGCATCGCAAGCATCTACTTGAACAGTGTGAGTACCCTCGGCCCAGACCGAGAAATCGATGGCGGGCGTGGCCCAAGTATTCCCGCTGATGCTGACTTCTCCAACAGCCGAACCATCAATCAGCAGAGTGAACGATACCGCCTCACCATCGGGGTCGGAGAATTGCCCACTCATAGACCAAGAGGTGCCATCCCACCCCTCGCTATTCACGGTCATCACAGGGGCGCTGCTCGCCTTCTCGATGCCCAAGTCGTATGTTGCCTGCATCGAGTAGACTCCCTCTCCAGTCACATGAACAGCAACGTAGGCAGCACCTGGTACAGTCCCAGCAGCCGCTACATCCACTGTGATTTCGGACATGTAGAGGGAGTACGGGCCTGAGTAGGTAGCGCTGCCATCGTATTCGGAGGTGAATCCGACCTCGACGCTCAACTCGGGCCAGCCCGAGGTCGGACTCAGTGTGATCGGGTGTGGGTCGGACAAATCCGTGGTAGAGGTGGAGATCTGGAATGGAACACCAACGTTCCAAGTTCGGCTGCCGGACGATTGGTCGGCTCGGTCCACAGCCTCACAAGTCACTTCGCCGGCCTCGCCGCGGGGCACATCCATCGAAATCTCACGATTCACGTAGGCCACCTCCAATCCAGCATCACCGCGGCAAACGACATCCAGTGAAGCAACACCCGCCTCGTCGATGAACCAATTTTGGATTTCATTCCAATCAGCAATCACTTGTGAGCCGCCGCTCGCGCGCGGGAACCATGCTCCATCCGCCGGTGCAGAATCTGTCCAGACCGGTGGCTCATCTACTGGGATTGGCGCAGTCGTAAAGTCAGCAAACAAGTCCTCTCCAATAGGCCATTGAGGCATGTTGGGATAGAAGGAATAAGTCAGGCTGCCATCCTCATTTTCGTTGATTTCGTGCGTGCTCGAACCATCACCGACACAACTGCCGCGAATCGGAGCCGTTCCAGCATAATCACCGGTGGCCGCCTCGACATCTCGATCCTCGCACTCCTCCCACATGTCGAGGCGCAAGCCATCGGTCTGTGGGAAGTGGATGTGATATTCGACATTCGACATATTCGAAGCGTTGAACGCCACCGTGAACTCACTTGGATCGTCCAAATTAGAAATCGTCATTGTCGCATTCAACCACAGCATCATGCGACACTCATCGACCCCTGCAGAAGCCTCGATATCCGTATCGCAATCTCGCTCGCTCGCAGGCTCCACAGGCACCTCGACGCAATCGCTAGTGCTGCCGAAGCCACTGCAATCCCGAATCTCTGAATGGCGAGGCGGGACGAGGTTCCACTCCTCAACAAGTACCTCATCTTCGGTCCAAGTGACGTTCTTCCAATCGGTACCCTCACCACCCCTGTGCGGGCTGCCATCGCGTATACCGAGACGTGTCAGGGTGTGTTGAACGCACTCTGAGGCAATCGCTCGAACTCCCTCTCTCTCGTCCGTGGAGATCCATCCATCGTCCCCACTGGGATATACTGCTGCAACGTACTCGTCCAAACTCTGGCGAACCTCGTCTGCCAAACTTCCGTTGACCCACGCCACCGCCTCAACTTGTGCTGAGGTCCAATCGTTTGCGACCTGAATGTGGAAGATCGCATTCGAGTACTCGAACATGTCTTCAAAGGTAATTGAGCTGCATTGTTCTTCGAGCGTCGGACCGTCTCCGCCGAGTTGCTCCCGACGCTCGTCAAATTCCTGTAATTGATGGTCGGGTGCACTCATCGGCACCCAGGTTGTGACCATGGCGAACATCGTCAGGATAACTGCGAATCTGAGTACACCGCCACGACTCATTCAGCATTGCGGCCTGCTCTACGCACGATATGGATATCGGCTGCTCGATTTGACCATAAATCAATGGTATTGCAATGCTGCAGTACAGCGATTATAGGTAAGTTTAGGGTGACCTAAACTATAAATCACCACGTTTATTCGCGCGCGTCGTCAAAAAGATATGAGCCCCATTTTAGAGGTGGAAAAAATGAGAATGAATGTCTTGATGAATGCTATGTTAGCGACTTTAATCCTGACCGCTGGCATGGCCGGATGCCTCGAATCAAAAGAAAAAGATGAGAAGGTAATCCGAATCGCTTTCAAAACTCAGGACGACTACGAAAATCCAACTGCGAACCCTCAGTTGCTCGCTGCCTTCATAGCGGCTCAGTCTGGCTACGAGGTGCAGCTCTACCCAATTACATCTGACATCGCAGCGATTGAGGCTCTCCGCTTCGGCCACGCAGACATCGCCTTCCTCGATGGCGGTGCTGCATGGATCGCTTGGAAACAGCACGGACTGCAAGCGATTCTAGCGGATCAGAAGAGCGATGGAGCCACCTACTACACAGCGCAGGCTTGGGTTCTCGCTGACTCGGACATTCAATCTCTCGAGGACCTCGAGGGTAAGGATTCCTGCCACACTGGCTGGCTAAAGTCGGCTGGAATGTTGATGCCGATGGGATACATGATCAACAACGAAATCGTTGACGTCAGCGGAGACGTTGATGACATCGCTTCTCTGCGCACCACCATCGAGGAGCACTTCGGAAATGCATCGATTCCTGAGAAGGGTGACCTCTACTACAGTTACAGCGGCGCTTTCCGCTGCATGACCGAGGGAGTCGGCGATGTTGCATTCGGCAAGACAACTTCCTATGAAGACCACTGCGAGGGTAATGATTGGTGCCTGGAGCGCGACCAATACCGCCCGCTTGAGCCGGCATTCGGTCAGGTCCCAAGTCACCCCGTGATGGTCAACACCAAGGCGACCAGCCAGGAGAAGATCGACATTATCGTAGAGGCATTCTTGGCTCTCAACACAGAGGAAGGTGGCGTCGAGATTCTCGATGGTGTTCTGAACACCCCTGGAATCTCGCAGGTCACTACTGAGGAACATCTCGGTTCGTACAGCAATGCGATTGGGGCAATCCCGGGCATCGCAGCCTACTTCGAAGAGAAGTACGACGAGTGAGAATGGAGAGTAAAGGGGGGATGAAGGTGCAAGATCCGAACCCCGTACGGCTCCGCATGACGGATGCGACCATCGGTTTCAATCAGGAGAATCCGTTAATCGAGGATTTGAACCTCGAGGTTCGGGCCGGTGAAATCGTTGGACTGACCGGTCGTTCCGGTATCGGGAAGACGACCCTGCTACGGACTGCAGCAGGGCTCATCAAGCCACTTTCCGGCTCGGTCGAGTGCTGTT
>CAYFHB010000023.1:0-14965 GCA_964342705.1 uncultured Candidatus Poseidoniales archaeon
TCCGTACATGAGATTGATGCTTCTGCGAAGCATCACGCGGGGCTCGCTCGCGTGAAGGCGCTCGCGCTCGTCCCGCGCTTACGCGCGAGGGCTGAATTCGAGGTCGAGGACGAGGTGATCCCAGTGCGGCGCGTAGGATTTGACGCGGACTCGCGCCGCCTCTTCGATGTCGAATTGTCGGGCCAGAGCCTCGAATTTCTGGATGGTTTCCTCGACCCAAGATTGGTGGTTATCGGCGGGCGCGACACCGTGGATGTGGAGTATCCCGCCGGATTCTTTGAGGCAGTCGACGGCGAGATCGTAACCGCCTTCCGCCGTCGGCAGCAGACCGAGCACGACTCGGTCTGCGATTCCCTGTAATTTAGGCGCAGTCGCTCGATTATCGCCCTCGTGAATGGTGCACTTATCGATTACACCGTTGCTTTCAAGCCCCCATTCGAGGGCGGCCACGGCATTCGGATTCCATTCGCAGCAATGCACGTGGGCGACCTCGGAAAGCAGCATCGGCAGTGAATAGTATCCGATGCCGCAGAAGAGGTCGACGACAATCTCGTCGGCGCGCCCAACCTCACCCATCCGCCGGCGCTCATTCACATTCCCGGCCGAGAACATGCATTGGGTGAATCGGTAGCCATATTCGACTCCGTTTTCTCGGCGTACGACCCAATCATCCTCGCCCAGAAGCAGCTCGACGCTCGATTCGCGCCGCTCCCCAACAATCTCACCAATCCGACCGACTCGCTCGACTTTCAACGCACCCGCAACCGCCTTCCACAAGTTAGGCCCGACCAGCGCCTCCCACTCCTTTCCAGCGAATGCCCCTCTCTGCAGCAGCGCCACATCGGCAAACCTCTCCCAGCGCTTCGGCAGCGCCTCGAGCAGACTCGAATCCACCCCAACCTGATCGACCACCAATCCGACGGATTCACGTAGCCGGCCGTGCGGGTCCTCTCGGTGCATCGGCCTCTCGACGATGCGTGACGGATTCAGACTTATGGTGGGTGGCCACACATCCGCGCGGCATGCGCCGCGCGGCAGTCGCCCTCGTCTTGCTCCTATTGGCGCAAAGCGTAGCGGCTGCGCCACCCCCTGGCGACCCCGAAGTCGCCAACGAAATCTGCTCGACTTGGCAGACCGCAGACGGAATCTGCGACGATTATGATTCGAGCCTCGATCTGACCCCTTCCGACAGTTGGATCGAGGGTCGCGTCGCGATGGTCATGGAGGATGCTACATCGATCGAGATGACCATCGAATTAGCGATTCGAGAATTGCCGAGAGAAGACCTTGGGTTGCTGGACTTGGACCTCGGGGGAGACAGCAACCCGGCGGATGGCATTCCAGCGGATTACATCCGCAATTACCGCGATCTAGTCCGCGATGGTTCGTCAGTTGAGGACGCGATGTTGGAGGAAGTGGAGGAGATCATCCTTGTAATCGTTGAGGAGAATTTCCCAGATTCGACTATCGGACCGGTGCAGACGACGGCGACTATCGATTTCTACAATCGCGCCTTCACGCATTGCACCTATGACCCAGACATCGATTCAATCGACGAAGAGGATGGGCGTCCAAACGACCCTTTCGATCCGCCGATATGCCTGCGTTCGACTCTCGATCTAAACATCGATCCGGCGAATCTTGGAATGGATCGACAGACGGGAGATGTGGACCGAATGATGCAGGGTTTGATGCTGATGGGAGCCCAGATTCAATCCAACTTCTCGACAATTGCAACTGCCGGGCAGTACCTCGAATATTCGATGATTCCACCCGATTATTCCAGTGTCTCATCTGTTAGTTCACCCGGTGAGAGATTCCGATTCTCATTCGACTCTTGGGGTTCGCGAATCGCTGTTAACAACCTCGCTGGCTCGGCCCTTGCGCCACCTCTGACGCTCGACCTCGCCGCCATTCTCGACGATGGTCGAGGGCCTGCTGTTCATGGGGGTTCGGAATTGCGTCTGGATTTGGTTGTCGATGCGCGCGATCGGATGAATAGTCGCATCGACCTAGAAATCGATATCCATCATCTGAGCGCTGAAACTCTAGCTGAGTGGGGCTTGGACCTTGAGACTTCGACAATCGATCTTGAGGTGGTCACTGCGGATGGGATAAGGATGTTCGATGCCGAATTGGATAGCGATGTCGCGGCTCTTGTACGGACCCTTCCAATCGACTCTCTGTCGACGACTTTCGCCGAGGCTCTAGGGGTTGACCTGATGTTTCAGCCGCCCTCCTTCGCACCCGCGGATGACTCGGGCGGGCTGATGTTCCAGCATCGGCCGGGCCAGACTTGTGATGAGAATCTGGCCTATCGCTATTGTTTGGATGGGCCCGGTAGTTCCGGTTCGGCGATGACTGGTGATTTCCCAATCGTTTTGCAGACGACCTCGATGCCTTCTGAGATGCAGGTGTCGAGCATCGTGGCTCGTCTGCTGCAGCACGCTGAGGGAGATATCGCGACGTTGGATTTGTCGATTCTGACCGATGAGGATCTGGCCGCGATGATGAGCGTGCTGGAGATGGATCTGGAATTCGATGTCAGCTACATCCAAGACCTGTTACCTGCGGATTTCCCCAGTGCGGACATCACCTTGACCGTGCACCTTCCCGAATGGTTGGATTCGGTGCGCGGCGACCCTGATTCGCTCTTCTTCTCGATCCCTCACGAGGGTGGGTCAAAGCATAACGTAGGAATTGCCGGATCGCGCCCGTTCGATTGGCAGCATGCGATTTGTCTGGAGAGTGGGCGAGGTATTGTCGGTGCTGCGAGCGAGTGCACTGATTCGAGTGAGGACTTGATTTGTGGCTCGAATCAGAAGACCTGTGTCTCGCTCGATGCCGAGATAGAGATTGAGAGGTTGGCGCTGCGCGAGACGCGCGCAGCGGTCGAGTTCGAGTTCTCGGCGGAGGTGACTCTCGAACTCTATCGGATCGGTCTCAAGTTGGAGGAGGAGAATATGGAGGTCTCGCCGATTCCCTCCGATTTGATTCGTAGGATGGTAGCCGTCGGCGATAGACGCGATGGTGGATTATTGGCGGGGTCGGCGCAGAAGGCAACGATTCCGCTTTCGAGCGGCGATTACGATATGGAGATCTCTAACGAGGGTCTGCAAGCTTTGGCCGATAAGCTCGTCGACGAGGTTGATGTGGGCTTCGACGAAATCGAGAAAATGGGGGCACAAGATATCATCATCGGCTCGCGCACATACAGTTCAGACCTCGATATTGAGACCATTCCATTTGACTTGAACATCCAGCATCTATCGATGCCACTCGATATCGAAGCGAGTGACTTGGAGCCTGTCAAGGTCACGATTCGCATCGATTCCGCTTCCCTGACCCTCGGTCTGGTCGGCGATGAGGTGAGGGTCAACATCGCCCCCGCTGTCGTTCGAGCGAATCCTCTGGCGTCGGCACTCTCCGACCTTGGCCTCGTCTTCACCGACTTCGGAGTCAGCGCCGAGGACGCCATCTTCCATTCGATTGTGCCACCGATAATGGAGCACACATTGTGGGGGACGATTCGCAGTTCTGCCCGACTCAGCATAACCATGCCGGACAGCTTGCGCCTGACCATGTTTGAGAGTGACCTTGGATTGGGTGAGTTGCGCGAGGAGGACGGAAAGCAGGTCCTCGTGTATCGCACTCCGGTTTGTCCAACCGCTGATTCTTGGGCCGAATGTTACCGCGAGCATGATGACATTCGCTGGAGCGCGGAGGTGAGCTATGGATTGATACTCGGCGAGTTGATGCCTTACATCTTTGTCATCGTCTTCTTCTTGGGGCTCGCCGTGAGTCGCTGGAAGCGCCATCGAGATCAGCGAAAGGCGCATGCCAAAGATGTCGAGCAAGCGATGGAGGAGCAATTGCTCGAGATCGAATTCGCCGCACAGATGGGTGAGCTTGAGGAGAAGATAGTCATCGAAAATACCGATGATCAAACCGGATTGGTGTGAGAAGAATCAATTGTGCAAATGCGCGTAGATTCTGGCGGCGAGTTCCCGTCCAATTCCGGGAGCCGCCCCTAGTTCGGCCTCGGTAGCATGCTCGATTCCTTTCATACCTCCAAAGTGCCGAAGCAAGCCCTGAATCTTCTTCGCACCCAATCCTTCGACCTCCTCAAGCGGGCTCTTCAGACCCCCCTTCGAGCGGCGCTTACGATGGTAGGTATTGGCGAAACGATGAGCCTCATCGCGCGCGTGGACAAGCACTCTTGAGCGCCGATTGAGCACGACTGGTTCGGCGTCCGGTCTCCACAGAGTCTCCTCCTTTTTGGCCAGCGCGGCAACTGGAAATCGCTCTGCCAAACCGTGCACTGCGAGCATATCAAGAATGTGTTTCAGATGTGTTTCACCGCCGTCGAGCAGCAATAGGTCAGGCCATTCTTCCTGCCGTTTCAACCAGCGCTCGACGACCTCCTGCATCATTCGCAAATCATCCTCGACATCAGTCTTCACTCGGTATGTGCGATACTCCTTCTTACTCGGCCGGCCATTGCGGAATACCACCGCTGCCCCGACCCGTTCTTTACCCTGAATCTGAGCCATATCGAAGCAGACGATATGGTCTAGTGTCTCGAAGCCGTGTATCCGCGCGGCTTCGTCAGCGGCAGCCTGTTCAAGGCTGCCAGAACGCCGAACCGATTGGCGCGAAGCCTGAATTTCGGCGTTCGCATCAGCCATCCCCCGCAGCTTGGCCAATTCGCCGCGCTGCGGGTTACGAACCGTCACCTTAGCCCCCCTGCGCTCGCTCAACCATTCGCCCATTGAATCGGTCAGCGGCGCAGGAACCAGCAACGTCTTCGGCGGGCGACGGTTCGCATAATGCTCCGAAAGAACCAGCGATACGGAAGCGACCACGTCGCCTCGATGAATCACCGGATAGCTGACCTGGCCCTGAATCACTCCGTCCTGCGTATGGAGAATCAAAACAACCGCGACATCCCCGACCGCTCCGAATCCAACAGCGTCGCATTCTTGGTAAAACCGAGAGTGAATCACCTGCTGTGAAATCGTCGAATTCACCGCCTGAATCAGGTCTCGCTTGTGTGCGGCAACCTCGTAGTCAAGCGCCGCCGAGGCCTCGTCCATCTCAGCCTGCAAGGCCTCGATCAAAACCCCAGCATCACCGTCCAGAACGCTCCTCGCAGCGCGAACCTGCTCGTCGTACCCTTCAGGCTCGATGCACGGACCATGACACAGCCCAATGTGCATCGCCAGACATCCCTTCGGTAGCAATTCCGGGCAATCACGAATGCCGAATTGCGACCTCAGCAAGCGAATCACGCGCTTGGCTGCCCCAGCATCGGGGAAGGGTCCCCAGCGTTGTGCGTCGGCGGGGGGGTGGCGGGTGTAGAGGACGCGCGGGTGCTCGTGATTGGTCAGCGCGATGAAGGGGTAGGATTTGTCGTCCATCAGCATCGAGTTGTAGCGTGGTTTGTGTTTGCGAATCAACTGCCTTTCAAGGATTAGCGCTTCCGATGGACTCTGGGTCACAATATAGTCGACGTCGTCCGATTCCGCGACTAATTTGGACACCTTCTCACGCTCCTGTTTGGCCGCGAAATACGACCTCACTCGCGTGCGCAGATTGGTTGCTTTTCCGACGTATTGAACTCGCCCGTCGGCTCGCTTGAAGAGGTAAACCCCGGGCTTGCGGGGGAGGTCGAGCGAGGCCGGGTCAACTGCCATGGGGGAGATGCGGTGAAGGTCAACGCCCATGAACTGATGGCCTCACTCGGGGGTTATGCTGAACGAGACGCAGCGGCGCCTTCTGTTGCGCTTGGCTGATTTCGGCGCCGAGGTCGAAACGGCGTGGGATGTCCCCCGAGCTCTGTCTTTTCCGGGATTGGCGGAGCATCTGGGCGTGGTCCGTTCGGCAATTCATACGCCGCTCAAGGAATTGGAAACCTCTGGGCTAATCACGACTCGTTCGGCCCATGTGATAGGTGGAGGTTCCCGCCGGCGGTCCGTCGTTCACTTGACCGCCGCCGGGCGCGAGCGCGCGGAGGCTCTCGCTGCGGAAGAGCGCGCTCCCGAATCAGCTGGACGGGCAATTGGGCCGATGCCTGAATTGGTCCATCTGCACGGTCGAGATACAGAGGTTGCCGCGCTGGTTGAATCTCTGCTGGCCGGCTCGAATGTGCAATTGAGTGGCCTGCCTGGCATCGGTAAAACAAGCCTTGCTCGTGCGGTGGCAGGGGTACTGCTCGAGCGTGGATTCCGGGTTCGCTGGGCGACCGTTGGTTCTGACTCTGACGCAGCGGCAATAGGCTCGCAGTGGCTTGATGGCGAGTCACCTCGTGATGGGGAAGCGATCGCTGGTGCTGCGACTGGACACAAGACGGTACTGATGTTGGACGAGGTGCAGGAATTGAGTGAACGCCACCTCGATGGTGTTCGTGGAATGTTGTCTGCTTGTGCGGACAGCGGATCTGGCATTTTGGTCGCTGTCCGCGCGCCGAGCCCATTCGGAACTCTAGCTGGATTCGAAGAGGTGAGGGTCGAAGGGCTCGATACTGAAGCAGGGATGGAATTGCTCGCCGATGGAGTTGATTCCGAAATCGGCGAGCAGGTGGTCGACGCCCTCGGCGGGCATCCTCTGGCTCTCTATCTCTGGTCGCCCGAGGAGGATGTCCCAGGTGAGGGTCAAGAGGTTCAGGAATTCGTTCAAAGCACTGTCATTCGACGATTGAGCGAGGTTGGTCTTGGAACTCTAGATGAGCTCAGCCTCGCACCGGTACCGCTCGCAATTTCGGAGCTATCCGAGGAGGAGGGAACCGCCGAACTCGACGAGGCGGCGATTCTACGCTGGATGGAGAGTCTCGTCGAACCCCATCATCTGATCAGAAATGTTCGCCGCGCCACCTTGGAGGAAGATGCAGCACAGGACATCCATGCCCGCGCGGCGGGATTATGGGCTTCGCGTGATGGCACGCGCGCCCGCCGAATAGAAGCCCACCACCGCATAAATTCCGGCGAGGAGCTAGATTCAGAGTGGCTCGCAGAGAGCGTTGCAGCTATATCGCGAGAAGACAGTGCGGCAGCAGCAGTCCTCGTCGAAGACGCGGTTGAAGCCAGCGGCGATGACGCGGTCAGAATCGCAGCAATCGACCTTGCATTCGAGCGCGGCGAATCAGAAATCGCCTCCAAGCACCTCGAATCTGTTGAAGACAGCCCACAGAAGAGCATGCGCGAGGCACGCCTTGCTCGCCTGCGAGGAGACACCTCCAAGGCGGAGCAATTGGAGTCGGCAGCCCTCGAAAACCTCAGTCCTGCCGAGGCGGTCAGAGCACAGATCTCCGAACTCGCCCGCGGCCACGATGACCGCCTTCCAGGCCAAGCCACCAAGGTGACCCAGCAAGCCATCGACGCCGTAGACATCTCCCGACTGCCAGATTCCGACCGCGCATCTGCAAACCTAGCAATCGACCTCTTTCGACACGCGGTCGCCATTGAATCAGGCAGCGTCGAGACCGCCGCCAACGTGCGCTCATCGCTCGTAGCCCAGATGGGTGAAGAGCACCCTCGACTCGCTCTCATCGACTTACGCGCGCGTATCGCATCGAACGCCGAAGGAGCCCTTGAAGCCGCACGCGTATTCATCGAGGCAGCAGAAGACTCCATCGAGCGCACACGAGCAATCCACGCAGCCCTCGAAGCAACTTCACCCCAACACCCAGAGTGGCTCAGCCAAGCCCACGCCACAATCGCCACCGCACCCCTGCGTGACGACATCGCCTCGCATCGCCGCCTCGCCGCCCAGCGTTGGTACTGGCGAGGCATCCTTGAGCCGGCGATGCGCCTCTCGCACTGGAGAGAATCAATCAGTCGATTCAAGTCAGCAGAATGCCCAAACGCAGCAGCCGAACTGCTGCTGCGCCTAACCCGCTCGCTGTGAGTCGGAGCTCAAATCTCAGTGCCGATCAAAGTTCGAGTCTCGGCGATTCCATCGACCGACCGAACATCCTTGACGATGCAGCGAGTCAGGTCTGCCTCGTCATCTGCCTCGACCTTGACAAACAAATCATGAACCCCGAAAACGATCCACTGCCCGCTTACGCAGGGTACTTTCGAGACCGCGTCTCGCACCTCTATCTCGCGACCGGGCTCGGTGCTGATGAGAACGAATCCAACCGCCATCGATCACACCTCCACCGCAATCAGAGTCTCGGTCTTCTCGACTCCAGGAATCTGTCGGAACTGGCCAATCAGCATCTTCGACATTTCCTTATCGTCGCCAAAATCGATGCGAGCCGCGAGGTCGTATTCACCGTACACAATGTGAGTTTCAACGACATTGTCGAGCGCCAGAAGCGCTCGGTAGACATCGCTTTCCATCATCGGTTTGGTCTTGATGAGAACGAATGCTGTGCTCATGTGGAGGACCTCAATGGTGTGCCCGCCCAACTGACCGTTTATCACTCCTACGCAGGCCATGTTCGCCAAGACAAATTGCACGCTTCCGGTGTTTAATCAGACGATGCTGGGGACTTCCAGCGGGGAGGAAACAATACAACGAATGAAGCGAGCCGAGAGCCATGCGCGCGAGGCTCGACAACAGCGGCAGCCTTGCAGTGCTCATCATTTCGCTGCTGCTTTGCGCGAGTATTCTGCCTATTGCTGCGAGTGGGGCGACAACTCGTGCAACGACAGTTTGGTCGGGGACGGTGATTCTGCAGGATGGATACACGGTTGGGGCTCAGGACATACTCATCGTGCAGGCGGGAACGACGATTCGATTAGGGTCCGGAGAGGACATCACCGTCGATGGCAGAATCACCGTCGAGGGGACAGTTTCGAATCCGGTTTTGTTGGAGTCGATCATTGGCAATCACGATGGGATAGTCTTCAATCAGTCGAGTCAAGGACTCGGTTCATCGATTGATAATCTGACGATTACCGACGGAGTATATGGAATTACGATTTACGGTTCGAATCCGATTCTAACGAATGTTAGAGTCGAAAATGCCGACCGCGTCGCCGTCGATCTATTCGATGGGGCGTCGCCCCGAATCTACGATTTGGTAATCGATGGAGGTGGTCAGGATCTGCATGGTATCTCTACTTCCTGGCGTTACGGCATTGGCTTGTCGGTCGGAGCCTATTCCGCACCGGTAATCGACGGACTGCAAGCCGATGGACTAATCACCCGAGGCGTCAATTATTGGGGTAACTCGGGTGGTTTAGTCTCGAATGTAGAGATTACGAATGTCACGGGCGCGACCCTCGCTGTGGCTGCTGGAATCTGGGTTGAGGACTCGCGCCCATTGATTACTGATGTCGATATCACGCGATGCGATAACGGCATCTTCGTTCGACACATCACCACCGGTTGGACGACACGCCCAGTCTTCCAAAGAATCGTCGTCGAAGATAGCATGTATCGCGGTGTGATGGTCGAGCAATACAATCACAGTCAATATTCCAACCTGCCCGCGCACGCTGTTTTCGATGATTTGGAGGTGCGCGGAACAGGCGGTCCGAATGCCAATACTCCTGGGATTGCCTTCTCCGCATTCGAAGTCAATACCAGCGGAGTTGTCGTCTCCGACGCGATCATCGAGGACAATCCCGTCGTCGGATTCAAGGCCTATCTCATCGGCCCTTCGACTATCATCAACGGTCTCACTCTCAACAATAATGGCAAGCCGATTGCGAACTCAGCAATCAACGACCGAGCCGGCCTATTCATGCGCAGTATAAATTGGGCTCCGGTTATCAACGACCTCATCGTCACCAATTCATCCGGCCCCGGAGTTCTGCTTTGGAAGGGGGGTGCAATGGGTCAGGATTGGTACGTCGCTGACAATGGTGCGAGCGGGGCCGACTTCAGAGAATTCCATCCCGCCGTGACCATCCTACGCAGCTTCGATAATGCCGGTCACGGCGTTGCAGTACGCGATTCAAGCAATGTTGAACTCGAGTATGTCATCACCTCTGGCAATGGCCTCGGCGCGGCAACAGCAGAGGCTGGAGCAGGGATTTATTTCGACGAGGCCAATGATGTGATGAGCGGAGGCAAGAATGTCTCCTGTTACAATTGCTTTTCTTATGGCGATCAGCACGGAATCGTCGCTCGCGATAGTATCGATCTACAATTGCTCGCGAGCGAAGTTCACGACCCGATTAGCGGGCCGGGGGTCGACATCGATAATTCCGGTCTCTCGCGTGTGGGATTAGTCCTCATCGATGATATGCGGATCAACCTCAACCGTAGCGGCTATGCCGTCGAACTTGAGGACGTCAATGCATTCGTCATCGGCCTCGATCTCTCAGGTGACAGCGGCGGAGTCTACTGGCGCGCTGGAGACGACCGCACATCACGCCTCGCCTCGAGTACCATCTCAGGAATCGGCGGAACCTGTCTCGACCTAGTCGATCACACTGAATTATTGGTTCACAACCTCGGTTTGGCCTGCTCGACAGGCTCACGACCGAGCATCGATTCAAGCTTCGTCAATTTCACCGACTCGGGCTTCATTTCGGGTAGCGCGCACGAGTCAACCTTCCATCTAGAAGCCTCAAGTCATGTTCGCTGGATTTCGTCGGGTGCGATCTCTGATCCATCCTTTTCAGCGGCCGATAGCATGCTCGACATCATGTGGTTCATCGAGACTCATGCTGTGAATCAACTTGCTCGGCACATCCCGTTTGCTGAGGTCAATCTCTCCTTCGATTCGTGGGACTCGGACGTTACGACAACGCTGCCGTACCGTGGTTTCGAGACCCTCGGGCCCTTCGTTGGGACACGCTGGATGCCCTCGCAGGGTTGGTCGGCAGACAATACCGCCTACGTCGGTTGCGATTATGATGGGGTGCACAATGATACGGCGGCTGTGACGCTGGATGCGGACAAGGTCGTTTACTGCCGATTGGAGTTGGAGAATCAGCCGCCGTTCATCATCTGGACGACGCCTGAGGATGAGGCGGAGTTCCCCAGCGGGTCGTCGGTTGTGCTCGATGCGACTGCCTCGTGGGATTTGGATGACGACCCGCTGACCTTCTCATGGACGAGCACTATCGATGGCGACTTGATCGCTTCCTGCATGGGGGTTCTGCCGGCGGGTGACAATGGCTCTTATCTGGAGACGAATAATCCGCCCGAGACTCCAGATGGTTGCCTTTCCGATGGGGAGCAGGAGATTACTCTGGAGGTCTGCGATGATGAGGGGCACTGTGTGAGTCAGACTCGCGAAATCGAATTGTTCAACCGACCTCCTTCACTCTCGGTTTCGACCTCTCCGAGCATCTCTTCGTGGGGAATAATGCACTTGGGTCGAACCGCCAACGCGACGATTTCGCTGGATGGTAGCAGCGATCCCGAGGATGATGAGTTGACTTGTTGGATCGAGACTAATTACGGCTTCTCGACGCCGACTGATGATGGTTGTCCGATGTTCTTCGATACGGATTTCCCGGGTGCTCCGACGCAATTCACTCTGACGATTCACCTCTCCGATGGGAATAATCCGGCTGTTACTTGGAGCTTTGAGGTGCGCCTGTTCAATGAGGTTCCGACGGCTGAATTCGAGGTGCTGCGAGCCGGCGAGACCTCAGCCCATTTAGTGACCCTCGACGGCACGATGGTTAGCGATCCCGAGGGGGACGAGGTCAGATTCGAATTTTGGAGTGACCTCGATGGTTTACTCGCGGAGGGCACGACTCCCGAAGCGGTGATTGAATGGCAGGGCTGGCTCACAGAGGGGATTCACACCATCACGATGTACACCAGCGATGACCGCTCGGGCCATGTCAATACGTGGAATTCCGCGACCGCCCAAATCAGCGTCAACAACTCTGCCCCAGTCGCGGTCATCGCCCAGCCCGCCGATGAGACACTAACCGATTCGGGCGAACTCATCCGCTTCGACGCGACGGGTTCAGGCGATTGGGACCTCGCCTGCGCAGACCTTCCGGACAACGGCTCGGGCTTCGTCTGCAGTCCGACAGCGGCAGCCAGCACCGACCTCGTTAGTGCAGTTTGGACCTCCGACCGAATGCTCGAGCCTATCGGCAGTGGTTGGATAATCGATGCAAGACTGCCTAAAGGCCACCACACAGTGACGCTCACCATCGACGATGGATCCGAAGTCGAAGCCACCGCATCCATCGTCGTCCGAGTCGAGGAATCAGCACCGATCCTCGTCCTCGACTCGCCGGTACCAGATATCGAAGTCTACTCGAATGGACCGGTCCTCTTCGACTTCCGCAGGTCCTTCGACCCAGACGGCGACGATTTCACCGTCACCGTCACATCGAGCCTAATGGTAGATCCAATCCTTGAGGACAAGACCAACGAGTATTGGTACAACGATTACCTCCCACCCGGTGAGCACGAACTGACCTTCGAACTCACCGACTCTACCGACCGAGTACGCAGGTACACCCAGACCCTCTTCGTCCTCGAAACCGCCCCCTACGCGGTCATCGACGGACTGCTCGACGGCCAGTACATCCCACCCGGCACAACCCTGACCCTAGATGGCTCGCAGTCCTACGATTACGACGACGACATCGTCCTCTACCAATGGACCACAGGAGACGGAACTATGCTAGGCGACCGAGACATCATCGAGGTCGCCTTCACACCTGGCCCCCTCAGAATCGATCTTCTCGTCAAGGATTCTCGAGGAGCCACCTCGACAACCTCGGTCAACCTCACCATCGGCTCCTCGTCACCAAGCCTCTCTCAGATGCAGATTGACCCGGTCGAAATCGGCTTGGACGAACCAACCCAAGTCACCATCACAGTAGCCCTAGATGACCCGGACGGAACCACCCAAATCGTGAGGGGCGTGATGAAGGCGGGGGGCGAAGAATTGGCGCTCACTCTGCAAGACGACGGCACTCGCGGGGACGAAATCGCCGGCGACGGAATCTGGACCTATGTGGGTACTTGGATAATCGAAGACGGCGGCTGGGTCAGGGTCGAGGTCTGGGCGATTGATGGGGAATTCACCAGCCCAGCCCTCGTCGAAACTCTTTCAGTCGAAGAAGCGGAATCGACCAATCTGCTAACTTGGTTGGCGGGCAGTGGATTGCCTTACTTCATCGGCGTCCTAGTCATCGCCATCCTCACCGGAATGGCCTATCAGAAGCAGCGCAGTGAAGCGATTCGGCGTGACCTTGAGATGATTGAATCTTGGTCAACTTTCGACCCTCGAGAACTGGACGACGAGTTTGACAATGACTGATCAATACTCCGTCGAATCTACTGTGCCGACTCAACATTGAAGGCGTTCATTGTCTCAGTTCAACCATGCGTACGGCAGCCAAGGTCATGCTGGGTATCGGCGGAGTTTTGACCGTCATCGGAATTATTGCAAGTATAGTTGGAGGGGTATCCATCGGAGACACTTTTGGAAACTCTTCCCCAGATAGCGAGGATTGGAGTGGCGAATTGAAGTGGGAAGGAACGACTCCGACGACTTATACGGGCGATTTTGATTGGACTCATATCTACAATGTCTGGGTCGAGGAAGGAAGCTCAGTTCAGGTCGAAGTTATCGGTGGAGATGTCGATAACCGCTTCATATCTTGCGAGGAATTGGAAGATTGTTGGATATTCGATGAAGATGGAGCGATTTCAGGATACGAGTACATCGGTGAAATTTCAGTGTTTGATTCGGGGACTTGGCAAGTCGAATTCACTGACGAGAACGGTGGTAATGTCGACGTGATGATTCGTGATCAGGGCAGTTTCGGCGGCATCCTCGGCATCCTCGGAGGTAGTGCTGCTTGTTGCTTCGGAATTCTATTCCTGATAATCGGCGGAATCATGGCTGCTACGATGAAGGACAAACCGAAGGTTGAGATGTCTCCAATCGTTCCTGTCGGAACCGAAGATGTTGTCGTGGTTCATGATTCGCCAGCGGCGGAGTCAGCCGAATCTGCTGCCGCCGATGATGATTCACCACCGAGTGATGGTGAATGGTGGAACGAATCCGACAACGGTGAAAATGTCTGAATTTTCTATCGTTCTAATTCGAGGATGGATTTAATTTTTCAAACGAGGCGCGATTATTATGAGGAACAAACAAATCTTGGTCATGCTACTTCTTGTTCTATCGCCTTTGTCAGGTTGCGTTGGCGATGATAGTTCAGAGGAACTGGATACTGTTGATCCAATTCCTAACTTAACCGCACCCAATCAACACGGTGAGAATGTCACCCTCTCTGAGTTCCGAGGGACGATGTTAGTGATTTTGTTCAATGCTGCTGATTGGTGCCATATCTGCAATGATGAAACTAATCGGACAGAGGAATTGTTGCAGTCAATGGAGGATCTCGACGATAGGTACACCGTCAGTTTTGTTGAACTTCTCAGGGATAATGCAGAAGGGTCTACGATTGCATCTCAGGAAGACGCAATGAACTGGTCTGAGTATAGTAACAACAGCCATTCAGTTCTTCATGGTCAAGCCACCAGAGATTACATCGAAGAGACGTTTGACAGAGATGATATTCCCGGTTTTCCATCATATCTGATCGTTGATCTAGATGGAGTAGCACGCTCTTGGGTGATTGGAGTAAATGACCCAATAGTCGCAGAAGACGTCCAAGTCCAATACGACGCGTATCTCCAAGATTTGGATCAAAATTGACGGCAATTGCATGGGGGGCCGATACGATTACCCCTGAGCTGAGGGGTAGCGTTCCGACTGGCCCACTGAATACCCATCAAACTGTATTTTGAAGTTGGATGGGTAATCAGATAACCCCTTGCAACTTATCCGAATCCAATTGTTTGTGCTTGCAATAGGTAATTACCACAAGAAGGGGCTTGCAACCAGAAATAATCCAATCAATATCCCACCAATGATGTTCATTTGGAATATCTTCGGATATTCCTCTTTTGTTCCCCAAGAAAATGTCTTGCGGATCCACACTTTCTGATTGAGCAAACAATTGGCTACATACAGCAGTATAACCACGCCAATAGCAATACGGATGAAATC
>CAYFHB010000024.1:0-14490 GCA_964342705.1 uncultured Candidatus Poseidoniales archaeon
ATGTAATCCAGTTACTTCCGCACCATCTGGAACCATCATTATTCGAGTTAAGTCGTTGGGGGTTGGTGGATCGGCGTCTCCAACAGGCTCTCCGCCAGAGTTCCCCGTTCCAGGTGTTGGGTAATCAGAGTCTACCCAGTCTCCATTGCTTCCAGAAGGTATCTTCGATACTCCATTGTCCGCTTGCCCGGTTGTAATTTCGTGAACCACTTCGTTTTGGGAATCTTTGAGGTATACGGTTTCTCCGGCATTGTTTAACCGTAGAGTACCGATTTCATTTTCTGCGATAACAGCATATGCTCCAGCTTCTATGTGGTAAGGTGTTGTTAAATCTGCAAAACCAACCCAACTGCTTTCATTTATTGGATGGGTCCAACCACCAATATCGACAATTGTCCACCCCTCGAGGTTTACAGAAGTAGACCCAGTATTGAGCAGTTCAACCCATTCGCCCTGAGGGAAGATACCTTGATCCGATCCATCTGCATTGGGCATTACCTCATTCATGCAAATCGTACAGCCTGGTGGCTCGGATGAATCGCCTTGTAGCTGAGCCGGCGCATTCAGCATCATCGCCGGACTTGCAAGGCTAGCAAGGAACAGCGCGATGAGGAATGTGGAGGTCACCCATGCTGAACGCTGTTGCATCGAGCGCCTCGTTCTGCGCTTTACGGTTGAACCCTTCGCGCTAGCGCGCACGCGGCCGGCATAGCCGGCCGCCGGCCAATCGAGCCGGATTATCCGCCTCGTTTCCGAAGTCGTGCTGTGTTAATCCTCTTCTTCAGAGGCCGCGACTAATGACCCACCAGCGCCGCTGGCTCCCATCATCATCCAGCCGCCAGCAGCAATCATTCCAACAGAAGCCACATACAAAGCAGCGGTGACGATATCGATGGTACTCGTTCCCTCCAAAGCGCAGTCTCCCTCGCCACCGAAATCGGTCCAGTACATCGGTTCCATGTTATCGAGGACCTTGCACTGGAAAATCTCAGCCGAATCATCAGGTATCTCAGAGAATGTGTGAATCTCGAACACAGGATGTGTATCATCGGATTCTGCACTGAAGTCGGGGTTCATCATTCCTGGACCCCGCAAATCGAGGTGGAACATCGAGACTGACTTTCCGTACATCGCGACATTTGTGGTCGGCTCGACCTTAATCTCGACACTCGAGCCGAAGTAAACTGGAAGAGCCCCAGGGATGACATCGACGAAGGATCCCGAACCAATCAACTTGGCTTGGATTTGGTTTTGTGCAGGGTCGAGAGTGATGCTGTGTGAGCGCATTGGAATGCCCTTGTAATCCTCCATTTCACCAGGGACCGATTGGGCCATGGCGTATCCTGCAAGGTTCACTCGGAAAGGATCATCCGCATTCGCCACTCCACCAATTGCACCAGCAACCATTCCGTCGTTATTGCCAACGTGGTCAGCGAGCAGTCCAAGAGTCGAAGTCTCTCGGTGAGGTGCGCGCCAAGGCAGATACTCTGTGAAGCCGTACAGTTCTCCTTCTTCGCATGGGTACATGCCATCTGAATCAGCGTCGGCCATCGTGCCGTCAGCGTTCAATTTGAAATCGCAGAATCCATCTCCATTGGAATTGATGAATCCTGAGAGCAATCTCTGTCCGACGGTTCCATCATCTGCGTGTGCGCCGGTTCCCGTGCTCATCACGTAGACATCGAAATCACCTGTGCTTACCGAGTTTGAACCGAAGTAAGTCTCGTTGGTCTCTAGGCTCACCCAACCCACATCAGGGTTGTCTAACTCACCATAGACGACATCGGCTACGATGACGTCTCTCCAGCCGAATAACCAATTCTCAACCGGCTGGGTTAGGAATGGGCTGCCTGAGTATTGGAATCCAAGAAGGGCTCCAATCACCTCTCCGAACATGAAGTCATTCACCCAACTGCGCAAGGCAGCAGCTTCGCCTTCTGTGATTCCATACATATCCGAAACCATGGCATTGTCCCAGGTTTGCACGATTCCTCCTTCGGCTAGTTCGCCAGCTTCCGAAGTAGGTAGCAGTTCGCCAGTCAATTCTGCGTACATGAATACGGTAGCGAAGTCGCTTGTGAGTGAGTTAGGGTGATCGTAGAGGATGTATCGAGCATCCGCTGGAGTCAAGTCTATTGTACCTGCGAAATCACCTCGGTTGAGGCCGATTGAAATGTATCCTCCAGCGATTGGCTCCTCTCCAGCCCAGGATGTCTGCCACCAGAGGTCAGCATCCATCATTCCTGTGCCGCCCACGAGGATCATTGGGAATTCTGTCGGAACTCCGACCATGCCAATCCATTCGCCAGCATAGTCTGCTAATGCGAGCAATTGCGTTAGCCCGATTCCGTATGAAACCATGGTGCCAAAGGCATCGGCATCTGCACCAAGGAGGAATAGTGCAACTCCGTGGAGTGGAATTCCATTGTAATCTGAGACTGAAAGAAGCCCGTTCGGAATTTCTGCATCTGGCACTCCGAAGACTACATTGTTCAGTGCTTGAGCGTTGGAGATATCGACTCCGCTGACAGCGATCATGCGCTGCCGCAGGTCTGCGACTTCGGTCAGGTCTGCTCCGCCACCGTGGGCCAAGAATTTGCTTCCAGCCATTGCGTAAACCGCCCAATCTGTTAGACTGTCCGAAGCATCGTAGCCGTATAGCGCGGCACGAACCGGTGTGGTCGCCGCGCTCGGTTCTCCGATTCCAGCAGCGAGCATCGGTCCGATGTCACAAGTAAGCGCGATGCAGGTTCCAGTAGAGGGGTCTACCGCATCGTAGAGTATGCTCGCAGCGCTGGTTGAGAAGTCAGGATCCATCGGCCCGACTCCGCCGGCTGAAGCATTCCATGAATCGTATGCGCCATCCATTACCATGACCGGCGCCATTGCAGCGGCGGTGGCTGCATCGTATCCAGCAGCCTCCAACTGGGCCGCAGCGCCATCTATTGTGGCAGCGATTTCTTCAGCCGCCCAAATCGATGGAGCCTTATTTTGCAAATCGTTTGCCATCATATTGTTGGCAAATCCAGCCTTGGCGAAAATCTCGCCATATGTGATACCTGTCGAAATACCTGCGATTCGTTGAGTGTTCCAGAGAATGTTGACCTGAGAGATATTGGTGGTGCTTGGGAGTGAACTGTGCTCATTCCCATCTTCATCGACATGAACACAATCCTCACACCAGGTGAAGCTGTCGAATTCAGAGTAAGTGATTGTTCCAGCATCAGCATCGAAATCGAGAATATCTCGGGTCGTGGTGACATTGTAGATGAATGGGCCGACCCTCTCGAACTGAGCCTCACTGATATCGCTGATTTCGTCAACATTGGAGATTGTGTAAGCAAAATAAGATCGTTCCGCGCTCGAGACTAGCCATTCTTCGTCATAATCATCCAATTCATCATAGCCGCCAGCGACTTGGTCGGCGACTCCTGCCTCTACTTGCCCTGCGACAAAAGGCGCCAAAGCCAAGAAGTTCAGTCCAATCAGTATCAATCCTGTTACCGTAAGCGCGGTTGCCACTTGTCTCGTGTCCATAGTATACACTCCGACCCGCCACGCACGCATAGGTGAGATAAGCGATTCCATCGAATCGAGGTGGCGAATTCAGACCAATTTGAGGGTGATCCCAAATCACGCAAATCCAAACGCATCTAGTTCTCGAGCGAATGTGTAGACCATGATTGGCACGAGTATCACTCCCATTCCGTGCGAGCGACGAATGCCGATTCGAGGCGCCATGAGACCAATCATCGTACCGATGACTAAGGTGCCAACACCTATCCAATCGGTGGAGATCCAGACCAGAATCGTGATGAAAACGCTCACCGAAATCACGAGGTTTCGCAAGGGTACCAATTCGTGCATCTTCAGCATGCCCTTGCCAACCTCAATCATCACCGGGACCGCGAACAGTCCTGAGGCTACGGTAATGGCGAGCAATCGAACGAAATCAGCGGGTGGTTCGACTGCATTCCAAATGTCGATTGGATACATCATGTTGAGCGCGAGAGCAGCTCCCGAGCGCGGCCTACCTACCATGTACAGGAAGCCGAGAACCATGACCGTGACAGCGGTGTTGACAGAGGATAGAATCGCGATGATTTCGAGGTCCCGTTGCTGGTTGTTATTCACCAGATCGAGATCAGGAGATGCACCGGCCTCAGCCAGTGCCTCTTGGAACAACTCTCGATCGTCCATCGATAGGTCTTCCATCCCTTCGAATACCATTACCTGAGGCATCGACTCGAATCCCGGTTGGGTCCCGTGCTCGAAATCAGCCGGGATGTAATTCGGGTCGGTCAACTTCCCCCAGAAATTCCGCGCGCTCATCACCACGACAGTAGCCTGCGCAGCGGTCATCCCAGGCAGAATCGCCATCACCGAGGAAACCACTGCCGACAAAAAGGTCGGAACAGCCAGAGGTTTCGGATCGGGCATCTCCCAATTCGGTTCCTGAGGAGGGATCTCACTCGTCGTCACATAGATGTCAATCAGGTTGGCAATCCCGAATAGACCAGCCAGACTCGGGAAGAGCAGTGAAGCCGAGGGAATCCCCACGGGCGAGCGCGCGGGTAACTCAAACACCGCCCAGCCATAGAAACCGGTCAGCAAGAAGTAAGCCGTCGCAACCAGAATCCCTGCCGTGCGCGAACTCTCACCCAACCTGAAATCGATGGCATCGTAGCGCCGGCGAATGCTCAGCGGTCCCATCGGTATCGTGAACTCAATCGGTTTCTTCAGTGGCCACTTCAATCGATTGGTAGCCTTCTGAGACCAAACCGGCCAAGCCAGCCGGGTGGTCTCTGTCAAAATCAAGAAAACCGAGATGATAAGCAGCAACCACGGTAACTGCTCCCGACTAGCCTCATACAACCCCAATCCAGGATTCTCACCAAACAACAAGCGCGCAACGATAAGCAATGGAATCGACATCAGCATGCCCATCTGCGAGCCGCGCGCCGAGTAAGCGACACCCTGCGCGGCCTGCCCGGAAATCAACATTCTATGCCCGGGCAGAAGCGCGAGCGCCATGTTATCATCAGGCGCACCGACCAAGGCGCTCGGAATATAATTCAGGAAAGTGTGCACAGTCCCGCAGGCGACGATGATGCCCGCGACAGCGTCCAGCGGGATACCTATCCCAACGGCGACCGGAGAGAGTGAGAGGGCGATGAGGGCAACGTTGTTGACGTGGAAGCCAGGGATCAATCCAGTAAGGCAACCGAGGAAGATTCCGAAGATGAATGACCCGATGAGCCAGCCATAATCGATTAACCAAGGCTCCATTGAATCACCTCAGCGAATGTCGATACAGAATTGCATGGTATTGCCTACAAAGTCTTCAGCGGTGGACAAACGCCCCGTCCAGTCGATCGGCTCGCCTATCGATTCCTGTTGACTAGCTTCCGTCCCGTCTCCGAGCAGACAGACTCTCTCGTCCGAGCCAGAGCGTTGAATCCACTGATTCCCATCATCATCCATGACAGCTTCTCCATTGATGATGACCAACTTGCCGATATCCCATTTCCAGGAATTGTAACCATCTCCCCAATTCAGCGTGGTCGGGGCTGGGGCTTGGCCAAGGGTCCAAGAGCGGGCTTCGAGGATGATGCGACCCTCGCTTTCGGACCAGAGAATGGTGGCGTTGAAGCGAATCGATTGACCGCCCTCGATGTACTCCGCGTGCTCGCCGATCAGGTGTAGTCTGAGTTTCGTAGCGCGTGAGTAGTAATCAGGCCCATCGCCGACGTATCCTTTGTCGTAATCGGGCGGGATTGGATCTGTTACCCAGCCCTCGAAGGTTAGATTCTGATTTAGGTAGGCGAATGGGTTCTCGGCGACATCAAGCATCGGTGTTACATCGTCGCCGAAGTTTCCAGTTGGATTGTTCGCCGAGGCGTCGTAGCCACGGTCGAGGCAGATAGTCGCCTCGTCGGCAGACCAGACCATGCGTCCACCCCAGGACTGGTCGAGTCCTTCGATTCCATCTTCTAGGTCGGCTGGTGAAGGGAGTAGGCATAACCGGTCGGTGGGTGCATCGCCGATGAGCCACCAACCATCGCTTTCCTCGGTCGCTGTGCCATCGATGCTGACCAATTTGCCGACCTCATAGGTCAGAGTGTATGGTTCAAGGTCCCAACTCAAATGCACGGTTGGACCTTGATTCAGGACTTCGACCGCGGTCGCTTGAACGAGAAGACGCCAGCGTAGCGAGCGCTGGTCGTATTGCAGCCAACCAGAGATTTCCACATGGCTGCCAGCCTCAACCCAATCCATCACACGGCCCTCGATTTGCATGTAGAGTAAGTGGTCCGCGTTTCCATACGAAGGGTTGTCCATCAAACTCAGAGAGTGGTAAGTCACGTCGGGTTCGAGTGACTCGGAAAGATAACCGTCAACTCGAACCGACATATTGGAGAATTGCTCGGGATTCATCGCAACCTCGACCAATTGCATGGCGGTGTATTCAATTCCGTCGCACTCCGACTCAGCGCATTGAATTGCACCGTAACCATTTGATGACAGCCAGATGCGGCCATTCCATTCTGTCACTTCACCCTCGACCGTGATAATCGTTCCAATAGGTGGAATGTCGACGTCACGGTCGACGAACCAGCGAACTTCCAGTGCGGAGTGTCCATCGACCTCACGCACCTGCAGATCGATTCGGTCGGCTTGTTCTCCATAGGGGTCGACCACGAAACTTGTCAGAACTCCTTTGACCTTCACCGTCTCACGCGGATATTCATGGATATCGTCCATGTCAATCATGTCAGGTTCACGAATGACGGCATAGAAATTCATTGTTGATACAAGCAGCAGAGATGTGAAGAACATCACCCAGAGCTTCGCCATGACCTCGCGATGTGCGAACCGTGCTTGAACATTCACTGTCGCCGAACCGCTTCTTCACCCCCCCTCACTCACCACTTTCGCTTGGAAGGTTTGCCAGATTGTCTTGGAGCGTTGAGAACAAGGTTCATCTCGCTGATTGGTTCGAGCGCTCTACAGGACCCGTAGCTCAGTTGGTTAGAGCGCTCGGCTCATAACCGAGTGGCCATCGGTTCAAATCCGGTCGGGTCCACCACTTCTTCATCGATTGAAATCCAAACATGTGCACGAAACACAAACCATGGATTCAAGCTTCGCAGAGAGGGAAATTCTGCGTAGCAGGCCCCCATGCAGAGGTATTGTTTCGGCAGTTGTACGAAGCCGACGGTGCTAACCCATAAATACGTCCTGAGTCGGCCTTGCGCTGATGAGCACTGCACGTAAGGTCAGACCAGCCCTGATGATGCTGGTTGTCTACTTCCTAAGCACATGGGCAGGTGTTGCTGCCGTACAAGCCCAAGGCGCGGTGCCGGATATCGTCTTGACTTGTGACCAACCGCAACCTGTCGATGTTTATCCAGGAGCAACGCGATCTGGAATCATCAATTGCCGAATCGAGAACCCGACCGTCCACCAAGAAAAGGTCCGAATTCAGATTCAAGCCGGTGTTCTCGCCTTCTCCGGACCCGCTACATTGTCGATAGGCGGAGGCTCTGAGGTCTCGTTCCAAGTGATGGTCCGTGCTGAACTCCGCGCACCTGAGGGCCAACACCAAGTCACAATCAGTGCAGAGGTGACGATGGCGAATGGAATTCCGGTGACTAGCGAGCCATCAGCGGCAAACGCGATGGTCATCATCCGCCAGTTCAGCCGCCTTCGAGTAGCGTCTGAAATCGCCTTCCTGCAATTGAGACCGAAAGTCGATTACAATCTGGTCTTCGATGTCTATAATGACGGGAATGCAATGGACAGATTCAACATCGCCATCGAGAATTACGACGATCTCAACGATGAGGGCTTCCAACTGAGTATTCCTCTTGTCAGCGTCGAAATCGAATCGATGGCACCACCTGAGAAGATCAGAGTTCAGATGAGGACTCCGAAGAATCAAGGTTGGACGGACAAATACTACTCATTGCAATTCAAAGCGACTTCGGAATATTCGGTGAGAACTGAGGGTATTCCGAATCAGATGATACAAACCATGACGATTTACATCCGTGGTGTGTATCTTCCAGGCTTTGAGTTGATTGGTACTCTGATGATGACTGCTCTAGCTGCAGCCGCCTTCGCAGGACGCACTCCACGCGCCAACGAAGAAGACGATGAAGACCTTGAGCCGTTAGACGCTCGTCTTTTCTGACGATAGCCTGCTTCGGTTCGCTATGCCACCTATGGTGGCAACGGGTTGATAACCGACGCAGTTGACGCCTCAGCGACCTCAGAGGTTTGTGACATGAGCGATGGCGGATTGCTACAGAAGGCGATGGAACAACAAACGAGCGAATCGGAATTGGTCGCGGAGGCGGTTGCTGCACCAGCCGCGTCCGCCCCTCGATTCAATCAGAATCTGAAAATTGGTCTCGCACTGACCATAGTCTCTGCGGTGACGATGTGGGTCTTTTCCTCTCCTTCGATACAGAGTGAATTCGCATTCGCGATAATTCTCCCTCTCGGGATGGGAGGCGCTGCTTGGTGGTTCCTTTGGAACGGACTTGGGCGAAAACACACAGAAGTCGTCTCAGTGGTGATAATTCTCTTGCTCGCTTCACCATTCGCGGCGATGAGTCTCTCGTCAAGTTCGGTCACTATTACCGATAGTCAACTCTCCGATGATGCGACGCAGATATCTCTCACCATTCGCGAATCAGGCGGATTATTCGGTGGCGGCGCAGGAGACGCCACGGTCAGCGTGACATACAATGGGGACGAAATCTGGTCGACCTCAACTTCATTCTCAATCGATCGGCAAGATGGATATGGTAAGTATGGAATCCTGACACTCGATGTTGCAGATTTCTACTCTGGAAACGCTGCTGATGATGCCAAATACGTCGCGACCATTAATTTCGGTGGTTCCAGTAGTTCGATTACTCTGAGTATGGATTTCCTTGAGAGAACCGTTGTTCAAGTCAAGAATGTCGCACTACCAGCGATGGGCTCGGGTAATGATTGTGAGGCAAGTCAGGACAATTGTGTCGTAGGAGTCGGACTCAAAGCCTGGGTCGGTCTACCCCGTCTTCCAACAGCTCAGGATCCAAATCCTCCTCCTGCACCCCTTCCTCATGCTGACTTCGAATTGACTGCTGTCCTCTCAAAGGACGGTGTTACTGCAATCGAATTCCCAACTGTCACTGTCAACAATGGCGACGTCTCATGGGATTCCCAGAGTGGCACCTACGGAGGAGGGATGGGAGCATACGGCGACTTCGGCTCGCAAATTACGCTCGATGGCTCGGTTGAAGATCTCTCTCTGAACATGCTTTACATACCGAGGGATGACTGGTCTGAGAATGACCTTGGTTGCTACGAATTCACCGTTACGGTTACTCAAAGTCCACCATGGGGGGACCGAACCGCTCACGTCTCGACGACCTACTATGACCTCGCCGAGGACGGCGATGGTGAAACCAGTTCTGAGTCGTGGACCGAGACCGATTCCTGCTGATTAGAACAGCATGTCTTCGTCTTCGTCGAGGTCTCGTGTTTTGGTCATCCTGAGAATAAACCCAGCCATTATGACCAAAGCCAGACAAATTGCAACGGCTATTGGGATGATTGATCCTTCTTCTTCCTCAGCATCATACCAAGTAATCTGAGTCGTCGATGCGGTTCCTCCGCCAAAGGCATCTTCCTCGACCAGTTGAGTTGGTGTCAAGATCTCGCAGGTCAGGCTGGCGAGGTCCTCATCGCTATTCATCCAAGAGAATTGGATTCCGACTTCCTCACCTGCCTCGATGAGGCCGCCTGGGAAACTGGTCATGTGGGCATCGAGCCCGGTCTCGGTGACATCGCAGTTGAAGTATACTACAGCCGGGGCGGAGCCTCGGTTCGCTATCGTTGCGATGAGGCCGACCCCACCGCTGCTGCGGGAGACTGATTCGGTGGGTTGACTGTATTCGACGGAGACGAAATCGATGAGGGGAGTACCATCGTCGATACGAATCACTTCATCCCAAGTCAGCGGCACGATATCCCCTCCGTAATCGGGCAGGTCCCCGTCCATGTTCCAGCCCGTTCGGTACTCGATAATCTCGATTCGTGCCGATTCGCTCCAAACTCCTCCATCGGCCCAACCGATCTCGACCGTTCTTGGCTGTCCGGCGTCGATCAAGCCGACACCGTTCTCATCGCTGAAGAAAGTCGAGGAGGTAGTCTCAAGTGGACCGAAATCAAGTATACGGAACAGAACTCCGACCGCGTCGAATTCCACTATCTGCGGCCCCATGATGCGCTCCCAGCGGTCGGTATGACCACCGCTACCAATCACCTCGTCTCCCCAGTGGAGAGCTGCCTTAGCGTGCGCGCGAACGTCGTGGTCATCCGTGCTCATCGTGAAACTGGTACTACCACTCAAGACAAGCTCTCCATCTGCATTTACGAAGACGGGTCCGGTTCGGTCCAAAGAGGAGGAGTGGATGGTCAGAGAACCGTTGGCGACCACTTCACACCCCAGCATCGATGAATCTGCGATATCCGCTTCTCCATCGATATCCAGCAGGCAGGACTTATCGTCGGTATCCAAGGCCATCATATTACGAGACTCGAGAACGATTGCATCGTGCGTCGCCTCAGAACCGACTTCAGGTGTGAGTGTAACAGAAGCCAGACGAACGGATTGGTGTCCATAAGCAACGAGTCCTACCCAGATATCCTCTGTTGACTCGCTGAACTCAAGGGTGAATTCACTTCCATTCGTATCTACAGGATCCATCCCGTCTACAATAGCTTGACCACCATAGAATGAATGACCCTCCGGAGCATGGAACGTGGCGCTGAAGGCGACGCCATAATCAGAGCCGGGAATCAGGACAGCCGAGCGGTTTTCCACGTCCCAATACCCATAACCCGCGAGTCCAGTCGGTGCGTTCTGCGACTCAATCGAAGAATCTCGTACAGTTAGAATTCCACCTTCTTCAACGATGACACTGACTTCATCAGCGATGGTCAGAGTCAATCCATTGATGGTCAATTCACCACCGGAAACGATTCGCACATCGCCCTCAAGCAAACGATCCTCGGTCCATTCAATCTGCGAATCGACAACGGTCTCGCCGGACTGAGCGCTTACCGAAACCGGCGCGACCGACAACAAAGAACCAATCATCAGAATGCAAAGCAGAGTCGACTTCGTGCGTCTCATCGACTACTCGTGCGTCGAGCCGCCAATATAGCAATCGGCGGCATGAGCAAGTTCCCGATGACCGATTTTAGGTCATTAACCGGCACTTCTACCAAACCGAGACTTCATCCCGAATGAGCGTATGGAGTCGCCGATGAGTGACCTGTCGGCCATATCATTCCCCGCTTCGGGGGCCTCTGATTATGCACTGAATGTGTTGACCGTGCTGATTATCTTCGGCCCCGCTTATCTGGCCAATACAGGGGCGATGCTGTTCGGAAAGTGGCTGCCAGATAAGTTTGGTTTGGAGAACCACAAAATCGACGGTGGGCGTATCCATTCAGACGGGAATCGCTTGCTTGGAGACGGGAAGTCATGGGAGGGGCTCTTCGGTGGGGGAATGCTCTCAGGCCTTCTGGTAATGCTTGCTCACTGGCTCTGGGACGGTGATGGTATGGCTTCCGATCGACCTTTCATCGACCCGATTCTGACCGCCGATGCCGGAGATTGGTTCTGGATCGGCGGCGAGTGGGGTGCCGCTTTCGTGGTGGGCTTCACCCTCGGATTCGCTTGCATGTTGGGTGACATGGCCGGTTCCTATGTGAAGCGGAGGCGCGGACTCAAGCGAGAGGGGGAGGTAAGTTCTCAGGCACCCCTGCTTGACACTCTGCCTTTCGCAGTCTTCATTTTCGCTGCTGCAGGCTTGCTGTACAGCGGTGAGGCGATGATGCATGAGGACTTGTGGACAGCGATTTTCGGCATCATCATCTTGACTCCGGTGATTCATCGTTCGTTCAACGTGCTGGGTTACCGGTTGGGACTGAAATCGGTTCCATACTGATTCTTCATGCTAGGTTGGCTGCTCAGTCTGCGAGACTGAGCAGCGGAATGCATTATCTCCTTCGCGCTCGGGCCGCCTTGATATGGCTGGGATGAGCGTGCTCATCGTTGGTGGAGGCGGTCGCGAACACGCCTTGGCAATCGGGCTCAGTGAGAGCGAATCGGTTGGTTCAGTTCACACTTGTCCTGGCAATGCTGGGACAGCTCTGGTAGGGACGAATCATTCGGTTTCGGCTACCGATGTCGAGGCGGTTGTCACTCTAGCGGGAGAATTGGGGGTCGACCTCGTTGTGGTTGGTCCGGAGGCTCCATTGGTGGCTGGACTATCGGACCGGTTACGCGAGGTCGGTATTGCGAGTTTCGGACCTCATTCTGCTGGTGCCGAGCTCGAGGGCTCAAAACTGCACGCCAAGCGAGTGATGGAACAACTCGGAA
The DNA here is from genome assembly GCA_964342705.1 of uncultured Candidatus Poseidoniales archaeon. GTDB lineage: Archaea > Thermoplasmatota > Poseidoniia > Poseidoniales > Thalassarchaeaceae > MGIIb-O1. The sequence goes on from CAYFHB010000024.1 coordinate 12,452, forward strand.
TTCCTACGGGCGGCGTGCAGATTCTCGATTCAGATTCAGATGTCAAGGCGGCGCTCGCGCGCTACTCACCGCCTTGGGTGATTAAGCGAGATGTCTTGGCTGCGGGTAAAGGCGTGGTGGTGACGGAGGACTATGAGGAGGCTGAGTCCTTCATCCTCGATTCAATTGCCTCCGACGGATTCGTCCTGCTCGAGGAATTTCTCTCGGGCGAGGAGGCCTCGATGCTAGTGGTCATGGACGAATCCGGATACATCTGCTTGCCCGCGAGCCAAGATCACAAGCGTGTCGGCGAGGGTGATACCGGACCGAATACGGGAGGCATGGGTGCCTATGCACCAGCGCCGGTCGTCACCCCGGCAGTTCGACAACGAGCCATCGATGAGATAGTCGAACCGATGCACCACCACTTGCGAAATCAGGAGATACCCTACCGTGGTGTACTCTATGTCGGATTGATGATCGATGAGGAGGGGGCTCCGAGCGTCGTCGAGTACAACGTTCGCTTTGGTGACCCGGAAACCCAAGTCACCATTCCACTTATCGAGAGCGACCTCGGCATCATGCTTCTCGCAGCCGCCGAGGGACGGATCAACAGCATCCAACCCGAATTTTCAGACAAGTCCGCAGTCACCGTCGTAGTTGCTTCACAAGGATATCCTGGGCCGTCTGAGACAGGCCGCGAAATCAATGGGGCTCAGACGCGAATTGACGAGGGAGAAATAAGCGCATTCGTCCACTTGGCTGGCGCCAAGATTACCTCCCAGAATCTACTCGTTTCGAGCGGTGGAAGAGTCCTTTCTGCGACGGCAATTGCCACGGATTTGACAACCGCTGTCGAAGCCGCTTATGCCGTCGTCGACGAGATTGAACTCGACGGTTCGCATCACCGCCGCGACATCGCCTACCGAGCGCTTTGAAACTCAGAATCTCAACAAGAGTGCCGCTACTACGTAGCGTGTCATCCGAGAACGGTTATAACAGGACTTTAGGTCGGCGCGACGCTGAGCCTTCAGGCTGCACATAGACGGTGATGAAACGATGTCTAACGAAAACGGGAACGCGAGGGGTGTCGGTCAGGCTCTTGGTCTGGCTTCGGCCCCTGTGGCACTTGCAGGATTGCTTCTGCTCTTCATGGCTGCCACATCCCTCGCTGACGATGCGATGATTGATACTGGAAAGTTGGTCATCCTTCCCGTCGCAGCTGCTTTCGCGGCTGTATTGGGAAGGATCTGGGTATTTGCCCTCCCTGACGATTCAGTTGCCCAGCGCACTCCTGTCGGAGTTCTCGTCTTGGGTGTTCTTCCAATTGGAGCGGAATACTTCGGTCTAATCGACGCAATCTTGGCGACTACGATTGCTTTCATGGCAATTTCGACCTTCATTTTGGCGAAGATGAACCGAAATGAGGAAGCTACGATTCTCTTTACCATGGTCGCCGCATTCCACATCGGTGTTTCCTATGCGGCGAGCATGCCGGAATTATCCGGCGATATTCAGGTTCAACTTATCGATGTTCAGAGGGCCGGACTAGCTGCTAACTTCTTCGCCTTCTGGGCGGCCTCGATGATGCTCGGCACGATTCTCGCCATTGCCTTCCGAGGCGTTCTTTACGATGCTGGAGAAGGTGCGACCTTCTCTCGACTGCCGGCCAAGATTGATTTTTCAGAGCACCGAGATATGCTGATTACTGGTATTATCCTGCTTCTCGTCAATCTGGTTCCATTGTTTTGGCTTGCTACAATATCTGACGCTGCCGTCTTCGAGGACCATCTCTATCTCGGTAGCGTCTGGGCTTTGGCGACCTCGGTCGTTATCATGTTCGTGGCATTCTGTCGCGCCGAGCGCTGGCATGTCCTCGGGGCTCTTGTGTCAGCGAACTGGATAGTCTACACCGCTGCGCACCTGGTTGAGATTGGCAATGAATTGCCCGAGGCAATCTCCTTCCTCTCTGGAAGCGATTTCATCGGTGCGATGTCGTGGGTGATGATCGCTTTCTGGTTCAATGCGATTGGAATCGTCTTCGCGGCGCGCGGTTACTT
>CAYFHB010000025.1:0-14206 GCA_964342705.1 uncultured Candidatus Poseidoniales archaeon
GGATTGGCTGATGGGACGAGGCGGGCTCGGCCGCCTCGACGAAGATGTTGCAACAGCGCTGCTCAACGGAGTGCGCAAGAATAAGTTGAGCATAGAGAAAGTCGAGGAGATCCTCGCAACCGTCTCGATCGATGCCCAGCGACTCCTCCTCAATACCCTCGGTGGCCGTATGCCATACGGCTACCGCATCGCCGGCGCCGACGGAGCAGACGTAGCAGAACGAGTCTTGACCAATATCGATCGAACCCTGCGCCGCTGGAGAACCGTAGCCCAGCGACTCGACGAAGCCATGGCTCAGTCTGCCGAGTAGGCATGGGCTTGCAGTGCATCGATATTACACACGGCGAGAGCTTCCTCGTGGGTCGCCTCAAGCACCACCGGACAGGCGACCCCAGCGTCTGCGGCATCCTGCCAAGTCTGGGCGCAGACGCACCATCGATCCCCCGGCCTCAACCCAGGAAATCCATGCTGAGGCATCGGCGTAATCAGGTCGTTGCCCTGTCCGCGAGCGAACTCTAGGAACTCCTTCGTCAGCACGCAGCAGACCGTGTGCGAACCCCTGTCGCGAGCGTCGGTATTGCAGCATCCATCGCGAAACCAACCCGTCAAAGGGGCTGACGAACACAGCCCCAATTCGCCCCCGAGAACGTTGACTGAATCGTGCATCAGACCACCATCGCGCGCGCGTCGGCGAGCTCACGCAGGTACTCCGAGACGCGCGCTCCTAGCAATTTCTGATCCTGAATCGAATGCAATTCCACACGCATATTCGAGGCCCCCGGAAGCCCCTTGGTGAACGAGACCGCGTGTCTCTTGAGGTTCTTGCATTCGCCTTCTTCGTAGACTTCTCCAGCGTAATCGAGGTATCGCTCCCAGCACCAAGAACGTGCTACTGCGTCACTATCACTGCCCCAAAGTGGCTCATTCTGTAGCCAACCCAAGTCTCGCTTGATCTCATGGAAAATCGTTGGCCGGCCGATGGCACCGCGTCCGATCATTAGGCCGGCCGCACCGGTTGCTTCGATGCAATCGGCAGCACTCTGCGCATCGACGACATCTCCGTTTGCTATGACAGGGATTTCGACAGCCTCGACTATGTCGCGAATCTGCGACCAATCAGACTCGCCCGAGTAGCGTTGTTTGAGAGTGCGGCCGTGAACGCAGATTCGCTCGACGCCCTCGGCCTCAACCCGTTTGCAAATCTCGAGGGCTGTATTCGGTCCGCTGCCGGTTCCCAATCGCATCTTCACCGTAATCGGAACATCAGATGCATCGATACAGGCACGGACCATATCGACCACCTTGTCTGGATTTCGAAGGAGCGCGGCACCGGCATCATTGCGGCAGACCTTGGGCGCCGGGCAGCCGAAATTGAGATCGATGATGTCGGCGCGATCGTGCAGCAATTTGACCGTCGCCACCATCTCATCGATATCGCCACCAAAAATCTGCGGAATGAAAGGCGATTCGCGCGGGTCCGACTCGACCTTGAGCCAGGAGTGTTTGGCGTGGCGTGACAGGCCAGATGCTGCGGTGAACTCGGTGAAGGTCAGGTCAGCACCGACCTCGCGCGCTAGAAGCCGATAGGCCAGATCGGTGACGCCAGCCATCGGGGCTAGAAACAGCGGCACCGGCTCGACCATGATATCGCGGCCCCACCCGTCAATCATCAATCCAACGCTGCCCAATCTGTTCAGCAATCCGCTTCACAGACTAGAATATCGGTGCCTACAGACACTCAGACTGAAGATTCGGACTTCAGAAAGTGGATTCCCACTCTTCGACGTCCTGCGCGCGCTCCCAATCGGCGTAGGTCGTTGCACCGCGCGCGGTCAGAATCTCGCGGGCGAGCAGCCAGTAGATTAGAGCCAGCGACCTGCGACCCTTATTGTTAGCAGGCAGAGCTAGGTCGACATTTCGCAGAGTGTTGTTGGCATCGCAGATGCCAACGATTGGCAGGCCCGAGCCAACAGCCTCAGACAGGGCCTGAGCATCGGCAGCCGGATCGGTAACAAACAAAACCTCAGGCTCCTGATAGGTTCGCAGCTGTGGATTGGTCAGCGTACCTGGAATGAAGCGCCCAACTATGCGCTTGGCACCGATTGACTGAGCGAATTTGCGAGCAGGGCGCTGTCCGTACTGACGAGCGCTGACGATGAGAATGCGCTCAGGATCGTAGCGAGAGAGGAACTTCGCAACAGTGCGGATACGCTCATCCGTCTGGTTGATGTCGAGCAAGTGCAGTCCGCTACCGTCAGCACGGTCGGTATCGAGGAAGCGTTGCATGTCCGCAGACTTCTGGTTCGTTCCAATGTGAACCGCGTGCGTCTCGTACACATCGTACGGCACTAGGGGTGACTCAATCTCACTCATGAAGGGTCCTCAGCAGCGCGGCGACCTGACCTCCCCTCATAAGCGCTGCGCATCGCCCCAAAGGGGCGTGACTGGCGAAATCAGCGATTCTGCAAAACTGACAAGTCGGTGCACTCGCCGGTTTCGTGAACTTCAGCAAAGTGAACACAAGGCTTGGTGATGGTCACAGTCATGTCGAAATGGTCGTGGAAAGAAGCTTGGTCGATGGGCGAATCCCAGCCATAACCGCGTGCGTCGATTTCGACAAGCCACAGTCCGTTGACGAGATCAGAGAATTCGAAGCGCTCCAATGGATAGTCCTGGGTAGCCCTCACCTCCCAATACGGGTCTCCTCCTGCGGCCTTGACCCCGGGCTCCCACACGCGCACCTGAACGTAGCGATACTCGTTGGTACCGTTGGGAACGACCTCCTCGAGGATGCTAGAGTAAGGGAATTGCGCTCGGAAGGTAATCGTTAGTTTCGAGACGGTATCGTCGAAGGCGATTTGAGTCTCGTTCGTGTATTGAATCGCTTCAGAAGAGAGTGAATCCGAATCGAATGTGACATCCCAGAGGTGCGATTCCTCCTTATTGATGACAACTGGTTCTTCGCGCATGCTCTCCATTACTTCGCGCTGCATGACGAGGCCTAGGCAACCCGCACTGGCGGTAGATACGATGAGCATCAGCAGCATACTGAGGGCTGCCACGCGTGCGCGCATGATTGGTGCTGGGTCGGCGCTCAGACTTCAACCGAACGCTTGCGCGTCCGGTCAAACAGGTTCTTGACGGGTGGTTGCTTCGTCGTCAATGCCTCAATGACGACAAGAGGGTCAACTGAGCCGTAAGGCGTTGACGTGCCCTGTGAGTACCGAGAGGCACCCTTCTACTCTCAGAAGACGGCGCGAGGTTCGCGCCGACTGATTTCTCACTCTTCTTCGTCAGCTGCAACGCGTGGCTCGTGAACCTCGCGGAAGACGACAGTGCCAACCTCAAGGTGCTCGCGTAGCGCGCGCACAAGAGAGAACTTGGCGTATGCCCAGTTCTGATCGTATGCGATTGACTCTGGGAGAGTGATGGTGACATCCTCACCGTCGAACTCGACCTCGAAGTCCGAGCGGCCGGTGTTCATCTGCAAGAGGGTCGCGACGCGCTCAGCTCGGTCTTCGACTACCTTGACGATGGTGTAGGTGTAGCGCAGGGTGGTGCCTGCAAGTGGGTGGTTGTAATCGATGCGAGCGCGGCCTGCGCGTAGCATCTGAAGGACACCGTTGCGCCCGCCAATCTCGACTGGAGCGCCGATGGCCAGCATGTTCGGGTCGCGCACGCTGCGCATCAGAACGTTCTGTGAGATTGTCTCGACGAGAGAAGCGTCGCGCTCACCGTATGCGTCAGCTGGCTCGATGTCGAATGTATACTCGGTCTCGGCTTCGGCCTCAGCGAGGTGAGCCTCGAAGCCACCGATGAGACGACCGTCGCCGATTACGGTAATCATAGGCTCGTAGGTGCGGTCTTCTTGGAAGACCTCGTGCTCCTTGGCTATCTCCTCGCGAGTCGTCTCGATGATATCGCCGGAATTGGCGTCGTACAGGTCGTAATCGATGTGAACGATGGCTCCGTTGTCCATGGTATTGCCCCCTATGAGCGAGCCGCCGACCTATCTCCCCTTTTTGATACGCTCGGTTCACCCGTAGGGTGAGAACGAGGCGAAATCGATAATCTGAACTGCCGCCGGCTGGGATTTACTTTATTCGTGATGTGGATAACCAAAGGACGGCTTTATGCCGAGGAGAATCGACTCATGGACTTCTGGGAATTCATCGACTCACTTCCACCTGTAGTGTTCGATGTACTTGAGTTGATTATTCCACTAGGGATTTTCGCTGCCTTACTTCTCTGGATGTTCCGTGATATCCCTGTGGAAGACCGCCCATGGAATTTCCTGAAACGGCGCATCGGAGGTAATCTAACTCCTAGTGAGATTGAGAAAAAGAAAGAGGATGCGACAGATAAAGTCGAATTGAAAATGATGGCGTCGAATTTCGCTTTCACCAACGTTCCACGAAACTTACTCGCGCTTGCAATTGCAGCTTTCTTGCTCTGCCTCGCTGTATCTGCGATATTCACCTACAATTCGCCGATGGTGACCGACGATTGGACTCCTGTCGATGCCACAATTGACGGAACCTGGGTTATGGACCATTGGTGTTACGAAAATATGGATGGAGGTTGCCATTATGATGGATATTGGCCAATCATCACATTTTCTTGGGAAGTTGATGGTGTTAGTTACGAGGGTGAAAGATACACCTTCGATGCCCATTCTGTGAATTTCTCACATCCAGACTATGCCGAAGAATGGTTGGAGGATTACCCCGTAGGATCGACGACGACAGCGTACCATAATCCCGATGACCCGTCGGATGCAGTTTTGTTTACGCATGGTTACCTTGATTTGTATATGAACGTCTATTTCTTCTACCAAATTATTGTTTCAATAGTTTGTTTACCACTTCCAATCTTGTTTTTGTTCACGGTGCGTCAATTCGAGAAAGCACTTCCAGAGCACCGTGGTAAGCGCTTCAAGTTGGAGTATAATTCAGCCAACCAGAGTTGGGAAGTCAGAAACAAGGAAGAGCACGCTGAATTGGTCTCAATGGCACGTTCCGCCTATCTCAAGAAGAATTACGACAAGTATGGCGAAGAGGTAATCGAAGCTGCTTCGCGGATGGCTCACGCGATGGATATGGAAGGGAAGAGCGTTGGCGATGGCACGAAGATTTTCACTATAATCGATGGTGGCGTTGAGGAGCAGGTTACGGCTCGTTCCGTCGGCGACCTGTTCAATTCATTCGAGGATGACGGGACGATTTTCCTTGAGAAGTCAAAGGAGAAAGGTCGCTATGTCGATATCAAATATCTCGGCGAAATTGACGGCGATGATCACCTCCAAATTAGGGAATTCAATGGTGATGAATTGGTGCTCAACGAAACTATCAATTTCGAGAAGAATTACCCCCGCGCCCTCGAGATTCTCGTTGCGGCGCTGGAAAAGACCACCGCTGAGGAAGACCAGTGGTGGGGCTGATCGAGCCCCGACTCATTCTTCCTCAGGATCTGCTGAGGGGCTGCGGTCGCTGCTAATCAGAGCTGCTAAGCCTCCAAGCATGATGAGGCCCCATCCGGCCCAAACGAGATGAGAACCTTGCAAATCGTGGACCGTGACGCGGATTTCTGAGACCTCATCTGTCTCGCCTCGCATCATTGCAGTGAGGCTGATTTCCGCCTGTTGTTGGTCGAGGATGAAGATCATATCACCGCTCGGACGAACCATTCTGTCGACCTCCGAGCGAGTCGTTTGCCAGCCAAATCTGAGGATTCCCGGCGTGACCTCGTCGACCTCTTCACCGTCTCGTGTGACCTCGATAACGAAGCCAGCGAAACCATTGCCAATCGCAAAGTCATACTCAGGGTCGTCCTCACCCCAGAGGACTGTGTCGCGGAAGGTGAATTCGTAGCCGTTGAATTCGACCGGGCTGTCCTTCTCGAGGGTGATGAGATGGCTCGGATCAGCGCGGTCGACCAAAGTGGTTGTCAGCACATGGCCGACGAGCAGCAACAGGATACCGAGGTGTGCAAGGTGGGAGCCGAGGAGGCGTAGGCGAGCGCGGTTGCTCGGAGCGCGGACGCCGCGCTCGCGCAATTTCGGTATGATTTGTCGAGCGCCGTCGTAGGCAGCTTTGGCGCTCGGCGGCAGCGCGACTACTAACCAAGTCAGCATGAACATGGCAAGCGCGCCGCGCGAAATCGTATCGGTCAGCATCAGCGAAGGGTCGCCCGGGAGAGCGAACTTGTCAGCTGTGTAGGCGAGGGCAAAAGAGACACCAAGCGTGGTCAGCATCAGTGCGTTACCTCGACGTGCATCGACGGTGTTTCCCCAAGCGTAAATCGTCAGCCCTAGGACTGCAATTGCAAGGATTGGTGCTCCGTAAAACTCGTGTGCTGCGAGGCTGGTACCATCAATTTCAGCCGTCAACAACAGCCAGGTCAGAGTCAGGAAAGCGGCTCCTGCAAACCAAGGAATCACGCGCGCGACCTTCATCCTCACGCGCGTATCGATAAACATCAAAGCCAGCGGAATCTCTTCCTCTTCGGCCGCTGAGTAAAGCCACGGCCCGAGGAACAAAAGCATCCCGACAATCGCCTGCGCCAGCGTCGCCGTCCAAGTCCAGCTGGCGAAAAGCATCAGGAAAACGCCCGCGAAGACCATCGTCACCGGCGGGCGTTCGGCCTCGCCGCGCACTAACAGAAGCATCAGCGCGGCTCCGACTAGAGTCACCGCGGTCGAACCCATCCAAACACCGACCGCGAGACTCAGCAGAACCAAAACCGAGGCGAGAGGGCGGTTTGAATCGGCAAGGCTGGTCGCCCCTCGAGCGGCCAAAGCCTGCTTCTGCTGACAGGCCAGCCACCAGACCGCTCCAACACATAGAGCGAGCATCATCAGGGTGTAAGCGGCGACCTCAATTCCAGCTGCGCCATCATCGAAGAGTTGCACGATTCGCAGATATGGATCGTCGTAGAACTCGCCGGTTTCATTGCCGACGAATGAGTGAACTGAAGCCCAGACTCCATTTGCTCGGGTGACTAGAGTAGCGTGGATAGCTAGGGCACCCGCCAGCATTCCGAGAGCGGGGGACGCCACAATGGCGGAAGCGCGCTTCGAATCGGTTCGCGCGCGAGCGTGTACAATCATCAGGAGCGCGAACCAAGGTAGAATCGAGGCGGTCTCGACAGGGTCCCAAGCCCAATATCCACCCCAGTCGAGCACCGTGTAAGCCCATAGTCCACCGAGCCCGATTCCGACAGCACCCATCACAAAACCAGCACGAGCCCAGTGCAACTGTGCCTCGTGAACCGCTCGCGCATCCCGGCCCTCGATCAATCCCGCGAGCGCGACACATGCAACCGCCAAACAAAGCGAATAGTAAGCAAAAACGACCGGTGGATGAATTACCATCAAATCCGTCTGCAAGAGCGGATTCAGCGTCCCACCCCAACCGCTCGAAGCAGCGAACGGCGATAGAATCCAAGATATCACCAATATCGCCGTCGTCGCGCCGTGCATCAACCGAACCTCGAGGGCATTCGATACACTGCGCCCCGACATGAACCAAGTAACAACACCCATCAGCGCGCCCCACAGAAGCAGCGGACCGGCGCGCCCACCCCAAACCGCAGACATCCGATACAGCAGCGGAAGGTCAGAGCCACCGTACCGCTTGACTAAATCAAGCGCCTCCCAATCGGAGATGAATGCCAGCATCAGGAAGACGAACGGCGCGACCTGAGCAGCCAAAGTGACGTGTCGAGCCAAGGGCTCGCCCGCGGGCAATCGAGTAAAGCACCAGAGGATTCCAGTCCCGACCGCGAGCAGCATCAGCAGCGTGCCGACGGTCGGTAGAATAGCCATCACCAGCCGTAATATTTCGCCCGCGAGTAACCGAATGAGAGCATCGCTGGTATGATTCTCCTAGCGTAGAGGCTTGGCCTGCGGAGGAGTATTCGAAGGCATACTGCGAGCTTGCCGTGGGGGCCCATATTGCTCATTTCGTCGGGGAAGCAACGCGCCATCAAAGACAGGTCATCATCGCTCAAATCGAACAAGGCAGTCTTGCCACGCAGGATTTTCCCGTAAGGCGGGAACTCGTCGCCCCACAACTTCTGGTAACGGGCCATCTGGGCTGCTGAAAGGTCGCCAGATGCGATTTGTTCGGCGGCGACCGTAGCGGCGAAGGTGGCTGATTTCAGGGCGAGGTGAGAGCCACCTTCGAACAATGGGGAAGTGAAGCCAGCTGCGTCACCGACCAACATGAGGCCGTCATCGTAGGTGGTTTCGTACGGGCCGGAGATTGGGATGGTTCCACCAAACGCAGGGTTGCCCTTCTCCTTCCATGGAGGGGCAACCTGTTCGAGATCTTTGAAATGGGTGATTTCAATGAATTCGTCAAGGGCCTTCTTGGTTCGAGGCTTGTCCTCGGTCACAAGGCCGACATTTGCTCGGCCGTCGCACTTCGGAATCATCCAGAGATATCCCTTCTCGGCGAACTCCGGCCAGATGTAGAAGTCGAGGTAACCGTCGGTTGGGACGTCGAGCATCTCGTATTGCATTCCAGCGATTACTTTGCCTCGCGGATTGAGGTCGAGGATTCGCGAGGTTGCCCCAGCGACTCCCGAGGCGTCGATTACGATTTTTGCGCGAATGGGAAATTGGTCGCCTTTGCCGTCGCACAACCAGCCAGTGAACTTGCCGGAATCATCGTGCTCCTTGGTCATCGAGCGCAATTTGTGAGAGAGGTGCATTGTGGCGCCTTCGGAGACCGCTTCTTCGGCAATCCAGCGCTCGAAGAGGTGCTTCTCGAGGACATAACCCTCCTCTGTGAGTTTCTTGGCGGTGCCGTCAGGGAAGATTACTCGGATTCCGTGGACACGCTTGCTGATTACATGTGGCGGCAGGTCGAGTTGCAGATTATCACAGGCGACATCGGAGATGCATTCGCCGCAGTGGACCGGTGTTCCGATAGCTGGATGGTCCTCGATGAGGATGGTGCTCAGGCCCTTTCGAGCGCTGTGAAGGGCGGCGTTACCACCGCCTGGACCGGCTCCTACCACCAGCACGTCGCAGGTCGTGATGTCTTCGCCCACATTGCTTGGCGTTGTACAACAGACCATCAATCCGTCGGCTGCGCTATCTATGATAGCGTGGCGAACATATTGAACGAGAGGAGGCCACGCGAGGTTGATGGCTTGGGTGCGCTCAGCGCGATATCTCGAGGCGCTGGAAGGTGCTGGAGAGTTGCTTCGCGTGACCGAACCCGTCGATTGTTATCTCGAAGCAGGATGTATTGCTGACAAGCTGGTGAAGCGCGGCGGGCCGGCGATATTGTTCGAGCAGCCGCGCCTCGCAGACGGGAGTGTCAGCGAGTTTCCTCTCGCGATGAATCTCTTCGGAACGCGCGAGCGAACCAATCGTGCATTGGGGGTCGATGAGCCGAGTGAGATTGGTAAGCGAATGGTCGGGCTGATGAAGCCCGATATCGGCGCCATCTTGCGCGCACCGTGGAAGGGAATTCCGTTGGCGCTGCAAGGCATGTCGATGGCGCCGAGGAAGGTACGGCGCGGGGCTTGCCAACAGGTCAGAATGGCAGAGCCAGATCTAACGCGCCTACCGATTCCAACCACTTGGCCGGAGGACGGAGGACCGTTCATCACACTCCCGCTCGTCGTCACCGCTGACCCTGGAACAGGGGCGCACAACATGGGCATGTACCGAGGGCAGATTTTCGGGCCGAAGGAGGTCGGGCTGCACTGGCAGAGCCACAAACACGGGGCCGACCACGCGGCTGAAGCGGGTGATGGGCGGATGCCGGTGGCGATTTGTATCGGCGGCCCTCCGGAGTTGATTTTCAGCGCGATCTCCCCCTTGCCCGACAATCTCTCAGAGTACGAATTCGCTGGACTGCTAGGCGGGAAGCGGCTCAAATTGACCAAGTGCCTGACCAATGACCTGTTGGTTCCGGCCGAAGTGGATTTCGTCATCGAAGGCTACACGATTCCATCCGAGAAGCGAAGCGAAGGGCCGTTCGGAGACCACTTCGGATACTACTCGCTCGAGGATGACTACCCAGTGCTTCACGTCACCGCGATCACCCACCGACGCGACGCGGTGCTGCCGGCAACCATCGTCGGCCTACCGCCGATGGAGGATGGATACTTGGGCGAAGGAGTAGGAGATGCCTTCCTGCCGGTGCTCAGATTCCAACACCGCGACGTCGTCGACCTCTTCCTACCGTTGGAGACCGGTTTCCACAATCTCGCCGTCGTCTCCAGCAAGCAACGCTACCCCCGACAGGCTCGAAAGACCGCGTTGGGATTGCTCGGCGCGGGCCAGATGATGTTCCTGAAATCGATTGTTGCCTGTGACCCGGACCACCCTGTGAAGGACCTCGAAGCCCTGCTTGACGCACTTGATTCGAAGGTCTCCATTCCTCACGACATCCAAGTCCTTGAGGGACAGGTCGCCGATACTCTCGCACACTCCTCGCCTTGGCAGGATGTGCATTCGAAGGTGGTGATCGATGCTTCGAGCCCGGTGCCCAGCGACCCGAATTCCGGGCTCGTCCTACCCAATGGACCCGGGGATTCCGTGGCCGAGGCGGCCAGTGCAATCGATGGAGTGGCCGCCGTCAGGATGCTGCGGCCCGCGATGATGGTCGTCACCACGCACATCGAGGGCGGACCTCGCGCCGACGCCTCGATGGAAGAGCCAAATGAGGAGGCTGCAGCGGCGCAGCGCGCGCATATTGCGCGGCTGCGCGATGAAATCTGGTCATTGTCGGAAGCGAAAAACCTGCGCTGGCTATTCATTACCGATGCCGACGCTGACCTCACCGACCCAGATTGGAAGCGTCGACTACTCTGGCAATTATTCTGCAGATTCGAGGTCGCGCGCGACCTTCACTTCGATAACGCGCGCGCGCGGCTCGCTTGGGACGCTACAGCACCAATCCCCAACACCACCGGCCCACACCCGGTTCGCCGTTGGCCGGCGGTAACCCTCCACGACCCAGAGATTGAAACAAAAGTATATGATTGGATGAACGAAAAGGGGCTTTGAGTCGAAGGGGGGGTCAGATGAAGGTCAAACAAATCCTCGACTTCGTCAAAGTCGAACACACACTCTTCTCCCTCCCATTCATCCTCATCGGATTCCTCATCGCCGAATCCGAATACGGTAATCAGCAACTCATAGACTTGGTCTGGATTCTCATCGCAGCAGTGGGAGCGCGCGGGCTCGCGATGACCCTCAACCGCATAATCGACCGCGACATCGACGCCGCGAACCCGCGCACTGCGGGCCGACATCTCGCGAGCGGCGAGATGTCGATGAAAACCGCTTACACCCTCTCAGCAATCTTCCTCATACTCCTGTGCTACTCAGCTTGGCAACTCAACGAAGTGGCCCTGCAGATGGCGTGGTTACCGGTTTTGGTCTTCGTAATCTACCCCTACACGAAGCGCTGGACATGGCTTTGCCACCTATGGCTCGGACTCTGCCTCGCACTCGCCCCCGCCGGTGCCTGGGTAGCGGTTGCAGCGGATGTGCACGGCTGGGGCGCGATTACCGATTTACACTGGTACCCAGAGATATTCTGGATAAGTCTCGGCGTCGCACTGTGGATCACCGCATTCGACATCAATTACGCGCGCATGGACGTTGAGAGTGACCGCGAAACAGGGATTCACTCCTTCCCCGCTCGCTTCGGCTCTAAGGCAACGACGCGTACTTCTGTGCAACTCACGCTCCTTTGGTTCGCTTGTTTTGCGATTGCCGACCCGATGCCAGAGGCTTGGTTCCTCGGGGCGGCTATGGGAATGTCGATCGCGAATGTCGGGGTGATTATTGCTCGCGAGCGACTCGCGGACTTCCAGACGACTCTGTTCCGCGTGTCGATGATTACTGGCTGGGTATTGCTGGCGGCTGTGATCGCCCACGATCCAACCGCCATTGGTCTGTGACCTCCTCCCCCCACATGAGAGTTCAAGAACAGCCACCCGAAGCATCGCTTCCCTGCGGTGTTCCCCATGTCTGATGTCTCGATGTTTCGACTCCACTCGGAGTATGGCACAGCGGGGGACCAAGAGGAGGCTATCTCGACGCTGTGCGAGCAGATTCGAGCCGGTCAAGAACGCTGCGTGCTGATGGGAGTAACCGGCTCGGGCAAGACCTTCGCGATGGCCAATATCATCGAGCGATTGGGCTTGCCTACCCTGATTCTCTCACATAACAAAACGCTTGCGCGGCAGTTATGGCAGGAGATGAGCGAGTTGTTTCCGGAGAATGCGGTCGAGTATTTCGTGAGCTATTACGACTACTACCAGCCCGAGGCCTATCTGCCGAACCGCGACCTCTACATCGACAAGGAATTGCAGATGAACGAGCGAATCGAACAAGAGAGATTCTCCACCGTCGCAAGCCTCGTCACCCGCCCCGACGTCATCACCGTGGGCACGGTCAGCGCTATCTACGGACTCAACCCTCCGGAGGCCTTCCAAGAGTCGTATCTGCATCTCGAGGTCGGTGATGAGCGCGATCCTCAGACGGTTATGCGCGCTCTGGTCGAGATGCAATACCGCAGGACTACGGGCGATATCGCGCGTGGGGACGTGCGGTTGCGCGGCGAGGTTCTGGATGTCTGGATGCCGAGCCGCGACGATCCCATCAGGATTCGATTCGGGTTCGATGGGATCGAGAAAATCACTGTTTGTGAGGCTGTTTCGTGGGAGCCGTTGGACGATTTCGAGGAGGCTTGGATTCATCCGAAGGAATTCTACATGACTGGAGAGGAACGCTTCCTGCAAGCGATTGAGGATATCGAGGCCGAGCTGGATGAGCGTATCGATTTCTTCGTCAGCGAGGGTCGGGATTTGGAGGCTCATCGCATTGAGCAGCGCACGAAGTTCGACCTCGAGATGCTGCGAGAGGTCGGTTCATGCAAAGGGGTCGAGAATTACTCGATGCATTTCGATGGCAGGCAGCCGGGCGAGCGCCCGTACTGTCTGCTCGACTTCTACCGCTTCTGCGCAGAGAACTTCCACGGGACGGGCGACCGCTATCTCGTCATCATGGACGAGAGCCATGTCACTTTGCCTCAAGTCGGTGGGATGTTTGGGGGCGATTGGTCGCGCAAGTCGAACCTCGTCGAGTACGGATTCCGCTTGCGAAGCGCACACGACAATCGCCCGCTGAAAATCTCAGAATTCCAAGAATTGATTCCTCAGATGTTGTACGTCTCCGCAACTCCCGGTGAGCGGGAGTTGCGGCATCTGTCTGAGGTGACTGGACGGCCGATTCACGATGGATTGCTGCATGCGCCCGCCGGCGGCGGGCGCGGCAAGGCCGATGTCGACAAGAAGTTAGGCCGCTTCTCGATGGAGGAAATTCTCAGCGACCTACCCGAGGCGGTGAGAATGGAGATTCGACCGACCGGATTACTCGACCCGATGGTCAAGATTCGCAAGACTGAGGGGCAGGTTGACGACCTACTCAGCGAGATTAATCGTAGGGTCGAGCGGGATGAGAGAGTGCTCGTCACGGTGATGACGATCAAGTTCGCTGAAGAGGTCTCGCAATATCTCAACAATATGGGAGTCAAGGCCCATTACCTGCATTCAGAGATTGATACGCTTGAGCGGACCGAGATCATCAAAGCACTGAGACTCGGTCATATCGATGTCATCGTCGGCATCAATCTACTGCGAGAAGGATTGGATATTCCCGAGGTCTCGCTAGTGGCGATTTTCGATGCTGAGCGCGAGGGATTCCTGCGCAACGAGCGCTCGCTGCTGCAAACGATTGGACGCGCCAGCCGTAACGAGAATGGCATGGTGATTCTCTACGCCGATTCAATCTCGCCTTCGATGGAGGCGGCGATCGCTCAAACCAATGCAAGGCGGGCACGACAGGAGGAATTCAACGAAGCGAATGGTATCACTCCGCGCACCATTCCTAAGGCGAAACCTGTGATGGGCGCGGAGGTCGACGACCTGCTGGCGGGAGCCGCAGGTCGAGGCAAGGGCGGAGGGCGACGCTTGGTCGCTCGCAAGCCCGGCAAGAAGGGAGTCGACGGAGTCGTGGCTAAATTCGGACTCGGTGCTGGAGCAGGAGCATGGAACTCCACCGATTCCGTCTTGGACAATATCAGCCAGCCCGAATGGGTCGTCGCAGCTGTCGATGCTCTGAGCGACGAGCCAGAAGAAGCCCCAGTTGCTGACGGAGACCGTGAGAAACTCA
>CAYFHB010000026.1:0-7337 GCA_964342705.1 uncultured Candidatus Poseidoniales archaeon
TACTGCTCAGGTGTTTGTAAGCAAGCAACCACGCGGCGCCGCTCTGAAAGCAGCAACACGTGGTCACACTGATATTCAGCTGCGCGAGCGCGGTACGAATAAGGTGCATATGTTCACAGGCTCGACCGCTATGGTCCCAAAGCCTGCGAACGGACCCGCTTGGCTCCCTGCTAAGATCAAGAAGGCCAACGTGAAGAAGACCGGCATCAAGCACCTCTGAATCTATCAGAGGGCGCCGATCTTCGAACGTCTGTGCTGATTCACGTAACCCCGCCCGCGATGCCTCGTGCGTAGGCGTGGGTGGGGGATTTTCTCATCGATTTGTTGGCAGGTTGCTGGCAACTGAAATCGATTGTGAGTAGCCGTTGTTCGGCGCATCGAGGCTGTATCTCCTGCTTAGCGGCCGATACCGAGTTTGCGCGCGATCATCGCGAGCGGATCGTAGTATTCGGTTACGACTCGTTCCTTCAGCGGGATAATCGCGTTGTCCGTGATGTTGATTCCGGCCGGGCAAACCTCGGTGCAACACTTCGTGATGTTACAATAACCGATACCGAAGTCTTCCTTGATCTCGGGGATGCGGCTCTTTGTGTCGAGGGGGTGCATCTCGAGGCCGGCGAGGCGTACGAAGAATCGAGGGCCTGCGAACTCGTCGAACTTCTGGTGCTCACGCAGAACGTGGCAGGTGTCGAGGCACAGCATGCACTCGATACAGGCGCGGAATTCCTGAATTCTGTCGGCTTCTTCCTGCTTAAATTCCCAATCGAATTCCTTCGGTCCATCGACTGGAACCATCTTCCGATTCATCTCAAAAGCCCATGAGAGGTCGGTCACGAGATCCTTGGTGATTGGGAATGCCTGCATCGGCTTCACCGTGACCGGCTGACCCTCGGGAGTTTCCTCCATGATGTCCTCCATCCTCATCATGCACATCAGACGAGGCATACCGTTGACTTCCGCACTGCATGAACCGCACTTGCCCGCCTTGCAATTCCACCGGCACGCCAAGTCAGGCGCGTGCTCGGCTTGGATACGGTGAATGACGTCGAGAACGACCATTCCCTCATCCATCTCGACGGTGTAATCGACCATCTTGCCCAGAGCCTCACCGTCGCCGTCGCCGACGCCCCGGAAGACACGGAAAGTAACGTCCTCAGCCATCTTCAGTCCTCCTCGTGTAGATCGTCGGCGTCGAGTAGAGCCTTGAGTTCATCATCTATCGGCGGATACTTGCGATGCTCGATGGACATCGAGCCATTGTCTGCTTGCGCGATGACGGAGTTGATCTTGCCCCAGTGCTTGTGGTCGGGCACTGGGAAGTCATCGCGCGTATGTCCGCCGCGGGATTCCTCACGCTCAAGCGCGGCGAGCGCACACATGCGCGAGACATCGAGCATGGCGCTCAATTCGAGGGCTTGATGCCAGCCTGGATTGTAGATTCGCGAGCCGCCTGGACTCGTATTTGCTGCGCGAGCCTCGAGCGCCTCAAGGTCGGTGAGCGCTTCTGTTAGCAACTCTCCAGTTCGGATGATTCCGACCTTCTCTTGCATCATGTCGCGCAAATCAGCGACAACAGCCGCTGGATTCTCTCCACCCTCTCGGGTGAAAGGAGCCAGCGTCTCGGCGATGACATCGGCGATTTCAGCCTCATCAATGTCGACGAAGCCGTCGGTCTCGCCCGCCCGCTTCGCCGCACTCTCACCAGCAATCTTTCCGAATACGAGCAGGTCAGTCAGTGAATTTCCACCCAAGCGGTTGGCCCCGTGCAGGCCCGTCGCTGCCTCACCAGCAGCATACAATCCAGCAATCGTAGATTCCTGAGTTTCCGGGTCGACCTTGACTCCGCCCATGACGTAGTGAGCGGTCGGCCCGACCTCCATCGGCGTCTTGGTGATATCAACCGCCGCCAATTCCTTGAATTGATGATACATTCCTGGAAGTTTCTTCTTGACATCTTCAGGAGTTCTCCAAGAGATATCGAGGTATGCCCCGCCGTGCTCACTCGCACGACCGGCATCACGCTCGGAATTGATTGCCTTCGCAACGACATCACGAGTCAATAGCTCAGGCGGGCGACGCTTGGTAGCCAACTTGCCAGAAATCACTTCGTCGACCCATTCGAGCGCTTCCTTTTCGGTGTCAGCGAACTCGTCCTTGTACATCTCAGGAACATAGTCGAACATGAACCGCTTCCCTTCGGAATTGGTCAACATACCTCCTTCGCCGCGCACACCCTCGGTGACGAGAATCCCCCTGACGCTCGGCGGCCAGATCATGCCGGTCGGGTGGAATTGAACGAATTCCATATCGCCGATCTCAGCGCCCGCCCAGTAAGCGAGGGCGTGACCTTCTCCGGTGTATTCCCACGAGCCCGAGCAGACGGCCCAGCAGCGGGTGATGCCACCGGTTGCGAGGACTATCGACTTGGCCTTGAAGAGGTGGAGTGAGCCATCATTTCGGTCGTAAGCAAAGCAGCCGGTGACCACTCCATCAGTCGTGAAAAGTCGACGAACAGTGAACTCCATGAAGACATCCATCCCCATGTGAACTCCCTTTTCTTGCAGGGTTCGGATGAGCTCGAGGCCGGTCGCATCTCCGATGTGAGCGAGCCTCGGATAGGTGTGTCCGCCGAAGTTACGCTGACTGGTCAAGCCCTTCGGCGTGCGATCGAATACCGCGCCCCAAGTCTCCAACTCGCGAATGCGATCTGGAGCTTCCTGAGCGTGGATTTTCGCCATGCGCCAATCGTTGAGGTACTTGCCGCCCTTCATCGTGTCACGGAAGTGAACCTCCCAATTATCGCGAGGATCCTTGTTGCCAAGGGCGGCAGCGGCTCCGCCTTCAGCCATCACGGTGTGGGCCTTGCCGAGCATGGACTTGCAAACTAGCGCCACGCTCGCACCCTCTTGACTAGCAGCGATCGCGGCGCGCAAACCGGCGCCTCCGGCGCCGATCACGACCACGTCGTGCTCGTGAGTGGTGTAATTATCGTCAGTCAAATCATAGCGCATCACAAACCACCCCACAGGACGATATCAGTCCAGCCGAAGAGCGGGTCTGTGCAGGCGTAGATGTAGAAATCGGTGAACATGACCCAGAAGAGCGAGTAGAGAGCCCATTCCTTGTGCTTCTCATTCAACTTGGTCGAGAACTTCCACAGACGATACTTCAGCCGGTTCATCGCCGTTCCAGTCCAATCATTCGAAGCGCCACCGACGACGTGGCGGAATGCGTGGCATCCCAGAGTATAGCCGGTCAAGAGGATGACATTCAGCAGGAGTACGAGGGTTCCGACGCTCACTCCGTAGGCGTGAGCGTCGCCATGATGGAAATTGATTGACAGCCAAACATCGAATGACAGAATCGGCAGGTAAGCGAGTGCTGTGTACATGAAGTAGCGGTGCAGATTCTGGACGACGAGTAGTCGAGTTTCACCTGCGTACTCGTCCCATGGCTTGGAGACCGCGCAACCGGTTGGCTCCTGCAAGAATGCGCGGTAGTACGCCTTCCGGTAGTAATAGCAAGTACCGCGGAAGCCGGCGGGGAAGATTAGGATGAACATCGCCGGCGAAATCCACTGGAATTGCTGAGGCATCCAAGAGTGCTCGCCAGGGACGATTAGTGGAGAGAATAGCGGGCTGAGGACGTGAGCGTGATTCTCCTCGATGGCCATCGTTCCGCTACCGTGTCCGACGCCCGCTGAAAGGCCGAATTCAGAAAAGATCCAGAAGTCAGCTTCCATGAATCCGCGCCATGTCGCGTACAGCACCATAATGCCCAGATAGGCGGCCATTGCGGTGGGTCCTTTCCACCATTGGTCCACTCTATCAGTTGCGCCGAACCCCTTCTTCATGGGGAGTGGGAGAGTGAAGCCCCGACTCATTGTCACACCAGACGCGCGAAGCGCGTTGTCTATCATCCATAAGCAATTGGATTCGACTCGTTCGGCCGACTCGGTGGAGGAATCGACTTTCGGTTGAGATGTCTCAGTGCTGGCCGTAGGTTCAAGACCGTCGGCGCGGCTGGCAAATCGATTGAGATGTGCGCGCTGGGCGGTGATATCGAGACCAGCATCTGCCTCAATTGCGGGCATATGCCAGGTGCTTGGTTGCCCGGCCTTCCTTGCCCAGAATGTGGCGAACCCATGCTATGAATTCAGAACCGAAGTTGCCGAACTCTTCAATGCGGTTGACTGGAACCGAAACTCAGGCGCAAGTGATCTAGCGGTTATGATGCAAGGTTCCCAACCTTGCCACCCGAGTTCGAATCTCGGCTTGCGCACCAAATTCTCGAAACCTACGTTCAATCGATGTGTAACTTGACGCCCCAGAAGAGGTTCAAGCGAGTGCGCTGTAATCTGCATCGGCCTCTTCGAGTTCGATCTCCTCGACATCCATCTGCGCAAGCTGCAACTTGCCGCTGAGCTCGTCGTTCACAGCGTGCCAGTAGGAGTAAGCCTCAATGACCCAGATTCCGGACTCGCGCGTACCATTTCCGCTGCCCTTGACACCGCCGAATGGCAGGTGAGCCTCGGCGCCTGTGGTCGAGTTGTTGATACCGGTCATTCCAGCCTTGATACCGGTCTTGTAGCGGTAAGCCTCGAGGCGGTCATTGGTGTAAATCGCCGACGAGAGACCGTACGGCGAGGCGTTTGCGAGGTGAAGCGCGTGGTCGAAATCGCGGGCCTTGACGATTGTTACAACCGGCCCGAAAATCTCCTCGTGGAAGCACTCCATGTCCTCGGTTACGTCGGCGAAAACGTGTGGCCACATGTAGACGCCTTCGCTTGCGTCGCCGATGAAATTCGCTGGCTTGTTGTCGTTGGTGATACGACCTTCTCCCCAGAGTTTGGTCGCGCCGCTGGCTTCACACATTTCGATTCCCTTGAGGAAATCAACCGAGTATTTCTCCGACAGCATCGAGCCGTAGAGGACTCCATCGTGACGCATCGAGTCTCCGATTGCTGTCGACTTCACCTTGGCCATCAGGCGCTCGACGAATTCGTCGTAGATGTCCTCGTGGATGATGAGATTGCCAAGGCTCGTGCAGCGCTGGCCGGCTGTTCCGAAGCCGGCCCAGTATGCTCCTTCTACTGCGTTTTCGAGGTTGGCGGACGGCATGATAACGAGCGGGTTCTTGCCGCCGAGTTCGAGGGATGCGCTGACTAGGTTTCGCCCGCAAACTTCGCCAATCATCTTGCCAACAGGGGTGCTGCCGGTGAATGAGATCTTGTTGACCATACCTAGGTCGACCGCGTCGACGAGGTGCTGACCTGCGCCGCTACCCTTGCCGTGGATGAGGTTGATGACGCCGTCTGGTAGACCTGCCTCGTGCATGAGGCGGGTTAGGGCGAATGATAGGAGTGGAGAGTCTTGAGGAGACTTCCACACGCAGGTGTTGCCGCACATGATGGCTGGGATCATCTTCCAGAAAGGAACCGCGGAAGGGAAGTTGCAGGCGTTGATGATTCCACAAACGCCGAGTGGGCGGCGGTAGGTGAACAGCTCCTTGTCGGGCAATTCCGAGTTGACAGTCTGTCCGTAGAGGCGGCGACCTTCGGATTGGAAGAAGAGACAGGTGTCGATGGCTTCCTGAACCTCGCCGCCGCACTCCTTCAGCGTCTTGCCGATTTCACGTGCTTGTAGGCGGACGAGGTCATCTTTGTGCTCCATCAGGAGTCGACCCATGTTGCCAATCACTTGACCACGGGTCGGTGCTGGAGTCGAAGCCCAGCCTGGGAAAGCTGCGCGAGCGGCTGCGAGCGCATCATGAACATCCTCTTTTGTGGAGAGTGGGAACTCGCCGAGGCAGTCGTCTAGCCAAGCGGGGTTGTGGCTGGTGAAGGTGGCGCCGTCGCTGGCGAGAGTCAGTTGTCCGTTGATGATATTGTAGCCGCGCACGGAGGGCGAGCCGTTAGGATTGTTCGAGTCGATGTATTCGAAGCCGGCCTCAAGAACATGGGTCATATTGCGCGCGACTCGCGTGCATATCAAGAAACCACCGCATCACGCATCCTAATTCTGATAATGAAATTCTTCGAATTGAGCCGGCTCGATTGGTGGGTTTAACAACCCCCGATGACGACAGGAGGTTGCACGGAGGGCTGTTATGGCAGACGAATCGGACAAGGAATTGAAGCTCAGGGTTGCGAAAGCCATCCCGAGCGATGTCGGTCATGGACGAGCTCGGGTACCTTTCGACAATGAGTTGAATCTCAAGCCGGGCGACATTATCGAGATTGAAGGCGAGCGTTCCACCGCTGCAATCGTCTGGCGATGTCGCCCAGAGGATGCGAACCTCGGAGTGATTCGAATAGACGGAATCATTCGCAAAAATGCGAGTGTATCCCTTGGAGATCGTGTCACGGTTCGCAAGGTCGAGGCGCAGCAGTGCACGCGCCTCGTTCTCAGCCCAGTTATGGCCAAGCAACAGAAGGTCCGCTTCGGGCCTGGAATCGAGGGCTTCGCGCGGCGTGGCCTCAACAAGAGACCGGTCGCCGCGGGTGATCGCATCTTCATTCCGGGCATGACCCTGTTCGCAGAGGCTCTGCCGTTCCAGATTGTTCAGACGAGCCCAAAGGGAATCGTCCAGGTCCTGCCCGACACTGAGATCATCATCAAGGAAGAAGCGGTCGACGAGGACGAGGATGCCGAGGTCTCGAGCATCACCTACGAGGACATCGGTGGCATCGGCGAGCAGTTGCAAAAAGTTCGCGAGATGATCGAACTTCCACTCAAGCACCCGGTCCTATTCCGCAGGCTCGGTATCGACCCACCACGTGGTGTATTGCTTCACGGTCCTCCCGGCACCGGAAAGACGCTCATTGCAAAGGCGGTCGCCAGTGAGACTCAGGCCCACTTTACCTCCATTAATGGGCCTGAAATTATCTCGAAGTATTACGGAGAGAGTGAGAAGCAGCTTCGCGAGATCTTCGACGAGGCGACCGCGAATGCTCCTGCGATTATTTTCATCGACGAGCTAGACTCGATCGCACCAAAGCGCGAGGATGTATCGGGTGAGGTCGAGCGTCGAGTCGTCGCCCAACTTCTGACTTTGTTGGATGGAATGCAAGGTCGCGACAATGTCGTGGTCATCGGCGCGACCAATCGCCGCGATGCAATCGACCCGGCGCTGAGGCGTCCGGGTCGCTTCGACCGCGAGTTGGAAATCGGCGTGCCAGACAAGAATGGCCGCGAGGAGATTATCAATATCCACACTCGCGGTATGCCGATTTCAGACGATTTCGACATGGATTGGTTGCTGGATAATTCCTACGGGTTCGTCGGCGCAGACATCTCGGCACTCGTGCGCGAGGCGGCGATGAAGGCTCTGCGCCG
>CAYFHB010000026.1:7437-13840 GCA_964342705.1 uncultured Candidatus Poseidoniales archaeon
CAATCGAGCCCATCGATCATCTTCTTGGACGAATTCGAGAGCATCGCCGGAGTTCGTCGATCAATGTCTGGCGAGGGCTCCGATGTGATGAATCGCGTCGTCAATCAACTGCTCTCAAGCATGGATGGGGTCGAGACGATGGAGGGCGTCATCGTAGTCGCGGCGACGAACCGCCCCGAGATGATCGACCCGGCACTCCTACGAAGCGGTCGCTTTGAGCGAGTCCTCCACATTCCTCCACCCGATGCGGACTCGCGCAAAGAGATTCTCAGAATCCACACCGCAGATATGCCGCTTGGTAAATTCGCCCTCGACGACCTTGCGGGTAAACTCGACAACTTCACCGGCGCCGATATCGAGTCGGTCTGTCGTGAAGCAGCTCTCATCGCCATGCGGGCGGGTCGCAAATCCGTCTCGAAGAAGGCCTTCGAAGAGGCAATCGCCCGCGTCCGCCCAACCATCACCGATGAGATGATGGAGTATTACGGCCGCATGGAAGGCATGCTGACGAGTGGTTTGGAGTCGGTACGACGCCGGCCGGACACGCTCTCTGGCATAGAAGCGGTTTGAGGTGAATAGATGCCGACGACATTCGGCCGAGAGATTCTCGGGCGCGATGTCGTCGACCAAGCCGCAGACAAACTTGGTGTGCTCGCCGATTTCAGAATAGATATGGCGAGCGGTAGCATCACTGCACTACTAGTCTCTCTCGAGCCTGATCTCGACCCGAAGATGCTGCCTTGGCCGACCGTCGAAGGCCTCCTTTCAGTGCCCGTTGAGGAGATATCTGAGGTTGGCGTCAACATCCAACTCGCCCGCTGAGCCGATGCACGATTCGTTCAGCGGTGAATAACGGTCTTAAGTCGAAGTTGAGGCTCGTGAGTCGTTCCGTAGGAACGGTGGCTTGCAGCATGGCGGATTCGCGAGTTTGGATGAGGAGGCTCAGGTCGAGGCAAACTCGCCGCCTCGCCATCACCACAGCCTTCTGGCTGATGCTCGGAATCCTCCTCTTTTCCATCCTCCAGACATACGTCATCACTGGCGAGAAACAACAGTCTGCCTACGGTGATGACTGGAACGATCTCAGCGGATTCCGCCAAGAGGTCTCCGACCTCGGCGTCGAGACAACCGCCCTCATCTCAAGCCCGCTCTTACTCGCTGAGATCGACAATCCCGAGCAAGCGATCTTTGTCATCTCCGGAGTCGAGCGAGACACAATCTCGCTGCCAAAATTCACCGGCGACGAATCGATTGTGGACTTCCGTGAAGCAGATGGATACACCGGATCGGAAATCGAAGCCATCGAGGATTTCGTCGACTCCGGTGGCACCATCATCCTGATGGACGATTTCGGATATTCGGCAGGACTCGCCGACGAATACGGTCTGCAATACTCCGGCCACCACCTCTACGACGGCGAGGCCTGGGCCCGCGAACTCGACTTCAACTTCGTCTGGGTTAACGAGACCTCCGCGTTCAACTTTACTTCGACATCAGGCTCGGTAGCGATGGCGATGCACCCCTGCCTGCGCGATGTCGACCTCGACGGCGTTATCGATCTTCTCGACGATGAGCCGTACGACCCCAACGTGGGCGGAGTCATCACCTCTCAAAACGTAGGACTCTGCGCCCATCGTTGGGACGAAGACACCGGCGAGTGGGATTTCTCGGAACGCTATAATCTGCTCACAAACTCGCCCTCAGCCTTCGAGAAAGAAGGCGCTTTCAATCCAGCAGAGAATCGCTACGCAATCAGCGCCAGTACTCTCGATTCCTACCTAGATACCAATGACGATGGCAACCTCACAGTCGGCTTTGAGGCGGCAGGAATCGCCGGCGACGAACAAGGTCCGTTCGCCGTCTACGTTCGCTATTGCGACGACCGCATGTGCCTCGACGCCACCTCCGGTAGAATCCACTTCGTCAGCGACGGATCCGTCCTCATCAACTCCCTGTACCAGGCTGGTCCGGCAAGCCCATACGAGGATTCGGTCCCCATCAACGATAACCGGAAGTGGGCATTGGACATCATCGCTGAAGCTTTGCTCCTCGGAAACACCAGCACCAGCGCCGGCGAGAAGGCGATCATCATCTTCGACGAGTCGCGCCACCAGCAGGAGACTCCTATGGGCGATACCTACAATCTGCTGTACTACGTTCTGGTCTACTTCACCAATGATTGGATGGCCATGCTCATCCTCTTCATGACACTCTTCATCGTCCTCGAAGCGGTTCTCATCCGCAAGGATGACCCCGAGGATTGGCGCCACGTCTTCCGAATCATCTACTATGGCTTCGGTGATGCACGACGCTACGATTACTACCAGCGCCCGGCTAAGATTCGGCAGGTCTTACTGAGTCGCGTGCGTAATCTCAACACCTTATCGC
Organism: uncultured Candidatus Poseidoniales archaeon; assembly: GCA_964342705.1. GTDB lineage: Archaea > Thermoplasmatota > Poseidoniia > Poseidoniales > Thalassarchaeaceae > MGIIb-O1. The sequence continues at coordinate 9,826 of CAYFHB010000026.1, forward strand.
GCGAGGAATTCGATGCCTTGCCGGCCTCCGAATTACAGCTAATGGTCGAGGACCCCGTCCTCGTTCAGTTCATTTTCGAAGATAGGCGATACAAGCCCGATGAATTGGTTGGAATCATCAAACGAATCAAGGCATGGGGCCAGACTTCAGGGGAGAGTGAGGACTGATGTGGACGCGGAAGGCAGCGATTATGCTGACCAGCGGCGTCTCGTTGATTCTCATCGGGATGATGATATCTCACTTCCAATTGATGATCATAGGTCTGACCTTCGTCGCCTTCCTCGTCATCAATGGCTGGGTGACAGGACACTCCGACCTTGAGATTACTCGCAGCATCTCGGCTCAGAATGTGTACAAGGGAGATGATATCCTCGTCGAGGTCAATGTGACGAATAACTCGTATCGCCGAACTCAATTGCTCGAGGTATTCGACAATGTGCCGCATGAGATGAAGATGCGTCGCGGCATCAATCAGATGCGCATGAACCTCGGACCGGGTCAATCAGCAACGATGCGATACACGGTCCGCTGCCCGCTGCGCGGGCACTACACCATCGGTCCAGTCTCGGTGCGTCATCGTAACGCGTTCAATCTCTTCGTCAACGAATCCCGCGTCAACGACCGCTCCGACATCACCGTCTTCCCGCAGGTACGTGAGATTGAGGAAGCACTCCTCCGCTCGAACGTGCCGAAGATGTACACCGGTGCGACCACTCTCAAGACGCCAGGTCAGGGAATGGAATTCTACTCGCTGCGCGAGTATCTGCCCGGCGACGCCTTCCGTATGATCAACTGGAAGGCTTTCGCGCGGACAGGCGAATTGATGGTCAACGAGAAGACTCGTGACGCTGTCACAGACGTCTTCATCATCCTCGATACGCGAGACATATCGCGTATCGGGACCGTGCTCAAGAATCCGCTTGAAATGGGTACGGTCGCCGCGGCGTCGATTGCCAATTACTTCATCCGACGCCGCGATTCCGTCTCGATAGTCACCTTTGGTGACAGGATGAATTACCTACCACCCGAGACCGGTGACAAACAGTACTACAAGGCCCTCAGTATGCTTGCAGGAACCACTGCAAAGGGCAGCATGCCCCTGCAAGCGGTGACCAACGCAATGACCTCTCGAATCAGTCGAGGATCGCCGGTATTCATCATCAGCAGCCTCGAAGGCGACGGAACCACCTTGCCAGCCATCCGTAACCTCGCTGGCAAGGGCCACGAGGTCATCGTCCTCTCTCCATCAAGCATCGACCTCGAGCGCCTCGTCAGCCGCATCCCGCGGATGTCATACGAGGTTCTCAAGCTCGAGCGCCAGAACCGACTCACAGCCATTTCTGGCTACGGAGCCAAGGTCATCGATTGGATGCCTGACATCGAGTTATCGCAGGCGCTCCTGCAGGTGAAGACAGTCTAAACAAGGAGGTGAGAGAATGGCGATGGAAAGCGTACCACCGAATCAGACACTCCACCTGCCGCGCCTGCGCCGGCGCTGGCAGATTCTCTTCCTGCAATTCATCGCCACCGCCGCACTCATGATGCTGCTCTTCCGTATGAGCGAGGTCTACGGACCGTGTGACGAGGGTTTCCTCGAGGAGGGTAACGAGTGGTGCCCTTCGTATGAGCACACGAGAGGATTGCAGTGGGCGAGCGACCAATCCTCATTTCAGAACAACATTCTCTCCGGCGATGATGGCCTAATCATCCCTAGATTCCTGCTCGGGGTCGATTCGACGGGATTCGCCAGCCAAATCGTGCCGTTGGCGTTGTGTTTCCTCATCACTGGAGCATGGATTTTCTACCAGACTCGCAATGATACCTTCCGCCTATGGACTCGCAGAGCTGCAACTGGAATCGTTGCACTGTGGGCCTTTGTACCCTTCATCATGGCTTGGGTCGGAGGGATTCTGACCCACGGGTTCCACCTCCCCTTCGAGTATTTGGGATCGTTATTCCAACCTTTGCAATTGGGCTTTGAGTTATTCTTCGTGGGCATAGTTTTCGCTCCGATTCTCGCAGGTCTCATCGGAATCTGGGGACTCTCCCGAAGATCTCTCACTTGGGCTGTCGGGTTCTTCCTGATGGTGATTGGAGTGCATGCGTTGCTTACTTTCGAGGGCATTACCGATGCTGTCTCGGGGATTGGACTGCGTGCGCTTCCCGCGCAGATCGGTGAGGCGACATTGTATGGGGGATTGGTTTCGCCTCTTGCCCTCGACCTTCTTGGAATCGCTATACTTCTGCTGCTTTTCCATGAGGCTGGAAATGCGGTCATCGGACATCTGGAATACGCTGTGATGTTGCCCGATGCGACGAAGTCAGATCCTGAGTATGTTCGTCAGTTCAACAATGTCGTCAATGGCCACTTGCTGCACACTGTGGCTATCATTGGAGGGGTTGCCTTGACGACTGCGCTTGCCTTGGAGTTCGACGCCTTCATGCTCGATATCGTGGCGTTGATGGAAGGCGGCCAGTGGAGTGGTCAGGTTTCTGAATCTCTCGAGTTGCAATTGACCTACGGAAAGGTCATCTCGGCCGGATTGTTCCTGCTCGCTGTGGCCGGGATGAGATACGTCGTGCCGTGGCAGAGGGTCAGTGGTTTGCTCGAGGCTGGAATCTCTAGCCTGCGCAGAACTCGTTCCGAGTCCTGAGTGCGGCTGGTCGGTCTGCTGGAATCAGCGGATTCCTTGCAATTTCTCAATGAATAAGACGAGTTGGTTGGCCAAAGCGAATGATGCTATGGTCAAGCCGATGAAGGCGATGGGGTTGGCCCACCAGCCGAAGTGCGATTCGATTGCGGCGACGACCTCATCGCCGACCTGAAAAGCGCCTGCGATACAGGCGATGAGGACAAGGCGCTCCTTCCATGGGGAGATGCGTTTGCCGGGTGTGCTGGCGCGGCCCGGAAGATTGCGAGCCTCACCCATGGGCCGCGTGCAGCGATTTAGCCCCATCAACCCACCGATAACGCCTCAGGTGGGTTGAAGCCCGAGTCATCTGCCGAAGCAACATGGCAGCGGGCATCTCGGTGGAGCAGTGCAGCCGCTGCGAGAAGCCCGCCATTCTGCATCAGGAATACAGCGGGCAGCACTTCTGTGCCTACCACCTTGGGCAATCGATCCGTAAGCGCGTCTCAAAGGACCTGCGCAGCCAACTAGTGCTTCCGAAGAACGCGCGTCACGAGGATGGCCGCCCGTTTACTATCCTCGCCTGTATCTCGGGCGGCAAGGATTCAGCGGTTCTGCTCGAGATGCTCGTCGACATCATCGGCAAGCGTCGAGACGTGCAGATTGTCGCCGGTTGCGTCGATGAGGGAATCGACGGTTATCGCGCTCCCTCGTTGGAGCGCGCTCGCGAACTCGCGCAATCATTGGAAGTCGAGTTCGTCACACTCAGCTACGAAGAAATGGGCTACCAGAGGATGGATGAGGTGGTGCAGAGAATGCCTGTGATTGCCCAGCAGCACGACGAAGCGAAGGGGTTGATGCCGTGTTCGTACTGTGGGGTCTTCCGTCGCCAAAGCCTCAACGCGCTGGCTGAGAAGGTCAACGCTGACGTGATGGCTCTCGGTCACAACCTCGACGATATGGCTCAGTCGATTCTGATGAATTTACAGAAGGGCGAGATCGAGCGCAGTGTCCGCCTCGCCCCTCACACCGATACGCCGATTGAAGGATTGGCTCCGCGTATCGTACCTCTTCGATGGATTCCCGAGCAGGAGATTCACGCCTTCGCCTTCGCCAAGGGATTGCCGATTCATCATGGCGATTGCCCGCATGCGCCGGGAGCGATGCGGCAGCAGAGTCGGGCGATTGTAGCCGCGCTTGAGGCACAGACTCCGGGCGCGCGGCATGGATTGTTGCACGCGCTCGAGCAGATTCGTGAATTGCACCGCGAGGCGCGTGTTGACCCGCACTCTGCGGTGACGAATTGTGAGGTCTGTGGAGAAATTACTAGCCGGCCAGTATGTCAATCCTGTACGATGAAAGCCTGGCTGGCCGAATCCACTTGA
>CAYFHB010000027.1:0-13660 GCA_964342705.1 uncultured Candidatus Poseidoniales archaeon
CGAATGACCGGCCTCGCAGTTCATTCTACCTCAGTTATGTCAGTAGGAATCCCGTTTTGGGCTGCAAGGTCGATAACGACTCGAGTCCATTTGCTGGTAGGCGATGGAAGAGCTAACACATGAGATGCCGAAGCGAGGATCTTCTGAGTCAGCGAATTTCCCGCCTCGGCCCGACCCGTATCATGCAGCGACCGCACCGGGTCGTCCCATTCCTCTGAGAAGATTGCGATTTTCACGGAGTTATTGTCCGCCCAGCGCTCTGCCATGTAGTCGACACCACTAGCTCCACCAACTACGATGAGGTCGGGGTATCCATTGGCATCCACCCAATTCTCGATGGCTCGCTCGAAGACTTCGAAATCATAGAATCGACTGCTTCCGACGATGGCGAGATTGATCACAGTACCGTCTCGATTCAGGTCCTTCTTGCCGAGCGCGTCGACCACATCCTGTCCAGAGCCAGCCACCATCGGGGTGCCTCAGACAGGTCTCCGGCCATAAATGTCGGCATCTTGCTAATCGGACCGAAGCCTTTCGGTGCCTTTTGCCCACTCATTGATAGCGGGGTGTCGAATCGCGTGGACAGGAGACTCGGGCATGGCGCTTGACATCGACGCGATTCGCGCTGATTTCCCAATACTCGACCGCGTTCTGCCGAATGGAAAGCCATTGGTATACTTCGATAATGCTGCGACCTCACAAAAGCCGCAGGTGGTCATCGATGCAATGACTCGTTACTATGAGGAATACAACTCCAACGCTCACAGGGCAAACCACACTCTGGCGGACGAAGCCACTAATGCTCTCGAGGAGGCGCGGATGAATATCGCGCGGTATTTTGGAACGAGCCCTGAGAACATGATCTACACGAGTGGCGCGACCGAAGCGATCAATCTGGCCGCTTATGGCTGGGCTCGTTACAATCTGGAGCGCGACGATGTCGTCGTCGTGACGGAGATGGAACATCACGCCGACATCGTCCCTTGGCAGGAATTGAGTAAGGAGAAGGGAGTCGAGGTTCGCTTCGTTCCTATCGATACTCGAACATTCACTCTGGATATGGATGCGTTTGAGGTTGCGCTTGAGGGTGCGAAATTGGTATGCATCGTTCACACGAGCAATGTCTTAGGTGTGCGAAATCCGGTTGAGGAGATTCTTGAGATGTCTCACGCTGTTGGAGCGAGGGTGCTGCTGGATTGTGCTCAAGGTGCCCCGCACGAGCGAATTTTCTTCGATAATCTAGGCGCTGATTTTGTTGCGATTTCGGGGCACAAAATGGCTGGCCCGACCGGCATTGGATGTTTGTTAGTAAGGTCGGATGCGATGGCCGAGATGGGTCCGTTTATGACGGGTGGTTCGGTGATTCGTCGGGTTACTACCGAAGGGACGACGTTTCAGGAGGGCCACGCAATGTTTGAGACTGGGACGCCGCGGATTGCTGAGGCCATCGGTTGGGGTGCGGCGGTACAGTGGTTGTCTCAATTCGATATGCGTGAGGTTCACGCACACATTCACGATTTGGCTGCTTGGACAGCTGACCAAATGCTGGAGATCCCTGGGATTCGGATTTTCGGGGATCCGAGTTTGCCGGGAGCGAGCGGTGCTGTCTCATTCTTGCACGACTCAATCCAGTCTCAGGACTTGGCTATCCTTCTCGATGAGGGCGGATTCGCAGTCCGCACCGGTCACCATTGCGCTCAGCCGTTGATGGACGCTCTGGGTGTGCCCTCGACGAACCGCGCCTCATTCTGGATTTACAATACACTGGATGAGGCGCAATCATTCGTCAAGCATTTGCGATATGTCTGCGAGCGCTTTACTTGAATTTGAACGGTATTGCTGAGCAAATCCGCTCGTCAGATTGAAGAGAACCATTCCGGAGGGTCGGCCATGGCGCAGAGGCGATGGCCGGAGCATCTCGACCCGGTGGTCGAGGAGTTCGAGGATTGTTTCGACTCGATGGAGCGCTACGAGTTGCTCTTCCAATACGCTCTAAAACACCCCAGCCCCTTGCCTCCTGAAGAGTGGACTGAGGAGAATCAGGTGCACGGTTGCCAATCGAGGGCGCACGTTGTTTGTTCACGCGACGATGCTGGAAAATTCCTCTTGCGGGCTGGTGCTGATGCCCAGATAGTGCAGGGTTTGATGACGGTTACGGCGATGGCAGTGAATGGCATGGAGCCGGCCGATGTCGCGGCTCTGTCGCCGGAATTTGCGGATGCGATGGGAATTCGGAATACTTTGACGCCGAGCCGCGCGAACGGCTTCCTCAATATGTTTGAGCGCGTGCGTTCGGAAGCCGAGGAGATGATCTGAATGGTCAGCGAGGATGCCGTACTCGAGTCTCTTGTCGAGGTCGAGGACCCCGAGATGAACATCTCTGTCATCGATCTGGGGTTGATTTACGCGGTACGAATCGAGGGTGAACACGCTGAGATCGACATGACTCTAACGAGTCCGGGTTGTCCGGTCGCGCCTGAGTTGATGGCTGCGGTTCACCGAGCCGCACTGACCACTGAAGGGATCGACAGCGTCCACGTCAATCTGACCTTCTCACCACCTTGGGACCCCAAGGTACACGCTACCGAAGATGGAAAATTCGAGCTCGGAGTCTTCTGAATTAGACTCAGACGAGTCGGGATTCGGCTGCTTTGACGGTATTTTTCATCAACATCGAGATGGTCATCGGGCCGACACCGCCCGGAACCGGTGTCATGTGACCGGCGACTTCTGCGGCCGCTGGGTCGACGTCGCCAGCGAGGCGGCTGCCGTTTTCGCGCGATTCGTCGGCGACCCGGTTGATTCCGACATCGATTACGGTCGCGCCGGGCTTGATCCAATCCGCCTGCACCGTGGCCGGGCGACCGACGGCAGCGACGACGAGGTCGGCGCTGCGACAAATGTCTGCAATATCTTCGGTGCGAGAGTGAGCGATGGTCACAGTCGCATCGATTCCTTTCTGTGAGAGGAGTAATGCGAGAGGCATTCCGACTATGCGAGAGCGCCCGATGACGACAGCTTTCTTTCCAATCAGGTCGATTCCGGCGTCATCGATCATCTCCATCACACCGGCAGGCGTGCACGGAAGCATACCGTCCGCCTGCCCCATCACGAGGCGGCCGAGATTGGTTGGGTGGAAGCCATCGACATCCTTTGCCGGGTCGATCGCCTCGGTGATAGCCAACTCGTCCGTGCCAGCGGGAGTGGGGCTCTGGACGAGTATCCCGTGGACCGAATCATCTGCATTTAATTCCGCGACGACCTGCATCAATCGCTCTTGAGAGACGTCGTCGGGCAGGTCGATGCACGTGCTTTTGATTCCACATCTCTCGCACGCGCGTTGCTTGTTTCGAACATACACGTGACTGGCTGGGTCATCCCCCGCCAGCACGACAGCGAGGTGCGGTTCAACACCCGATTCCTTGAGCGCGGCAACGCGCTCAGTCAGCCTCGCCTCGATGCGCAACCCAAGTGCCTTCCCATTCAACATGGTCGCGCTCATGCAACAAGCCCCAAGCGCGCCCCCCTTGACCTTTCCCAGTTAAAACGGTCGCCTGAGAGTCAAATCATTTGGAGCCCCAGGAGGGATTCGAACCCCCGGCCGTCTGATTACAAATCAGATGCTCTACCAGGCTGAGCTACTGAGGCAGTGCCCCGCGCTGACCGCGTCCGATTCTTGAACCCTGCACATGGCCAGCCAGCCAGATGGGGGCGAAGTTGAATGGCTCATCCGGACTCGACAGCTCGTTGTCTCCGCCTGCCACCTCCGCTTCGCACGTTCGAATGAACATGGTCATCTCGGCTTGGGCTTGCCTGATTCTTGGCGCTGGTATCATCTTCGGGACGAATGGTGACACCTTCGCTTTGGCTGTTGGTGCACCTGTCTCAATCGCTGGTGTAATGCTGCTATTTTTCGCCTTGGGGATGCCTAGCGAGGCGGCCGTGGATGCTGAGGAATTGGCCGCCTGGGCTCCCGACGCGGTGAAGATGCCAGATGCTGGACGGACGATGTACCGCGTCGACACCTCGCTTGATCCACCTATTCGCACATCCATTCTCTGCGGTCGGTGCGGGCACCTCGAATGGGTGGACGGGCGTAAGCCAGCGGGGTACGATTGTGTCGATTGTGGCACGAACCTCTGGGTTGCTGAGGAAGAGTGAGCGGTAGGGCGCGCGCGTGTCGGCAAAACGGCTCAGCCAAGCGACGAGGCGGCAATCATCAAAGCGAGACGGCGCGACCGATGGTGCCGAGGTGAGCGGTTGAGTCTGGGCAATAACGAGCGCAGAATGCTGCGCATGATGCTCTCCGACCCGAAGCGCGCGTGGTCTCTGGATGGGTTGTTGGAGGCGACGGGCTGGACGGATCAGGTCCACGTCGCTGGGGCTGGAACTGTTTTGGTCGAGGCTGGATTGGTCGAGCTCGCTGAGGTTGATTCACGGATTGTGAGCCTCGGTTCAGAGGGCGAGAAGGCCGCTGCTGACGGACTTCTCGAGTCGCGCATCTGGGATTGGATGCAGAGCGCGGAGGCCGCCGAACGCAACATGCAGGGGCTGTTCGGCGCCGGTTTTGAGCGCCATGAAGCAGGTCCCGGAGTTGGCCTGCTCAAGGCGCTGGGAGTGAAGGTCGAAGGCGGTTCCTTCGTTTGCGATGATGAGTCGTCGGTCGCTGCGGCGATAGCCTCACGTTCCGCTTTCATCGAATCGCTGACCGGCGCACCCACGGACGAGGAATCGTTGGATTCCGACCTTGTGAAGCACTTTATTGGCCGAAAGAATCTCATCTCCATCGAGGAGTCGACCAGCAGGACCTGGACTCTGACTAAGGATGGCGCAGCGACTGACGCTAGCAGTCTGGAGGAGGTCGAACAAATCGGCCAGATAACCCCTGAACTCTTGCAAGGAGATTCATGGCGCGATGCCGAATTCAAGCCATTCGATGTCAACGCACCGGCTCCTATTCCAGCCGGAGGCAGACCGCACCCGATGCAAGCACTAATCGAGCGTATTCGCTCGGTCTTCCTCGAGATGGGCTTCTCGGAGATCGAGGGAGATTATGTTCAATCTGCGGGATGGAATATGGATGCCCTGTTCATCCCGCAATCACACCCGGCGAGGACGATGCAGGATACTTTCTACCTCGCCGAACCAGAACAGGTCGAGGTCGAACCCAAGTTCCTTGATATGTGGGCCAAAGTCCACGAACACGGCCACGATACTGGGAGTAAGGGATGGGGCGGAACCTTCGACAAGGAAGAAGCCCAAAAAGGCCTTCTGCGAACCCACACGACTGTCAATACGATTCGTCATATCGCCGAAAAGCCGCACGAACCGTGCCGCGTTTTCGGTATCGGCCGAGTCTTCCGACAGGAGACTATCGACCGCACTCACCTGCCAGAATTTCATCAGATCGAAGGCATCATCCACGAACCGGACGCCAATCTCCCAATGCTGATTTCGACCCTAAAGACGTTTTACGCCAAGATGGGCTATCCGGACGTCCGCGTTCGCCCTGCATATTTCCCCTATACTGAGCCATCAGTTGAGGTGGAAGTATATTGGCGCGGCGAATGGCTGGAGTTGGGCGGCTCGGGAATTTTCCGCCCCGAAGTCACCGAGCCGCTGGGAAGCGAATGGCCGGTCTGCGCTTGGGGCATGGGACTCGAGAGACTGGCCATGCTGGTTCTTGGGCTGGACGATATCAGAGAGCTATACCAGCCCGATCTCGAGCGCTTGTCGAAGATGCCGATTCTGTGACCGTGAATACGACAGCGTCGCGCTCTGGTACCGTTGTCGGAGCCACCTACTCAGTCGCCTTCAGAGCCACCATCACCGCTGCCTTCGTCTTCTTCGTCGGTTCCTTCGTTACCACCAGATTGGTCGGGCAATTCGACGATGTAGGTAATGCTCACCGTGTCGCTGGTGTGGATATTGATTCCACAGCGTGCCTCCATTGAAATGGTGACGTTCTCTTCCATATTCGGGAATTCCATGTAGAAATGGCCTGTTTCATCCATTCCGACGGCGAGTCTGCTAACGTTGAGGTCGCCGTCGGTCCAATCAACTGCGCACGATTGCAGTGAGGAATGGGTCACATTTCCACTGAGTACAGCATCATCACCGTACTGAATCGTGGTCTCAAATTCATCCAAGACGATCTCGGTGACGTCTTCTGGTGGATAGGAGATGGTGAAGTCGCTGTGCCACATTGCCTCCTGTAATAATCGGTCCTTCGCGACTACCTTCAGCGAGTGGTCACCTACGCCAAGGCTGCTGATATCGACTACGAACCAGCCTTCGTCGTCGAGAACCACATTGGGCACTCGCTCACCGTCGAGGGTGATGTCCAGAAGCATTGAGTCAGGGTCTTCATCGGTGATTTTTACAGAGATTGAGTCGATGTCCCCGATGACGAAGGAGCCGGGCTCATCGCCAGAAATCTGCGGTGCCTGATCGACCGCTTCATTCTCAATGTCGAGATAGAAGATTCCCACCATGACGCTGCCGATCATCAGGAAGGCTAGCATCAGGCTGCGTGCTTGTTCCGCGTTCTTCATGCAACCTGCTCCAATCCTCTTGCGTAAAAATGCAACTTGCGCAAACCCTAGCGTGCATCGTAGATGCACGGGTCAAGCGTGCTTGTGAGTAGCTGACAGGATATCACTCGGCTGCGAGTGTCTGCAAGTCTTCGACGAAGCCGTTGAGATCCCATGCGGTACCAGTCCAAGCGACGCGCTTTCTGAGTTGCTTGTCAAGGATGAATGTGACAGTAGAGTGGCCGACTTCGTACTCGCCCAGAGATTCTCCATGCGAGTCGACTTCTTCGGATTCCTCCGAGCCTTCGGGGACACACATCAGGGCGTCGCCGTTCGGGCGCTCATAGCCCTCATCGCACATGCAATGAGCGCCCGCTCCACTACCCATGACCCAGCCATGGCCATTGCAATCGACCCCTACCGGTAGTGTGGCTGGGTCTGCACCCTCTGCCACCCAAGCGAGGTGATGATTGTGTGTTGCCACCTCATCGAGCAGGCCTTCATGCGCTATCTCCCAAGCCCATGAGGTGTGATTCCAACTCATCAAGCTCCATGCGATCTCATCTGAACGCTCGGCTCCAACACTCTCCATCGCCTTTCCATCGAGGTCACCGACGGTATCGCCGATTGAGAGGTTCGAGTTCAGGTAATCGATTACAGTCGAATTATTCTCCGCATCGAGAACTACCACACGATTCATCGCGCCTTCAGGGGGTTGGCTTGCAGAGATGTGGTCATTGTCAACAATGACATTCCAAGAGGAATAGACTTCGATTAGAGTACTCGGTCGCTCAGCGGTCAAATGAGTCCAATCATATCCCATCGCCTCGGTCCACTCAGCTAGGTGAGCGACTGTATCGCGAGCGGGGTCGATGGTAATCGAAAGGAATACCACATCATCGCTCGCGTCCCCAAGATTCTCCTTCGACCAAGCCATATTGGCTGAAATTGCCAAGCAGATGTCAGGGCAAGTCGTGTAGATGAACGCAACGACGACGACCTTGCCCTGCAAGTCTGAGAGAGTGAACTCATCGCCGTTCTGATCGAGTAGCGTGAAATCCGGCGCTGCCGGCGGCTCGCGGTATTCGATTCCATTGAATTCTAACTTCTCTTCCCCTCTGCCCAAGCAGCCGACCAACATTCCTGAAAGCAGTACTGCAACTAAGAGTAAGGCGATTTTCCGGCCCACTTTTATTCCTCCAGAAGGGTGCGAATGTCCTCGAGAACCATTTCAGCATTCCAGTCGGTATCACCCCACCAGACGCGTTGTTTCAGGTCTTTGTCGACAATGATTGTTCCAGTAGTGTGGTCGACCCAATAACTCAGTGGATGGTGCTTGACAGTGACATCACCCTCTTCGGATTGTTGTGTCTCAAGTCCACAACCCTCGTCGTCTACTTCCTCGCCCTCTGGGGTGTCCGCGCACAGGTCGAAGCCGTCTGCCACACCGTCGGAATCTTGGTCTGAATCGTAGGTGGCGAGTCCGACGTCGAAATTGACCCAGACGGGCTCGAGTTCTTCGAGGCTGCCTGTAAGATGTGGCCAGTGCAGCCCTCGGTCTTCCGCGTATTGTTTGAGCACCGTCGAGTTGTCAGTCCATGGGTCGACGGTGATCGAGAGAATTGCTACGTTTTCTTGGTAATCGTCGCCGAGTTGATTGGCGACGTAGTGCAAGTTCGCGCTGACGACTGGGCAGATGTCAGGGCAGCGCGTGAATAGGAAGGCGATGACGATGACCTTGCCTTCTAGGTCGCTGAGTTGGTAGGGTTCCCCGTTCTCATCGAGGAGCACGAAGTCTTCGACGGGAACGATTGGGTCGATTTCCTCACCGTAGAATTGACTCTCTTCCTGGCCCATGCAGCCCGCTAGAAGCAGGCTCGCAGTCAGCAGAACAGCGCATGCAGCACGGGCGTTCTGATTCATTCCTCCTCTCCCTCCTGCGCTGAGTTATTTGATTCTCCGCCGCCGATATTGCGCATGATCCAGATGCAAGCGGCGGCGCCGAAGGCTAGAACCGCCCCGCTGAGCAGAATACTCTCGGTGTCGCCATTATCATCGGATGGATCAGCTGGTTCCTGACCGCCGCCGGGTAGAAAGAAGCCACCATCCGGCGGTCCGGTCTCCGTATGGTTGTCCGAGAGAACCGTCACGCTAACGTAAGTCCATGCCTCTTCGCTGCCGTTATCGCGAATAGTAATGTTCAGACGGCCGGGTTCGAATTGTTCAGGGTCGAGCCATAACGAACATTCGTCGTCGGTGCTCATTGAATCGCTAGGCCCTGCCTCACAGAGCCAATCGTCAATACCATCTTTGTCGAAATCCGCCTCCAAAATCCGCGATTTATTGCTAACGACATTGTAGAAGATCAGAGTATCATTCTGTTGCACGGTGGCATCATCAGGTTGTACCGACGTGTTCCTCATGATGAATGAGAAGGTGTTCGCGCCGTGCGCCGAAGCCACAGGTGAGATAAGCAGTAGCGCGACTACCGCAAGAGCGCCAAACCCCAGTCTAGCACTCATCGCTAATCACCTCATTCGTCGCTTGCATCCGCCTCAGCGGTCCAAAGAGCGGGATAATCGTAGCGAGGGTCGTAATCCTCATCGAATTGCACAACGTAGACTCCACTAACCATCTCAGAGATCATCACGAAGCCTCGTGGGTCGTATTGCAGACCCCAATCGAATGGAATCATACACGAGGCCCAACAATCTGCCATATCGTAACCCAGATCGGCCTTCGGATCATCAATCCAATCAGGGCCGGCTGGCAGATAATAACCCAAAGTATGGGTCGGAGCGAGTTCGGAAATCGCTTGGAAGCCTCGGTCCGGCTCTGGGAAACCATTCTCCCAGACAAGCTCTTCCCAGACGTGTCCATGGTCGGTTATCCAGACACCCGCATGGTAGTGGGTCCAATAGATGTGGCCATTGAGTCCGGTGTCCCCGTTGTGGGGGCTGAAGATGTAGCCGCCAGGGATGTAGTGCTGCGGGTGACTGCTGCCATTTGCGAGAGTTCCTTCTCCCGGTAGGCGCCACTTCGAGACGAGGAAAGGCTTGGCTGGATCCGTCGTATCGATGGTCCAGATGTAGCCGGTATGGTTCGCGTTCGAGCCGTATTCGGGGGCGATGTAGGTGTAGTGTCGCCAGTTGATTCCGTGGGTTGCGTCCTCAGGTCCGCTTCCGCACTCTGCAGGCCAATCTTCCATCGCAACGTACTCGCTAACACCAGAGCAAATCAGGTGGTCCATCGGAACCGCGTAGTGGATGTTGTCATTGCCTTGATTCGAATCCAACCAGACATCTGGGTCCATATTCGCATGGCCGCCGCCCTCCGGTCCGTACCAGCCATCGTCGGCTGTTGGGCAGCCGAGCCATCGTCCGACTTCGGGCGGCCATGAGATTCCGAGCGGGTCTGCCAAACTCGGTGGGTCGGAGACGTCGACTAGGCGTAGTCCCGCTCCCCAGTATGAGATTGCCAGCATCTTCTGCTTGGTTATCGGATGGATGAAGAAGACATTGTCGTGGTTGAAGATAGAACCACCGCACGTGGTGTGCGGTTCGGGTGTGTAGCCTCCCCAGCGGAGAATTTCTCGGCTGGAGTTCTGTTGTTCGTTATTCTGGTTGGGTAGCCAGGATTCGAGGCCGAGGGGGACATAGAATACCTGAGTACCCTTGTAGAAGGTCCCGCTGCTACCCTCGATCATCTCCGGGTATGGGTCGGCGCCGAAGAGGAAGAGGCTGCACTCTTCGCGTGGGTCGAAGGCCCCGTCCCAATCGCAGTAAACGTGGAGGTCCTGATTGTGGAAGCCCGCTGGTGGGTTATTCCACTCGGCGACCTTGACCGGGCTGGTTTTGTCGCCGACGTAGACGACGTCGAGGCGATTCATTCCGCTGTTGGCGTCGTCGTCGTTTGGAATCGGGTCGAGTTCGCTATTGGTGAGTTCGTGATTGATTAGGACCCAGTTATTATCGGGTGTTACCTTGATGTCGATGATTCGAGCAACCTCGGCATAATAGGTCGATAGCAGAACGATGTTGTTCGGCTTAGAGATGTCGAGGATCTCAAATTGGTTGTAACTCGAGACGTAGGCATAGCAGCCGCCGCTGCCGTCTGCGTAAATCTCACAATCCTCGTGGAAATTTCCTTCGATGGAAATTTCCGAGTTATCTCCGGGCGTCGGTGCCGTGTTCTTGAATTCCTCAAGACAAGGTCGCCCCATGGTATCGTCGAACTCTGCTGGAGGCTTGACATTGCCATCGCAATTGAGGTTATGATAATCGATCAGCTTGGCGTTTGGTGTAGCCAATCGGTGAGCCAATAGATCGGTGTGGGAGTGGTTTGCATCCTCGATTTCCATAACCGGATCCACCCACTCCCAATCTCCATCTCCGTCCCCGCTCGGCTTGAACACGCCAATGCAACCACTGAGCGGCGCTGCGAGCATCAGGAATGTCATCAGGAGAAGTGGAATCGAACGGGTTCGGAACATGGTCACACCTAAGGCAGCAGTCCTGCCGTCATCGTCAAGCAATTCAATGCAACGGTCACTCGCGCCCTCTTAAGAGGGCGATAAAACGCATAATGTTCAATTCAGGCTGAATTAACCGTTGAGGGCTTTTCCGTAAGGGGCATCGATATCGAGTTGCACGATGTAGAGTCCAGTAGTGATGCAAGACAGGTAGGTGTAACCCTCGTGGTACTCGGCCGCCCAGAGGAAGGGTGTCCAGCCGAAATCGTAGTACGCGCTATCGAGCGGTTCCCCATCGACTCCGTGTGGTAGATGGTAACCGATGGTCGCCTCCATATGGGCGACTGAGCGATTCTTCGGCTCGCTGATTCCCAGAACCATCAGTGTCTCTATATCGACTATCCACAAGCCTGCGTGGTAACTTGAGAGGTAGATTCGACCATCCCAAGCTCCACCGTGACTATGGTCGGGCAGCCCGGGTAAACCTGTCTGAAAGATCTGCGTATCGGCATTGTGCGGGCTGAACAGCAACCACTCCTCACCACCTGGGATGAAGTGATCATCGGCGAACGGAATCTCCCACCCATGAATCAACTTTGGCAGGAAGGTCACCTTTCCGTTCAGCACTTCGTAATCGGTAGTGTCGAGGAGGTATCCCATTCCCGTTCCAATGGTGGTGTCGAGCACCTCGGTCGCTAGGAAGGTGAGATGCATCTTACCCGGAGCATAACCGAGGTGGCTCGCGTCGACCATATCGTCGATTGGTTCGGCGTAGTGGATGTACGAGGCGCGGCCGCCGTTTTCATTGCTGGTACAGCCGCAATCCATTTCACCGTCGCCATCGAGGTCGGCAAACTCCATCCAAGCTCCAACCTCGGGCGCGCGCCATGTGCAGCCTGCTTGGGTGCCGCCCGAGAGGCGGCACAACGAGCCGTACCAGAGGTACTGTTCGAGGCTATTCTGCGGATGCGGGACGTCGCTGGTATCGAAGATTCGCAGTCCCGCCTCCCAGTAAGCTCCGTAGATGTAAGTCCGGCCGAAGCGAGCATCATTCGCATCCTCGCCCGGCCATGTCTGTACGGTCATATCGTGGATGTAGATCCAACCGCCGAGAGTAGTCTCCCAACTGACCTCGGCCTCACCCACCTTGACGATGCGCGGCAAGTCACCGTAGCCAGCGAAGTTCAGGTGGGCGATGGTGATGCCTCCACAGGCATCACCCTGTCCAACGTCGCAAGCCTCGTAATCGGGATTTGCGACGAAAATGTACCACTCATTGTCAATCATATGTGTGTAGAGATTATGCGGTCCACTCGGGTGGTCCGCATCATACCAAGAATCGACCCACGAGGGGTCGGATTTGTCGGTCACGTCGACAAGGGTCACCGTGACCTGAGCTGGGTCTTCCCAATTGCCGACATTTGGGTCGGCCGCTCCAGGATCGACCAATTGATTCTGTACGATGATGTATTCGCGGCCGTTGTATTCCAGATACTTGACATCCAAAACCTGCGTATTTGGATCGTAGTAAACACCAGTGACCGTGGTATTTGTCGGGTCGGTCACGTCGACGATGTGCATTTCTGACCAGCCAGCGATGTAGGCGTAGGTATTGCCATCAGGCGAGTCGGCGACCTGCACTTCCGCGTTTCCAGGAGCCGTCAATTCGTTGAATGAAAGAGGCCGAATGTTATCAGTATAGAGTATGTGTTGGCTCGCATTTCGGTGATCGTGCTCTTCATCCTGCATCAGTGGATCGACCATCGAGGAGTCGGTTTCAGTGTCGAGTGAATCGCTTGAACCAAGCAACATTATCGCCGCCCCTCCGATGATGAGAGTGGCTGCAAGACCTACTGCGACCAGTATGCGCTCGGTGTCCATCGTTCGGCTCCACCCTCCGAGTCATGTTGAAGTCTTTGCCGCGCTACGAATGGCTGTGGCCCACTCCCGCTTGCTCCTACTGCTCTTGGTTATGGGGCTCTTCGCCTCGCCGGTTGCTATGGCTCACGATCAGAAGGAATACACGGTGATACTCGGCTCCGAGGGGGCGAGACCAGACTCGATTGGTGATGGTGTGCTGGTCGAGACCGACTCAATTTTCTTCAGGAATCATGATTCGCGTGCTGATGCACGTCATCGGATCTTGGTTGATGCTGATTCGGACGGTGTCTTCGAAGGAATCGATGATTTCGACACTGGCTGGATGGTCACCTCTTGTGAATTGAATGAGACTGGACACAAGGTGGATGAGGATTGCCAGACCTCTGCGTTGGTTTTGCTGGCGCCCGAGAATGGATTGTTGCCGGGGAATATCTCGATGATGCATCAGGTCGAGTTCGAGGGCGCTGTGTCTGAATCGCCGTTCAGCGCTGTATACGGTACCGATGATCACAGCGCTCCAGCCGACCCAACCGGTCCGAGCGACCCCGAGTCGCAAGCCGGTGAGGTGGTGGACCGTAATCAGTCAATTCTGAGGGCGGTAATTCTCTCCGCCGCTGCTGTGTCACTTGTTCTCATCGCACGTCTGACGATTCCTCAAAGCGATGAGTAAGCGCTCTCGCTTTGACGGTTGAACTCAAGAACCCCTGCACGGTCGCGACGCTCACAGGGCGCTTAGCTCAGCTTGGAAGAGCACCTGGTTTGCAACCAGGGGGCC
>CAYFHB010000028.1:0-13272 GCA_964342705.1 uncultured Candidatus Poseidoniales archaeon
CCCGTGATTCCAGCATCTGCATACGGGCCGCCCGGGTCGGCGAAGCGACCCGTTCCATTGACGTGCAGAATGTAACTATCTGCGAGCCAGTGCGCGGGAATCGCGTGCTCGACAACATCGCGCTTCACAATCTCGCGGATGTGAGCCTGCTCAGCCTCGATGTCGCCCCCGAAGCGCTCCTTCAGGGCGTCATCGTGCTGCACTGCGACGACAACGGTGTGAACTCGCAGTGGATTTCCATCATCATCGTATTCGACGGTTACCTGACTCTTGCCATCCGGTCGAATCCAATCGATCTCCCCGCTTGCAACAATCATGTCCAAGCGGCGACAAATTCGCTGAGCCAGCGCCGCCGGCAGCGGGAAGTATCGTCCTTCCAATTGCTCCTCAGCCTCCGTCTCAGTGCAGGCATAGCCGAACATCATCCCCTGGTCGCCTGCACCGACATCATCGAGCGAATCTCCATCGACGCCTTGAGCAATATTCGCAGCCTGCGTCGTGATATGGACCTGAACCTCACAGCGCTCGCTCGAAGTCGCATCCATCCCAATCGAATGGTCGGTGTAACCGATTCTCGCGGCGGTAGCACGAGCGATTGCCTCGTAATCCGGCGTCGCCCCATCTAGGCTGACTTCTCCAGCGAGTACAATCACCGCGGTCTCGCCCAATCCCTTGACCATAGTTTCGACTGCGACGCGTGCGCTAGAATCAATGTTCAGACACGCGTCGACAATCGCATCAGAGATTGCATCACAGAGCTTGTCTGGATGCCCTGCGCTCACCGATTCGGAGGTGAAGAGTGCAGTCATGGTTAATCCGGCCGTCCAACCATATATGGGTTTTCGGCGGGCTGAATATCTCCGCTGAAATCGCTTTTGTCCATAATTCTCTCACAGAACAATTCAGCCGATGCATTGAGAAAGGGAGTCTTTTCGCGGCGGATATGGCAATTATGGCTGATGACGCCGAGAACAAGTCTTGCTGCGCTGACGGAACCTGTAGCGCGAATTCGGTCAGCGGGGCAGCCGAGACTGAGGCGAATGGAGCTCGCCTCTATCCCGAACAGGTCGTCGACGGTCTGCCGACGATTTACTCATTCCAATCCTGCCCCTTTTGCTTCAAGATTCGCGCCCTGCTCGGCAGCCGCGGAATCCGCTACGCAGATGTCGAGGTCGAACCGATGAAGAAGGCCGAACTCGACTGGTCCGAGTGGAGTCAAGTACCGGTTTTTGTCGACTCGGACGGAACCGCGATGAACGAGTCGAACGACATTCTGCACTACATCGATTCGCAGCATGGGAACCTTTTCCCAAGGGCCGGAGAAGATGCGGAGCAAGACCGTTGGATGAAGTTCAGTAACGCGATTTTAGGTAAATCGATTGTGGCCGTAATCTACCGTACCTTCGGCAGTTCATTCCGTGCTCTCAAGTACGTGAACGGTATCGAGAACTTCTCTGCCAAGGACAAATTCGTCAACAAATATCTCGG
The DNA here is from genome assembly GCA_964342705.1 of uncultured Candidatus Poseidoniales archaeon. GTDB lineage: Archaea > Thermoplasmatota > Poseidoniia > Poseidoniales > Thalassarchaeaceae > MGIIb-O1. The sequence goes on from CAYFHB010000028.1 coordinate 1,489, forward strand.
TGGGTTCGTCATGAAAATGGTCGGTCGCTCACGCGCCAAGATGTTCGACGAACCACCGCGCCAGAACCTCAAGACTCAACTCGATGTACTCAGCACCGGACTTAACGGCGATTTCTTCGGCGGCGAGAGCCCCAACGGTGCTGACTTCGCAAATTATGGCATCCTGCGATCGATGCAAGGGCTAGATGGCTTCGATATCCTCGAGGCTCACCCTACTGCCTATCCATGGTACAACCGGATGCAGATTTTCTCTGGCGTTTGAGCGCTGACTCCCTTACTCAATCAAGATGGGTGGTGACCGCAGCGCTCATGATTCCCAGCGAGGTGCGGCAGGTATGACTGAGGTCGAGACCGAGATGGTCTGGGTCGGCGACTTGGCCAAGGCCGAGGCGCTGCTGGCTGCGGTTGAAGGGACCGATTCTGCTGAAATCGAATTGCAAATCGGCTGTGATGAGGGTGAGGCTGGACTTCGCATCGTGGTGAAAGGAGACGATTTGCGCGTGGTCAGAGAAATTGTCGACGACCTGCTAGCTCGACTGAGTGCTGCGGAATCGGAGTACGATTCGAGCGCTTCCGCCTAAGCCTCTATCCGCGCATCAAGGCCTTTGCCGCCTTGCGTCCACTATCGACGGCGGCGTCTGAGAGTTGGTGTGGATTCGCCACATGGGTGCCGGCCAGAGCAATGCGATTCTGGATGTAGAGCCCGCCATCGATTCGTTCATCCTCACTACAAGGATGAAGCATGATTGAGGCTGTTGAACGTCGCGCTGCGACCATATTTCGCCATCCAGAGCAGCGCGAATCGAGGAAGGATTTGATCGCGTTAAGGCCTTCCTCGCCGTCCCCCTTCAAGCAAATGGCATGCATGATTGTACAATCCTCGACGCTGCCGCGCTCTCCCAAGCGATCCGGCTGCGTCGCATCAATGACGAGGACTCCCGAGCCCTCGTCCCAATATCCAGAATACGGCCTCATCGGCTTGCCGATTAGGGCAGCATCGATGGCTGCAACGCGTTGTTCAGTACAGCCATCGAGAGCAATTGTCGTCAGGTTCGTCCCCGAGAGTAAACCGGCTGCGATTCGAGGCGGCACGGCGAGGACGGCAGCGTCACAGGCAATCTCCTCGCCGCCCACCACAACCGAACGAACACAATCGTCCGCATCGAGAAGTATAGTTTCGACATCCCTTCCTACAACCATGTCAACGCCGAGCTCGCGCGCGCCCAGAATCAATCGGCCAACGATACTCGACCATCCTCCGGCAGGCAGAATTGCCCTTTCTTCGCCGGACCCCTCGATTCGCATGCTCGAGATTACTTCACGCGCGCTCGTAACTTCTACTCCAATCGAAAATAGGCGCGCCGCATCCCAGCGCTTACCCAGAACTCGCGGCGCGCGCAGCCGGCGCAACAATTGCTGAAACGGGCCCCGCCGGCGCATCAGATGCAATCCTGGGTCGAGCACCCAATCCCCTGAATCCTGCAAACGAACTCGACCCCCAAGAGTCTCCCTCGCTTCAAACAAGGTGACAGCGGCCCCCTCCACTGCCAATTGAATGGCCGCTGACAAGCCAGCGATTCCACCACCTATGACCGCGACGCGCACCTGAGGGCGTTTCGGCTGATGGCGCATGAGGTTTCTTCTTCGGCGAGTTGAGGTTTCTCCTCCGGTTTGACGGTTCGGACCCTTCAAGGCGGAGCCTCGACCCCCTTGTGATGTGTCTCGGTTACCTCACGACCGCTCCCACCTCCTCTGGGAGGGCGGCGAATCGGCTGCCGGCGGCGGCGGGCCGAGCGCGATATTTCTCGATTCGATCGACCGTTGGGTGGATGCGATGGTTGCCGACGAGCAGGGCGGCGGTGAGGCTACTGCCGCAGCGGAATCTGAATTCATACGCGGGCGCGTACGCGCGAAGGCTGCTGGACTGATCGCTGGATGCGCCGTTGCCGACCGGCTCGTCGAGAGGCATTTTGCCGAATGTTCGCTTGAATGGGCTTCGTCTGAAGGTGATTCGGTGGCGCGCGGTGATGTGGTTTTGGGACTATCAGGACCTGCTGGACAGGTGCTTCGATGTGAGCGTATTCTGCTCAATATGCTTGGGCGCATGTCCGGTATTGCCACTTGCACTGCCGACTGGGTTGGTGCTGCCGATTCGATGGGGGTTGCTTGCACGCGCAAGACCGAGTGGGGTCTGCTCGACAAATGGGCGGTTCATGTTGGTGGAGGATTGACCCACCGGCTTTCGCGGGCTGATGCTTTGATGATCAAAGAGAATGATTTGGCGGCGCTCGCTCCGGATGCTTCCGATGAGTTGAGCGCCGTTGCCGCAGCGGTCTCGGGAATCGATATGGAGGCTGATGCGGACTTCACGGTGGTTGAGGTTCGCGACGAGTCTCAGGCTCTCGCTGCGGCGTCGGCATGGGCTGAGAATCAGGTCGAGCGCAGCGGTTGCGAGCGGATTGTGCTGCTGCTCGACAATATGGGGCCGCAGGCTTGTTCTGCGGCCCATGAACGGCTCGCAACCGAAGGGCTGCGAGCCTGGTGTATCCTCGAGGGGTCGGGCGGCGTGAGCCGTGCCGAGCTCTCGGATTGGGTTGCGAGCGGGGTCGATCTCGTCTCGACGAGCGCTCTCAATAGAGGCGTCGCCCCGCTCGATCTATCGATGAAAATTGACGGGGGTGAGTGATTGGGAGAGATTCCTGACTCACACCCGCGCAAGGCCTCGCTGCTCGCACGCGCGAGGTTGACCGAGGCTGCAGCAGCGGGCTTGCTGGCCGAGTCGGCGATGATCGCTCACGGCCGCGGCGAGGCCTTCGACTACCTCCTGGGTGAAACAACAAGCGATTCCGCTCGGGCTGCGATTCGTGAAGCAGCAGCCCGCTTACTCGCCGCCGAGCACCCAGTAATCTCGCTCAACGGCAATACGACCGTGCTGGCCGGCGCGGATGCCATCCGCGCCGCTGCAATTCTGAACTGCCCGGTCGAGGTCAACATCTACTACCGCACTCCAGAGCGCATGAGCAAACTCATCTCCACACTCAAGCAATTGCGCGAAGAGGTTGCGAATAGCGATGCTCCAGAAGATTGGACAAGCTCTCAGTGGGCTGAATCTGTGCAGGCCGTCGAGATTCTCGGCGCCGATGCCGACGGCCGAATCTCCGGCCTCGAAGGACCTCGGGCTCAATGCAGTTCACGGGGAATAGAAGAAGCCGATGCAGTACTCGTCCCGCTCGAGGATGGAGACAGATGTGAAGCGCTCATCGCCCTCGGAAAGCAAGTCCTCGTCGTCGACCTCAACCCACTCTCACGCACAGCCAGAATGGCCAGCGTGACCATTGTCGACGAGGTCGCCCGAGCAATGGCTGAACTCTGTCAAGCCTTGCTCGACTCACCAACATCCAACGAATGGGACAACGATGCAGCCCTCAGAGATGCACTCGACATCATGGCCGATGCATCAAAGCGAATCTGAGGCCCCAATCGAGGCCTCGCGTCAAGTGCTCAAGCGGTAGCGAACTGCTCACGCAGCAATTTCTCGCAACGGTCAGCGATTGCCTGCCCGACCTCGCTCGTACTAGCGCTTCCACCGAGGTCGTAAGTAACGATTCCACCCTCTTCGAAGTGCTGCTGAATCGCAGTCTGAAGGATATCAGCGCACATATCGAGGTCCTCGTCTTCCCTGCGGTAAGCCAAGGCCTCGAACATCATCTGAACCGATTGCAGAGTCGCAATCGGATTCACCACATTCAGTCCAGCATACTTTGGAGACGAGCCGTGGACCGGCTCGAAAAGCATGTGATTCGGACCGAGGTTTGCGCTTGCAGCCATTCCCATTCCGCCCTGTAGTACGCTTGCGAGGTCCGTTGCGATATCACCGAACATGTTCGGTAAAACGACGACGTCGAGGTCTTCTGGATCTCTCATCAACCACATCGTGAATGCGTCGATATAGGCTTCGTGTGTGTCGATATCGGGGTTCTCCTCAGCGATTTCATTGAAGATTGTGCGGAACAGCCTACATCCGCGTGTAACGTTCGACTTGTCCACACATGTCACAGTCTGCGCAACGCCCAACTTGCGCTGGCGATGGCGGGCGAGGTCGAATGCGAACTTGATTACGCGTTCGCTTCCCTTGCGTGAAATCGGGCGCGGATCCCAAGCGACCTCGCCGTCGAGCCCGGGGAATTCATCGATGACGATGGGCTCGTCCTTGTCTCCCTTCGCCTTCTGTTCCATTCGGCGGAGAAGGGAGTGGTAGAGACCCTCTGTGTTTTCGCGAATCATCACCATGTCAACGAGGTCTGGATTCCAGACTTGTTGGTGGACTCCGTGCACTTTGTGCTGTACGCCTGGATAGAGTTTGACTGGGCGGACGTTTGCGAATAGCTTCAGTCCGCTGCGCAATCCAAGGATGGTTTGGCCGCCCGCGAGGTCGCCATTTGGAAGGCGGGCGTCGGGCCAGCCGATTGCGCCGAGGAGGATTGCGTCAGAATTGTCTCGGCAGTGCTCGAATGAGCCGGCTGGCCATTCCTCACCAGTCTCGAGGTAGTATTGACCCCCGCAAGGAATCTCGGTGATATCGAAGGAGACTGGACTGTGACTCTCGAAGACTGCGAGCACACGCAAGGCCTCGGCGATGACCTCGGGTCCGGTTCCATCGCCGGCCAACACCGCGAGTCGATACGCTGTCATCGAGCCCCGACACCTGCTCATCATTCATCAATCCGACCCATCAATTCCTTCGCTCTAAGATGTGAGATGGGTTCGGATTGTGGTGTGAGAAGGGACTCTTTCGCAGGCGATATTTGATAGACGGTCACCGCGAACAAGAGTCTCATGGACCGCTCGGGGGACGAGGGCAACGAATCTCCGCGCATCGACGTGAAGTCGTTGCCGGATTCGGTCGCGCGCCTGTGGGAGACCATGCTTCGCCTAGACCCGTCATGGAATTTGGCGGGCTGGCTCGATGAGAGGGCTGAGGAGGAGTTGGAACTCGTCGAGGCGCATTTGGGAAGAGAGAAGATGCGCCTTGAGCAGAGATTACATCGAATCGAGACCCTCGTCAAGCGCCTCAAGAGGCAACGAGAGGTCGCTGATCAGAGTCTGATGAACGACCCGATGCAGAAGAATCTCTTCGATGTCTTCGACGGCGAGAAGCCGAAGCGAGAGGATGCTCCCGATGCGCCCGAGTCGGATGAGCCCGTAGTCTCGGGTGGAATTCTTGGAATCGAGGACGACCCTCTGCTGGCAATCGTTGCTGAGCACATCCTCGGAACCATCGAAGTGGCCTCTCTTGAGGATGCTTCACCGGTCCACTTCGACGACCTCATCGGGGTACTGAACCCCATGGGCATCTCCGTAGACGAGGTCGATGAGGCGATTGCCCACCTCTTGCAACATCGCTTCATTGTCGAGTTAGAACAGGACTTATTCGGTCTGAACTCGTAAAATAATGAGGTTGGAAGCAACCGTTCCCTTCAAAGAAGAGACCCCTGTGCGAGGGCGCGTCGGTACCATGGTCAGCGACGCTTCGGGATGGTACGCACGACTGGACAGGTCGTGCGAGAATAGAATTGAACAGCTTGACTCGTGGCTGAATGCCTGGGAGGAATCAATCCGCCACAACATCCCAATCGCTGCCACGATGCCGAGCGATTGGCCTACGCTTCCTGCTGGACTTCTCTCCAATCCGAGCGCTGTTCTCGATCACATGCTCGCTCGATACGATGCCGAGATTGATGGCCGCTCACCTCGTGGAGCCTATGCAACTCCGGCTCGCTTCGCTGACGCAATGCTCTCCGACGAACTTGGGGCACGAGGTGCGGGAGAAGTAACCGAGATGCCAACCAACATCTCATTGGCCGCTCTGCCACCTGGATTCCGCGCCTTCGCCGCGCAAATGAACGAGGCAAATTCAAAGGAAGAGGACGATGAATTGGACGAAGCGGTTCTCGCTGGAGAGAAGACCGCCTCGGGCATCCCTCTTCCATTCGCTGACCCTGCTGTCGGAGCCGGCCTATTCCCAGAGAGGGTGTTGAAGGTCCACTCGGAGCGCATCGATGGGATGTCCGATGCCGAGCGCAAGGCCGATACCATCAGACTCCTTTCCGCTATGCAATTACTCGATATCTCAGAGGTCGCTGTTAGATGCACTCGCCGACGCCTCCTCCTCGTTCTCGCCAAATCAGAATTGGTCGATCTCGATGGTGAAGGAACCGAGGCGATGGTCGGTCGGGCTGAGGCTGAGCGCCTGCTTGAGGCGAGTGTTCAGTGCGGCGATGCACTGCGCGGCATCTGGCCTTGGGATGAGGCGCCGCGCCTGCTGATTTGCAATCCACCTTGGCTGCGAATCAAAGACCGATTCCGCGGACACCCAGACGGTAGCCGCCTGCGCAAGGAGCTCTCGCAAGAATTGCGCAGTATCACAGAGGATGATGGACGCCTACGATTCAGCACGCTACTCGGTAATGTGAACCTCTACCGACTCTTCCTTGAGCGCTCTATGCAACTCGTACGCGAGGGTGGCCGCGTGCGCATGATAGTACCCGACTCATTGCTGCGTGAGAAGAGCAGTATCCCTCTTCGCAAGCTCATTGTTGAGCGCAATGATTGGGATTCAGCCTGGTCTTTCCCCGAGAGCCAGCGGGTCTTCCCGGGAGTTTCACAGGGAGTTCTAGTCATCGGAATCACCGTCGGTGGGGAGACTTCGGAATTGACTAGCTGGGGTCCTCTTGAGAACACCGATGTCCTGCCTTCGGCTGGACTCGATCCAAAAGCACCGAAGATGGTTCTCGAACGTGGTGCGTGGGCTGTCTGGACCGATACAAATTGGGCCGTGCCTCGAATGCCACGCGCCGAACACGAGCGCCTCTCAGTCCTGACCGCGATTTCGCAACTCGCTGACCTGCCTCGCCTATCAGAGGAGCATAATTGGCTCAATCCGAGCGGCGACCCAATCCGCGTTCGCGTTGGAGAGATTGATCAAACGACTTGGTCATCCGACATCCGCGATTGGAACCCACGCTCTCGCGGCACCCCATTCATCCGAGGAATTCACTTCAATCTAGAGAATAGTAAGGTGTCGATCAATCACCCAGGTTACAATCCTAAGATTCCAAAGGGCTCGCTCGAGCGTATGCAAGCTCTGTGGAAGGGGCCTATCGAAGCTCGTGGAGTAAGTAGAATCGCATGTCAAGCAATCGTCAACGCACAGCAGAGTCGCAGACTTCGCTGGGTGGTCGTTCCTCCGGACTGTGTTCTCGGAAATTCAGTCAACTTCCTCGAATTGCCAGAAGCGGTTCTCGACTCTCTGGCTGAGCAATACGGAACCCTCGATGATGGGCTTCTCTGGCTAGCAGAGCATCTCAACTCAGACACACTCGACCTCTGGTCTCGTGCTTGGGCGGCAAATAACAACGTCAACAATTACGAGATCGAGAATCTCCCATTCCCACCTCCGGTGAGTTTGGCGACCGTTCGCCTCTGAATCCGGCTTCTACCTACTCATCGGAGTTTGCGATGTTCCGGCATGATGATACATTTTTGTGAATAATAACCGAGTTTTTCGCCAATTTAGAGGGTTTGCCGCCGCTGTCGTTCGATTTTCGGATTAAGGCGGTGAACCGGAAAAGACGTGGTTGGAGTCCGGAAATGGATTTCCGTCGAACGGAGCATTTGACGCGTTTCGACCAAATTGATTATTACGGCTACAGGGCGTAAGCAGGGCGTACCTTCGCGTTTAGCATTAAGGTCTGAGGTGAGAATCTGGGAATTCATCCTAAAATCGGCATAACCGGACTTCCACGTTCGGGCAAGTCAGCGGTTCTCGAGAAGGTAGTGAGCATGCTCACCGAAGAGAGGCGTCAAGAGATGCGGTCTCGCAATAAGGAGACCGCTGGAAGACCGATTATTGGAGGGATGAAAACGCGCACGATTCTCGAGGATGGTCAGCGCGTCGGATTCGAGTGCGTCGACATCGTCACTGGAGAATCCGCGATAATGGCACACCGCGATATCGATTCACGAACGAGGATTCTCGGCTACGGCATCGACTCCACTGCCTTGGATGAAATTGGGGTCGCTGCGATTCAGAGGACGATGGACGAGTGTGAGATCCTCGTTATCGATGAAATCGGAAAATACTCGGTTGAGAGTGAAGCCTTCGTCGAGATAGTCCGAGAAGCTCTTGACGAAGATATGCCAACCATCCTGACCCTGCACAAGAAGAGTCGGCACCCACTTCTGCAGGACATCCGCCGACGCGATGATGCTCGCATCCTCGAAGTGACTCCTGTCAATAGGGCACTGCTCCCCTACAAGATTCACAAATTGGTCCGCGAGACCTATTGATTGCTTGGTTTATCTCCAACCTCAGCGACTAATCTGATTGGACAATTGATGCGAGGCATTCATCCACTTGGGGCCGCTCAGAAGGCCTGATGGAGTCCCCCGCGGCCCGACTCGAGCGCGTTCTCATCGGAATTGCGCTACCAGCGAGTTTCCTCACAGCCCTCGCGCTCGCCGAAGGCCGCATCGAATTGATTGGCTGCACAGGAAGTGCCTGCGCCAGCACCAGCCAATACGCCCTCGCCCTTCCCGCAGTAGTCATTATCTGCCTGGTGGGAATACTGATTCTACGCCTCTCGAAATCAAAGGATTTCGGCGAGGCGCCCCTAGACCGATGGTTCAGTCGCGAGCCGGAGCCGGTGATGCGAAACCGGCTCGAAGAAGAGAGATTCGAAGCAGGCGATGAAGGTCTCAGTTCGCGTTGGGCCGAACTAGAGAAGCAGAACTTGGAGGAGCGCTTCGGCGAGGAAGAGTGAGGAACAGCACCCCACTTTGGGCGTGGCACCTGCATCGAAACCTTGACCCCTCGCCCGACCCTCGCAGCCTCGATAACATGAGTGAAGTGCCCTCCGACCTGCGATACACGGCCGAGCACGAGTGGATTCGAGTTGAGGGAGATTCAGCGACGATTGGAGTCACCGATTTCGCACAGGATGCACTGACGGACGTGGTCTGGGTCGAACTTCCCGAGGAGGGGGTTGAGGTGGCTGAGATGGAAGCGTGCGGTAGCGTTGAATCAGTAAAGTCAGTGAGTGAGATATACGCGCCAATCGCTGGCGAAATCACCGAAGTCAACGAGGCTCTGGAAGACGCTCCCGAGCAGATCAATCAGGACCCTTATGGCGAGGGATGGATTTGGAGGATGACCATCGCCGATGCCTCGCAGTTGGACGATTTGATGGACGCCGCCGCTTATTCTGCTCTTGTCGGTGAGTGATTTGTCGGCCGTCCACATCTACGTGGATGGTTCATGCGAAGAGAATCGAAACGTCACCGCCGCTACACCTGCTGGTTGGGGCTTCGCTGTCGTGGTTGGGGATACCGGTCTTGGACGTGGACGTGGTGATATTGTCCACGAGTCGAGTGGGCCTGTGGTGACCGACTCGGGGCGAGCCGGATTCATCGGGGCTGAGGTCGGCTCGAACAATACCGCGGAGTTGAGTGCGGTTGCACACGCTCTGCGGTGGGTGCTTGAAACGGCGCATGAGGGGCGAGTAGTGATTCGCGCCGATTCTCAATACGCGCTGAATGTCGCTTCTGGTGAGTGGCGCGCGAAGAAGAATCGAGCTCTGGCCGAGCGCGCTCAGGCTTTGTGGCAAGAGGTTGGGGGGATTTGCGAATTGCTTGGTGAGCATGTCCGGGCACACCGTGGCCATCGTTGGAACGAACGGGCTGATCATCTGGCTTTCCGAGCGATGTCAGGCGAGGACCCCTTACCGCTGCAATTCTGGAAACCGGGTAACCGCTAGGCTGTATTCTGGTTTGACTGGTCGCTTCACTCGGCTTCTTCAGTAGAATCCGCGAGCGGTCCGCTCGCTAGGATAGCATAGATTCCTGATAGTGAAATCAACAGACCCACGAGCATCAGGACTAGGCCTGTTGGGTCTGGGAGATAGGGTTGAGCTGGATTGCCCGTAACCCACGCTAGGGCGAGGGTTACAATTCCCACAACGAGAACTTGGCGAGAGGATCGTGTTGGGTTCTGCCATCGGTCGAGCCAAGGGATGAGGCCCTTGCGGCCGAATGTCATCCGATACCAAGCGACGTACCAGAAGCCCAGACCAGCCAAGCCGATGATACCGAGCGTGAATGAGGAGGAATCCCAAGGGCCGGCCGGCGCGAAGCCGATGACTACCGCATCGAGGATGAGGAATGCACCGATGACGACGTGGGGCATGAAGTCGGGAGGTGAATCCGCCATCGGCTTGTCGACACCCGCATCCGGCTTGAACGCGCCGCTCTACGCTGGTGGGGCGAGGAGGTTGCTGACGCCGCAGGAGTCATGCCCTCATCGCAACTCGGCATACTGAGGCGGATGGCTGCAGCTGTGAATTTCGGGGATGTGCGCGGGGCCGCGCAACGCATCGAAGGAATCGTTGCTCGGACCCCCGTTCTGAGCTCGCCCGGACTCGATTCTCTGGCTGGGCGTCGGCTTTTCTTCAAGTGCGAGAATCTGCAATTTGTCGGGGCGTTCAAATTCCGCGGGGCGAGCAATGCGGTTGCTCTTCTGGGCGAGGAGGCCGAGCGAGGAATCTGCACTCATTCGAGCGGAAATCACGCCCAAGCCGTCGCGCTCGCAGCCAAGCAGCGCGGCGTTCCCGCATACATCGTCATGCCTGAAACCGCCCCGCGCGTCAAGGTTGAGGGTGTCCGTAGCCATGGGGCCGAGATTACCTTCTGCGAGCCCACCCTCGAAGCGCGTGAGACCACCGCGGCAGCCGTGATGGAGAGAACTGGGGCGACATTCGTGCACCCATTCGATAATCCCAGAGTGGTTGCCGGTCAGGGTACGGCTGCTCTAGAGTTGATTGAAGAAGTCGGACCGATAGATGCAATCATCGCCCCGATTGGTGGCGGTGGACTACTATCTGGAACCAGCATTACTACTCGTGCACTGTTACCAGAAGCGCGCATTTTCGGAGCAGAGCCAAGCGGGGCTGACGATGCTGCGCGCTCACTTGCGGCTGGAAGATTGATTCCACAAACTGGCCCAGATACGATTTGTGACGGATTGTTAACCTCTCTTTGTGACATGACATACGATATTCTCTCTAATCACTTGGAGGCAATCATTACTGTAACTGATGAGGAAGTAATCGAAGCGATGAAACTCATCAGAGATCATCTTGACATGATTGTAGAGCCTTCATCTGCTACTGTTCTGGCTGCAATTCTCCAGCCTGAATTCATGACACTCGAAGGAATAGACAGTGTTGGTTTGATTTTATCCGGTGGAAATGTGGATTCGCTACCATGAAAAGCCGCCCTACTTTGGTTAATTCATGGAACTGGAACACACACTAGCAATGCAAATCGTTGGAGTCGTCTTGATTCTTATTGGTATAATGAAAAACAAGGATCCTATTGGATTAAACAAGAGCATCTTTGGTGATGTGGAAGGAATGGATGGAGGTCCGGCAGCCTCTATGAGAATGCTAATTGGAGGTGCCTTTGCGGGCATTGGAGCAATGAACCTCTACCTCAGTATGAATGTAGATGATTCCACCGCTACGGAAGCTATTTTGATGGGTAATGTAATCGCCCTTGCTCTAATATTTGTCACAATAGTGGCTGCCAAATTCAGAGGCTTCATGGAAGAGATTCCTATGCCTCCAATGGTGATCTTCCCGGCACTAATTCTAATCTGCCTTTATTCCGCTATGGGATAGACTGCGCTGATTGAGAAATTGGAGCACAAGCCGGGATTTGCACCCGGGT
>CAYFHB010000029.1:0-12593 GCA_964342705.1 uncultured Candidatus Poseidoniales archaeon
GCGAATCCTTCCCTCTGCAGGCGCTTCCTGACACCCCTAGTGGCTCGTCCTAGGACCGATGGACCTTGGAATACCAGTGCGGAGTATAACTGCAGTAGTGAAGCGCCGTTGGTAATCGCATTCCAAGCAGTCTCTCCCGATTCTATTCCGCCGCAACCGATGATTGGCACCTTACCACCGACCGAATCGTAAAGCGTTCCAATACTCTCTACAGACATCTGATGCAGGGGTCGGCCAGATAGTCCGCCCTCCTCTGCAAAAATCCGGCGTGATTTTGTGTTCTTGGGCGGCGGGCGACTGATTGTAGTATTTGTAGCGACAAAACCATCGATCCCAGCGGACAAGGCCGCACCAGCACATGAGAGCATGATATCAGGATCAAGGTCAGGTGAGAATTTCAGCAAAAGCGGTTTGAGGCCCGACCTTCGTTGCCTCATCGCGACACACGTACTGACAACATCGCGGATATGCGAATCCTCTTGCAACTCTCTGAGACCTGGTGTATTCGGTGAGGAGACGTTGAGAACGAAGAAATCAGCGTGGTCATAGAGTAAATCGAAGGTTTCGGCGTAATCCTGTGGAGCCCTTTCGTTATCGACGGTCTTAGAACGGCCAATATTCGCTGCGACTGGGGTACTGGGCCAACGTCCAGCAGTACGACGCTTCAATAGTGAAGTCCTCACAACCTGTGCACCCGGATTGTTGAATCCCATCCGATTAATCAAGGCTCGATCAACGTCTGAGCGGAACATCCTCGGTTTCGGATTACCATCTTGCGGGAATCTGGTGATTCCGCCGTATTCCTGCCAAGCGAATCCCAAGGCGGGCCATGCCCCTAGAGCGACGGCAGATTTGTCGAATCCAGCTGCTAGACCGAGAGGATGGCGAAACAACCGTCCAAAGACGTTTATTGGTAAGGAAGGTGTTCTGTAGACCGAGGCGAGAACCTTCTGAGTTAGACGATTCTCGGCTAGAATACGAAGTGCACCGACACTCAAACCGTGAGCCCGCTCCGAGTCAATGAATCGCATCGCAGGACGTACGACCAACCGATATGGCAGACCCATCCTGTCTTCGGCTGGCAAAGTATCCTTCAAGGCTTGCGTGCGGTCGGGGTGTCATGTCTGCGGATGACCGCACACGTTCAGTGCGTGAACTGGCCCGGCGAATCCTTCGTTCACGAGGAGTAATTATTCGTCATCCGAGTGAATTGGCGATACTTGAGGATCTTTCAGTTCAGATTTCTGATCTAGCCCCAAGTCTACAATTCGGAGTGAATTTCAAGGAGAATGATGGTGACGAGGTGGTAATCGAGACACTGGGAGAAAATGGGGGGCGGATTAGCTCCCATCCGCCCAATAATGATGAAGTCTGGATTCCACTCCCTCTCGCAAGCTCATTCGAGAAATTGATTTCAGAGACCCTTGCTCTTGCAAGAGCAGGGTATCCTGGATGTCTCGGGTGCGGGGGCCCTGATGCCGAGGAGCCTTGGGATGAATCCGCTGCAAGGCTAAGATTTCTGTCATCAGGATGAGAATTGTTACCGCTCTTCTCGCGCGCCTACACACACGTGGGCATACCCGCGCCTACACACACGTGGGCGCTCGCGCGCGTTGCATCGCTCCTTCCCTGCTCACGTTTATACAGGGTCTTTGTCGCCACCGCGAATCGTGGTGTGCTGACATAGGTCGGTCACGCTCCTAAGAATCGAGAGTGCTAAGATGAAGTTGATGATCCTTGAATCCGGCGCCAAAGCTCGCACTGTCAAGAAGTACCTCGGTAGAGGATGGATGGTTGATGCGTGCAATGGCCATGTGCAGGATCTTCCCAATCGGAGTCGAAGTAAACAGGACAACAAAGCCATGTGGTCATCGAAAGAAGGAGAGCTTCCTAACCCTCCGTGGAGTTGGACCGATAGAGCTGAGAAGACAATGACTGATTTGCGGCGAAAAGCCGCAGCAAAGGATGTCGAAGAAATCTACATCGCAACTGATCCTGACCGTGAAGGAGAATTCATCGCCTGGAGATTGCGAGAAATCTTCCACGACTTTCCTCGCGTTCACCGAGTCTCCTTCAATGAAATCACTCAATCCGCTGTTCAGGATGCAATCGCTAATCCGCGAGAAATTGACATGGATCTTGTCGATGCGGCCAAGGTACGTCGATTCATGGACCGCCTAGTTGGCTTCCGCTGCTCTCGTTTTAGCCGATCGTGGAATCTAGCTTCAATGGGGCGGGTACAGACTCCAACACTGGGTTTCATCGTCGACCGCGAATTGGAGCGCGAAGCCCACGTTCCCATACCATATCATTCAGTACATGTAGATTCAAATGCGGTAAATTTCAAGGTTCGATTCCACGACAAGGACGATACCCACGCCTGGACGGATGATGATGGTAAACACCACCCCGACCGAACATTCGATGGTGACAACGCGAAGGCTGCAGAACAACTGATTCGGGATTCCGGAAATCTGACATTAGTGACTGTCAAAGAGGGCCAAACCAAGCGCCGACCTCAACCACCGTTCACAACCGAGACTATGCTCCGTGGTGCGAACGGGCGCATGGGTTGGTCAATCGCGAGAACAAGTCGTGTAGCTACTGCTCTCTACCAAGCCGGTCACATCACTTACATTCGTACCGATTCAACCCGAACTAGCAAGGATGCCCGCGATCGGATAAAAAAATTGATCAAGACTCAATTCGGTGAAGATCATCTGGGTTCAGGTGTACTCGGCCCAGATACCAAGAAAGGAGCGAAGAATGTTCAAGACGCTCACGAAGCGATTCGACCAACTCAGCCAGAGATACGAACACTGAGCGGTGTCGATGCGGACCAGCAATCACTCTACAGGTTAATCTGGGGCCGATTCGCTGCCAGCCAGATGTCCGATTCTGTACGTGAGAGACGAGACTTGACGGCCAGTGTAGATGGTCTAGACAAGCCTCTCTACGGGACATCGTCATGGCGAATACACCCTGGTTGGGAAGCAGCATATGCCGACACTGACAAAGGAGTACTCACCGCCCCTCCCAGCATTGGTTTTGAATTAGGAACACAATGGTCATTCAATCTAAAGGAAGATAATCCGCAGATGATTTCTGACGAGACTAAGCCTCCTCGAAGGTTCACAGAGAGTTCGATTATTCAGGAGATGAAGAAAGCAGATATCGGCAGACCATCCACATATTTGACAACCGTGAGCAAACTAATCGATCGTGATTATGCCAATAAGGAAGGAACTTCTCTTCTACCTACACAACGAGGTCGTACATTGTGGACTGAAGTCGTACCCTATTATGAAAGTAGTAAAGACTCATCTGGAACAATATCCCAAGGCTTGTTCACACCTTCATTTACAGCCATAATGGAAGCAAATCTAGACCGAGTGGAAGATGGAGACTCCAGCGGAGCGGAGGTCTGGCATACATTTGTCGGTGATTTTCGAATCATGCACAATAATGCTCTTGATGAGAGGAAAAAGAAGCCCACCCCGAAGCAAATGAATTACATGAAAAACCGCTTCGTAAGAATGGATGATGAAAAGAAGGCCGCATTGTTGGAGGGTAAGGAGCTCGCTGATCTCACTGGCGACGACGCTAGAAGGATTATCGAATTGATTAATGGTGACGATGCAGGTGATATTCCTCCAAGCGAGAAACAGATGGCGCTAATCATCCGTCTTTCTGACAAACATGAAATTGATATCAATTCCTTCCTCTCACAACGAGGTATAGAAGACCTTGATTCTCTGACTGGAGGAAGAGACGGAACTGCAAGCAGTGTCATCAGCGACTTGATCTCCTTCGACCGAGAATCTCCAGCAACCGAGAAGCAGGTTGCCACGATTAAATCGATGTGTGAAAATCTAGAGATGGCAGTCGAGGATGCCATGGCTTTTATCGACACCACGACCATAGAAGAGATCACAAAGAACGATGCCTCCGTTCTCATCGACCGCCTGAAAAAGTCCATACAGGCCAAGCGTCGCCAACGAAAGAAGTGAAATCCAACCCCCGTTGAGGTACATCTAACCTCGACATCATGTCGATGGAGGCTGACGAGGATGCAAACCGATTACGACGTCATCATCGTCGGAGCAGGACCTGTTGGGGGTTACTTGGCCCGCAGACTTAGAGAAAATGAATTCTCAGTGCTGCTAATCGAAGAACATTCCCAAATTGGCCGCCCATTCCAGTGCGCGGGAATGGTCAACCCCGAAGCTATGGAGAAAATCGGAGCCTACGACACAGTTCAAACTAGAATATGGGGTGCGAGAATGTACAGCCCATCCGGTATCGAAATAGAAATCGGCGCCCCGGAAAAAGTTCGAACTTGGTCGGTCTGCCGCAAATTATTCGATGAACGGGTGGTGTCCCAAGCATTGGATTGTGGTGCCCACCTCCTACTTTCATCTAGACCCATATCCGCACAGGTGACATCAACAGGCGTGGAATTGCTTGTCGATGTTGATGGTTCTGAATTCCAATACAATTGCAAGATGTTGTGCGGAGCAGACGGAGCTCATTCGTGGGTTCGGAGGACCTTCAAGATGGGGAGACCGAAGGAATTGTTGGTCGGATTTCAAGTCGAAGTCACCGGGTATCCCGGTGAAGAGGGGAGGCTCGATATGTTCACCGGAGAAGAAGTTGCACCCGGATTCTTCGCATGGGCGATTCCTTCGGGTGAAACTACACGCATCGGTAATTGGTCGACACCCGAAAAATTGCAAGGACGCTCCTGCGAGGACCTATACGAAGCACTTCGTAACTCTTCTCTTTGGCGTGAAAGATTTGCAGAATGCCGCGAAGTAGGGCGATTCTGTGGTCCAATTCCAGCAGGATTGATTCTCAAACCAGTCAAAGAGAGGGTTGCCGTTTTCGGAGACGCTGCTGGACTCTGCAAACCGACAACAGGCGGTGGCATCGGAAAAGGATTTGAGCAGGTGGATTTGATGATCGATGGGCTTTCTAGGGCGCTGATTATGAATGAATTCGGTAATGAAGTCGTCGATGAATTGAATTCTAGTCTCTTCGAACTGCGACGTAGCCAAACTCGCTCTAGGGCCCTAAGAAATGCCTTCTTGACAGAATGTACCGACGAAGAATTAGACAGGGTATTCGAAGTCTGGTCAAGGCCAGACGTTATTTCTCTGATTGACGAATATGGGGAAATTGAGAATCCGATTCCACTCGGATTGAAGATGCTCAAGAATGTACCAGAATTCCGACGTTTGACGAATAAGGCCGTTAGGGCATTGATTTGGAGTTAATTCTATGGAATCTGTTCAACGAATCAGATATCCACCATTCGACCACTCAAATATTGACCCAGTTTCGATTCCGATTACCGAAGTTATAGTCAGTTCCGATTCACCCCCGCCAACGCCATTCCGGATTGGAACAGATGATGGATGGATGGTCGAATGGAGAACGCTTCAATCCGAAGACACTAATCTACCTAGAATCCAATCTGTCACTACTACTGCAACCCTACCATTCCTAATGAAGACTCGAAATGGATGGTACATCGAGCCGGACCCACTGCATGCACTGGCTCGCAGACTCATCGCTCCAACTGTTGTTCTCCTCATACTATCACTCTTTCTTCATGCAATTGCACCGGCGGTCTCAGACGTTCCCTTCCTTTCTTGGTTGACCGAGGGTTCGTACAAAATCGGACCATTGGATTACCCCAAATTGCTATTCATTACCTTCCCTATCTTCGTTTTGCCAATAATAGTTAGAATAATTGCCAATTCGCGTGATATCGCAAGACAGAACGCCTACATCGCCAACCCTCTCGCAGACCCCGAGATACGATTCACGGTTGGCGAGGGATCGGTCGAGATTCTTAATTGCGAGATGCCAGAAGGCGTCACACACACTCATTCTCGACTTCAAGCAGGGGTAGCTATTCCAGAGAGGAAGACTATGCTCAACGCGGCTAACAGACCCGAGGGGGGACAGCCTCCCCCAGGAATGTCGACACCGTTGCCAGAGAAACGTATCATCTCAGGAGAGGAACACGGGACTGGTGTTGGAGAGTCAACACCTCTTCCCGTTGAACATGCCAGAGTTTTGCTTCTGGAGCCTCTCCGAGTACGCAGTAGAGGTCCTGATGTTCAAGCTAGTCCCGATTATCCATATCGAATCGATGGGCCTTCAGATCGCTGGCCAGGTTCAATCTACTCATCTGTCATAGCTTTGCACTGGGAAATCCACATCCACGCAGAGTGGAATGGAATCAGGTTGCGTTGGGTTAAACCAATCATCATGTCACAGACCGATGACCCTGTGGTGATTGACAAACTACCTCTTCGAGGCGCCCGTTCCGAAGAATCCGATGCCTGATCACACTGGTTGCATGGGGGGAGGACACGGCAGTACCGTGTCATCGAGGATTACGGTCGCTAATTCGTTATAATCCGAATCCCGCTTCTGTGGAACGAAGCCAGCACGAGATATATTCCACTGCAATTCAGCCTCGCCCGCCATCACTTTTGTCGTGCCGGAGGCTGAGACTACATTCTCTTCCATCATCGTCGAACCCGCGTCATCTGCCCCTGCGAAGAGAGCCATCTGAGCGATTCCCATTCCCATTGTAGGCCAAGAAGCCTGAATATGAGCAATATTGTCAAAGAATAGTCGAGAAATCGCAACATGGCGCAGGTATTCGTGGGCGCTAGCACCTAATTCTATGCGATTTCTCCCACGATTTCTCTTACCGAAGGAGTTGTTTTCCATTTGTACCGGCCAAGCGATGAAAGAGGTGAATCCAGACAGGCCACGTGCGAGGCTATCATCCTGTAAGTCACGGACGCGCTGCATATGTTTCACACGCTGTAGATTGCTCTCGCCGAAGCCAATCACATTTGTTGCAGAAGTAGTGAGGCCAAGTTCCTGTGCCTCTTGCATCACTCGAAGCCAATTGTCTGCGCTCCCTTTCTTGGGTGAAACATCCAGCCTCACTTCGTCCACTAACATCTCCGCTCCACCTCCTGGCAAACCGTGCATCCCTGCCTCTGAGAATCTACTGAGCACCTCTTTTGTGCTCAGCCCACAGACTTCTGCTATTCCCTCGATTTCAATCGGAGAGAAGCAATCGAGGTCGATCGAGGGGTGTCTGTTACGCAATTCGGAGATGAGATCAAGGTACCACTCGATCGGTAACTCAGGGTGGACCCCACCCTGCATCAGGACACGGCTTCCACCAATCTCTTCGAGTTCTGCTAGGCGTGCGCTAATCTGATCGGTTGTTTGGGTGTAGGTTTCTGCGTGACCTGGGGGGCGGTAGAATGAGCAAAATTGGCAATTTATTGTGCAGACATTCGTATAGTTGACATTGCGATCGACCAAATAGGTTACTTTGTTGCCTGGAACTCGCTTACGACGCATCATCAACCCAGCATGAAGAAGGTCGTTCTGCTCCGCCTCATTGTAGAGTATGGTTGCTTCTTCCACGGTCAAGCGAGGAGGATTATCTCCCAATTGGGCGAACAGAATTTTCTCCCAAACCGCCTCTCTACCCACCGAGCTCACGCCCCTTGGCCGATTAGCGCCTCGATTTCAGAGACTGATTTAGGACAGTTCGCAGTCAGAACGACGGGGCCGTTATCGGTGATGAGAACGTCATCCTCGATACGAATTCCGATTCCTGCGTAGCGCCGCGGCACCTCGATATCAGAGCGCCAGGAACCGAAATACAATCCAGGTTCGACTGTCAGCACCATCCCAGCCTCGAGAAGTCGACCGTCGCCTTCACCATCAGGTCGAGTTACGCCCACATCATGCACGTCTAGGCCAAGCGAGTGGCTCGTACCGTGCATGAAAAATTGACGAGTCTTTCCATCGAGTTCCTCACCCATCGCTTCTTCGAAGGTGCATTCAAGGATACCCAATTCGATGAGACCTCGGGACATGACTTCCATCGTTGCTCTGTGGGAAGCATTCCATGGCACGCCGACTTGGCACGCCTCGATACCAGCCAGCTCAGCGGCTAGAACCAATTCGTAAATCTCCCGCTGAGCCTCAGTGAACTTTCCATTGACTGGCCAAGTACGTGTGATATCAGATGCATAACCGTCAACCTCACAACCCGCATCGACGAGCACCAAGTCACCATCATCGACCACCTGATTATTCGCATGATAGTGCAGAATCGTGGCGTTGTCGCCACCACCCACAATCGATGGGTAACTCCATTGAGAACCTGCATCGAGGAAATGCCCCTCAACAGCAGCCTGAACCTGCCATTCACCGATGCCAGCAAAGGTGGCCCTCATCGCTGCGACATGGGCTGCCGATGCAAGATCTGCAGAGCGCTGCATCGCAGCCACCTCCGCATCTGATTTGCACATACGCAGCTCATCCAAAATCGAGCAAGGGTCGGAAATCGATATTGGTCCCTTGCCGAAGGTATTGCGAGCTCGACTCTTGCTCGTCAAAGCAGAGTTGACCAAAGAGTCGAGTTCATCATTCAACTTCTGAATTATATGAACGCCTCGACATCGTGCCAAAGCCTCGGTGACTGTCTTTTCCAGATCGTCTAACGAGTGTGCCGAATCTATGGGCCAACCTGCAAGGGCACCCTCGACCCCGATTCGCCTGCCTTCCCAGATTTCTGCGAGCGTGTCTTGAGGTTGCACGAATAGTGAGACCACCCAACCATCTTCGCCATGTTCAGCCATCAATACTGCTTCAGGATCAGCCCAACCACACAAATAGAGCATATACGAACTCGCGCGATATGGGTAATGCACGTCATTGGAGCGAGTAGCTATCCGATTGGTTGGAATTAGCACGAGCGAATCCTTCGGAATCTGCGCGAGGAATCGAGACTGTCGTCCACGATACTCGTCTTCATCGAAGGGCAGGGCTGCCATGTTACTCACGCCTGCGCGACGCGGGAGGTATTCTTAGGACTGTGGATGCGTCGAGGCAGAATTTCACGACTTCCACTTGGGGATCTTCTGATCACCCTCTCCACGAACGCGGTTTACGATTGCATAGGTTAGGAAGAGGGTACTGAATACCAGAACTATCAGTGCTATCGGGAATGGTTTCACCTCATCAGGATGAACCAATTGCACTGAGAGTGATGCAACCTCTCCATCATCATCGATGACCTCGAGAGTTAACCAAGCTCGGTGAACACTCTCGTCAGGCCATGCGAAGGCGCGATTACAGCCTTCGTATAGTGGAGCGCCATCGAAAAGCCAGATGCATCGCAGTGCACCGGCATCATTGATGGTGTCTGAACTGCCGGTGGCATCCAAGGTAGTATCATCTGGCGAAGTAAGACGAATTACCCCCTCGTCTTCGACCGCTTTACCATCTATCGAGAGAGTTGCGGTCGGTAATCGATTAGTGATGTCAAATACTACTAGGCTAGAGGCAGACAGCCCGCCTTGGTCGTAGACTGTCAGACTCAGTGTGTAATTTCCACAACTGGCCGCAGAGACACTGTAAGATGTCAAATCGTCACCCATCTGCACATCGACGGGAATCGAACCGGTATGCGAGGGGCGTCGAAGAGTCCAGACGTAGAACATGTCAGTGCGACCCCAGTATGGATCCTCGGTCATCGATGCGTCGAAGGTGTGCCATCCATCACTCTCCTCAACCTCATCAATGCCGTTGACCTTGATGATGGGAGGAGCATTATTCACTCTGATAGAGAAGGAATTCGCGGCACCATCAAGGAATGCATTGTCGAGTGAACATGACATCAATCGGACCTCCAGCCAACCATCTAATTTTTCTGAGATATCCCACTCAAATTCAAACTCGCCACCTGATAGAATCGTGGTCTGCTGAGCGCCGGCTCCTCCATCACAGGTGAATACTTCAGGAATATGAGTCGCTGCCAGTAATCCTTGGGCTAGAGAACTCTGAATCCCCAGTGTCATGATATCTTGGCTGTACGTCCCCATCCATCCACGAATAGTCAGAATAGAATCCACCATTGCACCGGATTGGTCCTCTGTGAGAATGAAACCCAGTAGGTGCGTAGAATTCTCATTCACCATGAATACTACCCGAGTCTCGATTGCCTCTTCTTGTAAGGTAGGGTTAATTGAATGAACACTGACGTAACAAGCACATTCACCTGTGGCATGATAGGTCAATTCGAATGACCAATCCCACTGCAGTCGACTGCTAGTAGATTCACGCTCGATTAAAGAATCTGTCAAGTCACCACCATCGAATACCACCCCATCCTTGGCGACTCTCCAGAATACCTCCCCAGGCTTCACATCATCCTCAATCATACCTGAAAAGGTCAAGACATCCATAGAAGAAGCGCCGTTCTCGATATTGATGCTGACCAAGGCTGCGTCATCCATCTGATCAGAGTCCGCGCGGACACTGGTGGATGCGGCCAAAAGGGCTGCGAGACACACGAGGATGGTCAAACCAAGGTGCTTCATCGAACCCTTGGGTTCGATTTCCTGTCTTGAACCTCATGGCGACTCGTTTGATAGGAGAAGTTGGAAGTCTAACGGTCATCGGTCTGATATCTGCATCTGCCAAGAGAGTTCATCGAGCCATGTGCCCAGAGTCTCTCTGTCGACGAATTCGTGGCTGGCTTCGGCGGTGAGAATACAATCGCACGCCGCCGCCGCCAATAATCCAGCATCTTCCATCGGCAGCCCGTTGCCAAGTGCTACGGCAAGGGCGGTTGCCGCCGCATCGTGCAGGCCAATCTGTTGCTTGGGAGCGGCGGCTGTGCAGTCGAAGTGTATGGTATCTCCCTCGGCTTGGTACAATGTGACGCCGTGGACACCACCAAGGACGACCAAAGCATCCCAATCATAGGTGGAAATCAATTCTCCCGCCGCGCTATGCGAATCATCGGAATCGAGGCGTCGGCGCATCAATTCCATTCCACGCATCTCGACGAGGACTACCGTTGCGCCGCGACTTCGTTCCAAACCGGTTAATTTCGGGTCGACGATGACCGGAATTCCAGCTTTGTTCGCCGCTGAAATCAATGAGGATGCGCCTGCGACCGTGACCGCGCCCTTGTCGTAATCTGAAATTACAAGGGCGCAACTCTCAGACAAAACGGCTTGAGCTGCGTCGCATAATTTGGCTGAGATATCACCATCCATCGCTTCCAACGGTCCCCGGTCAGCCTGCAGTAGAATCTGACTCTCATCCAGCAGGCTTTCACGACTACCGAAGAAACGGATCTTGACGAGCGTGTGCCGTCCAGATACGCGCTCGATGCCATCGGTCGAAATTCCATCTTCATCCAACATATCGATGATGGCACCACCCTCACGATCATCGCCCACGAAGGTGTGGAAATCTACATCCAATCCTATCGAATTCAATCCGCGGGCGATGTGGGCTGCAGCCCCGGGGCTCTCATCCGTGCGGAAAATCTTGAGCACGGGAACGGGAGCAATCGAATTCAGGTTATTCGCGTACCCATGGTGATAACGGTCGAGCATTACATCTCCGAGAAGGGTGACCTGAGAGCCTGCCATCGCATCTAGTGAAGCGCGCAATCGAAGTAGGGCATCGGTCCGCGAGACTTCGGTTTCGTCCATCGCCATGCTGCTTCGTAAGCGCGGAGATGAATGAGGTTTGGGGAGCGGGCTAGATGTCTTGGTAGACTTCCTAAGGACCGACGCACTCAAGCGAAACGAGTGATTCGAACGGTCATGCCTCGTGCTACGCTGTGGCGATACAGTGGTTCGGCTGCCGACCGGCTCTGGAATAAGTCGGCTATTGGTCGGCCGGCCGGTGATGGTCAACTGGAATTGACGCCGGCCGAGACCTTGTTCGTTCATCATCATCGACATGTTGCGCTTCCATCTGAAAATTGGCTTGCTGGTGCATTGGCTGCAGATAGCGAATTGATGCAGGAATACGTTGTGCTCGAAGCCTTGCGGGTGCCGGGAAATAAGGTAGTTTTAGCCGACAATCTTGCAGTCGTGGGAGCGGATGCTGAGGAGGAAACATGGGCTGTTCGATGGGCCTCTGATACGCATCCGAGAGATTCTTCTCCGGCTGCTGAGATTCGATGGTTTCACGATTCGGATTCGTTGAATGCCGGCGGATTGCTGGATTGGGCTGAACGCGTAGGGAGCGTTGGTCGAGTGGCCGAAGTCATCGTGGTCGATGCTGAGTTGAGTGTCGTGACATACCGAGTTTCGTCTTCTGACCCACGCGGTGTTGCGGACTCTTC
Organism: uncultured Candidatus Poseidoniales archaeon; assembly: GCA_964342705.1. Taxonomy (GTDB): domain Archaea; phylum Thermoplasmatota; class Poseidoniia; order Poseidoniales; family Thalassarchaeaceae; genus MGIIb-O1. The sequence continues at coordinate 12,206 of CAYFHB010000029.1, forward strand.
TGGAGCCTTGGAATCGCTTCGCGCTCTAGCAGGAGGCGGAGTTCCCTCAGCTGGAGGGCGTCTATTTTCTGCAGATTCTTGGACAGTTCAGCAACTCGGTGTACCGACCGAGGCTGGTGTTCACGTGGATGAAATCGCCTGTGAATTGATTGAAGGATTCACACCACAATCAGATGGTTCGCGGATTCTCGCCGACCTTCTCACACGTGGATTAATCATGCGACCCGGATTCAAATACGGCACTCGATGGCGATGTTACGACAAGCCGTTAGGAGAAAATCACGCCCCTTGGTTGGTCATCCTACCATCAGAAGCGCCTCGTGATTGGGGCGGGGCTTGCTTGGCTTCGCGGCTGGCCGCTGGCGTGAACAAAGTCTGGCTTCACCCG
>CAYFHB010000030.1:0-12275 GCA_964342705.1 uncultured Candidatus Poseidoniales archaeon
CCGACCGGCATGGCGGGGAGGGGGGCAAGCGGGCCACGCAAGCTCGGCCCGATGGTGACGGTGCCGAAGATTCCCTCATCGACGAGGTTGTGCGAGAGGCCGAACCAGACACGCCCGTGCTGGTCGACAAGGACGTCGATGAAGTCGCCGAAGCCCCCACATCGGTTGTAGCCGCACTCCGGTGTGGTATCGAGTGGATCACCGAAGTCGTTGAGTTGCACCGTGGTGATTAACGGGTTGTCGGAGAATGCGTCGGTGATAATTGAGATGTAGCCATTCCAGGTGTTGTTCCCCGAGTCGCCTAGGTAAGCCAAGGCGACACGACCCTCGGCGCCAGCAGCAACAGCCGGAAACCCAGTTCCTACCAAACCGGCTGGTGGCGCAATCATCAGAGGCTCCGACCACGTATCTCCCTCATCACGCGAGTAGGAATAGTACGGCATATTGTCGAGCCCATTCCACATCGCGTGCAGATTATTCTCCTCATCTGGATGCACCTGCGCCTCTTCGGCATTCCAAGTGTCAGCCTTACCAGTCGTCTCAGTAGGCAAACGGTGCTCAGTCCAGGTCAAGCCACCGTTTCGCGTGCGGTAAATCGAGTACCCTTCACCACCATCACAACTTGGATTGCCGCGGTAGATATTACCATCATTAGCACCAATCATGTGACCAGTCAGGCCACCACTATTGCACGAAGGAGGGGCTCCGGGAACTTCTGGGCCCCACGTTGCACCGCCATCTTGGCTGGACGAGCAAACCGGATATGGATAATTTCCATTGACGCAGAATACCCAAGTGGTAGGGTGCAGCAAGGCATTGTAGGGCGATGAAGCGATGGTCTGGTGGTCCTGCACAGACCATCCAGTCGCGACCGTCGGTATACTCCAACTCTCTCCCTCGTCATCCGACCATTCGACGGTCATTCCCAGCAGCGCATGCATGTCGAATTTCATGATGCGATCTGTCCAAGGGTCGACGTAGACGTAGGGGTCGTTTGAATTGGCCACAGGGGCGGTTGGCGGGTCGTAGACATCGACGCAGGTGTACTCGACCGTGCCCATCATACCAATCAGCCCCGAACAGCGAACGATTGCAGTTGATCCAGCCTGTCCATTACCCCAACTGGTGATGTAGAGATTGTCAGCGCTGGTGATTCCAATGGTCGGCTCGAAGGTCGACATCCCAATTCCGAAGTAGGTCCCATTGGTGCAGAACGGTGAATTGTCACCCACGAGAACGTCTGTTCCATTGAACACACTCGAGGTGTTTACTGCGTCGGTGGCGTTGGCGTAGTGGTACCAGACATTGTTCGGGATTCCACCATCGCACAGACTGTCGAAGACGCTGTCCGGCTCCGCAGGAGCCGAATTGTCACCGCCGAAGCAGCCCGAAAGCATCGGGGCTATCATCAACAGTACGACGGCCGCGGCTGCGGTGCGCATGAACCGTCGGTTTCGACTTGATACATCAGATGCACGGCCTATCACATCTTCAGAGAGGACACGCCGCCGGCGGGCAAATCCGGCAATTGCACGAATTCTCCGTATAGTGCCGGCCCGGTCATCAGAGTCCCAATGACCGCTTCTTCGGTGCCGGCCGCATTATGCGCCAGCGCAATCCAAGGTCGGCCCTCATCGTCGAGTTCGACATCGATGAAATCGCCGAAGCCACCACATCGAACATTACCGCAATCGCCCGTAACATCAAGTGGATCTTCGGGCAGATTGACAACCACGCTGGTAATCAGCGGATTCTCAGCAAATGCATCGGTCATCACCGCCATGTAGCCACCCCATCCACAGTGTGAGGAATTGTCATCGGTCGTGTTGTTGCCAGACGCCTCGCAATCATTCACCTCGCCGATATAACCGACCACCACGCGCCCCTCGTCACCAGCGAAAATAGTCGGGAAACCAGTCTCAGTCACGCCCGGAGCAGCCACCATCATCGGCTCGGACCAGGTCTCACCCTGATCGCGAGAGTAGGCATACCAAGGCATCTGATCAAGCGAGATCCAAGTCGCGTGAACTGCCCCTCCCTCATCGACAGCGACCGCGACCTCGTGCGAGTGCCAACCCTGCTGCATCTGCACTTCAGTGGTAATTGTGTGCTCGGTCCAATCGTAGCCACCATCGAGTGAACGGTAGACGGCCGGCCCGTCACAGCTCGGATTCCCTCGATAAACCGAGCCATCCGAACCTCCCGCAACATGCCCATGCAAACCACTGCACTGCGGATACCTCTCGATGGGATATCCGGGCTGCTGAACATCCCAAGTATGGCCACCATCGAGCGAGCGCGAGCATTGGGCGCCATTTGCGGGGGAACCTGTGTTGATGCAGTAGACGTAGATGACTTCGTGGAATGCGGTGACTCCGGCGGGAGCAGGCATCGAAGCGATAGATTGGTGATCCTGTGGCTGATAGTAACCCTCGACGGTGAACGGAACGCTCCACGAATCCCCGTCGTTATCTGAGTACTCGACAAACATCGCCGCGAGCACGTGCATATCGAATTTGACGAGCCTATCGGTGAATTTGTCGACATAGATGTAAGGGTCGTTTGAATTGGGCGTCTGCCCCGAGTCCTCATCGATTTGACCGAATGGCCCCACATCCTCCCAAGTCTGTCCTTGATCGCGCGAGCGGATGATGTGTGTACCCTCACCCAAACCATTCCAATTGGTGAAGAAGATCGCGCCTGAGCTTGTCACTCCGATGGTCGGCTCAAAGGTGTCGAACCCCGTTCCGTAATACGTTCCCTGCGCGTAGAATGGCGCGCTTGCGCCGGTGAGGTTCGGTGTGATATTCGCCGCGGCCACCGCCGCGGCGTCGGTCGCATCGATAGCGAAAGGAGAGGAGACCGTGCCCGGATAATGGTACCAAGTGGTTGTCGGTATCGCACCTTGTTCGAAGACGAATGGGCCTTCTGGTTCTGGTGCAGGCTTGTCATCGCCGCCGAAGCAACCACTGATCGCAGGGGCGATGAGCAGGAGTGTGAGCAGCAAGGCGACGCTTCGCATCGGACTCGCGTCGTGCTAACCGGTCTAAACTTGATGCGCTCCCCAGCCGGCTTGTTCCGACGCTATTTCCAGTCAATCCCATCCGTTCTCGAATATCGCTGGAGTGGTGTCGAGAAGGGATTCGACAGGGGATTTCCAGACCATGTCGAGATCCCTCTCGGCTGGGCTCGCATCCCAGAAGAGCTTCTTACGCAGGTGGTTACGAGCCCATGAAACACTGATTTTCGGATGGAAGATGGCGGCGATTACGGCGAACCAATAGGGGGCGGTCCGAATCGCCCACTTTCTCTCTGGGTGAGCTTTCTTCAGTTCCTTTGCCATATCCTCCATCATCATGTCACCGGCGACTACGAGGTAGCGACCTTCGTCCTCACCGCCGGTGAGTGCGCGTATGTGAGCCTCGGCTACATCGCGTACATCGACGATTGAGACCTGCATCGGCAGATTGAGAGGAGTCTCGCGCCGAATCATCGCCATCAGCAGCGCGAGTGACCCACGCAGATGGCGCGGCGACATCGGTGGCCCGAATACCATACAAGGGTGAATTGTGACTAATCGCGGGCGCGAATCTTGGGGTTGAGAAGCATGCCAATCGCGCACGATGCGTTCTGAACTGACTTTTGCAAGACCGTACGGATTGCCTTCCAAGGTAGCATCATCCGCCCAGGTCTCGGTGGTCAGAGTAGTTCCGTTCTGGTAATTCATAGGGCGGATGGCGGCGGTCGATGAGGTGTGGACAAATCTCTCGACAGTACCGGCCTTCTCCACTGCCGCGACAACATTTCTGGTCCCAATCACACTCGGGTCGACAATTTTTCGCTGAGGGTCGCGGGAGCGGACGATAACGCTCGCTGCAGTGTGAATTAGGTCGCTGCATCCATCGATTGCGGCATTGACCGACACAGCATCGAAGAGATCCATCTCGACGATTTCCAAAGATCCTCCCTCCCCGACCAGTAAGCCCTCGAGATGAGAAACACGCTCGGGATCCGAAGCATCGCGCACAGTCGCACGAACCGCCTCACCACGCGCCAATAGATTCGACACGATATGCGAGCCAATGTAGCCTGAAGCCCCAGTGACGACTACGACCATCAATCCGCGATGAGTGCGTACCCTTCAATCCTGACTCAAGCCAGTCCATCGGTCAATTGAGCCAGCAAATCATCGAGTTCCTCTTCATTCGGCATCAGAGCCGCCGCCTCCTGAGCCGCAAAGAGAGCGGAAGTCGTCCGCCCCATCTCAAGATGCGCCCGAGCCAAATTTGCCCAAGCCGCTCCGCGCTCACAATAGTTCACCGAATTGATGGCTCCTCGGAACCACTCGATGGCCCGCTCTGCCTCACCACGCTGCAGCAATGCCTCACCTATCTCATTCCACGAACCGCCGTAGTCCGGATTCGTCTCGATGGCTCGCCTCTGCCAAGCCAACCCATCCTCCTCATCCTCGGAGAAGGTCATCCCTAGGTAGCAAGCAGCCTCTGGTGACGGACTCAATTGGAAGGAGGTGCCGTGGTGCTCAGCGGCTACACGCAGTATTCCCAGCCGCTGCAGAACATTACCCATCTTGAACAGGTCTTGAGCCAAGACCTCGCGCAAGCCGACCTCAATTCCCTGCCCTTCGGTGGTCGCCTCAACCTCGCACCAAACCTCCTCAATCATATCGAGAAGGGCAGCAGGCCCCAATCGGTCGCGCGTTGGGTCATCGTTGGCGTGCATCCAGGCCGCCTTATTCGTCATCGGACCACCAGATTCTAGTTGCGGCACCTGGACCAGCGGCGCCAAATCGCAAAACGTCTGCGCCGCCTCATCAGGAATCATATCGACGTTCCAGATTGCCAGCCATTGAGCCTGAAACTCACCCTCCGCCTGCCTAGTCATCGTCTGTAGAACCGTACCGGTTTCCTCCCCGATCGCGGCGACTGCAATCCCTTCGAAAGAAAGCCGCATCAACAATCCAATTGGTACACGGGGCAAGCCCCCAGTAACCAAAATCCGATCCCATCCATCCTCGGGCGTTCCCTTGTATGCATCAGCCAGCCCGCACCATTCGATATCGCACCCGCAAGCATCAGCGACGATGTCCAAGCGCATCTCATTCCATCGCCTCTCCAATTCAGCTCGCCGTTCATCATCAACCTCGAGAATCCGCAGGCGGCCAGCACCCAATTGCATCAGCACCTCGGTCCACCAATTTCCACGCGGCGCAACCAGCATCACCGAATCGCCACGTTGTAACTCAAGCATCTGAATCACCTGAGCAGTCTCGTAAATCCCAGGAAGCAAAGAGTTGGGCGCATCGACATCAGACCACCAAGGCATGCGCAGCGCGCTACTCTCGATATTCACACCTTCCTCGCCAATCGGCAAAGGTAGAGCATGAACACCTCGTGGCGTTCGCATGAGCACCTCACGCAGCTCATCATCTTCTATCGCCCCCATGAGAACCAACCGTTCGACCGCCTCAGCATATGAGGACAGTCCCGGCCAAGTCCTGACAAGCGGGAGCGCATTCAAATCGCAGTCCGAACCGTCCTGAACGTTCCAATCCTTCTCCACGTAGCGTAGTTCTCACGCATCCACTATTGAAACCCACCCCTCACGGATGACCGCGCGCATCATTTCACTACCCTCGCGCGCGACGGGCCTCCCCCGACATTGCATTCGCGACGAGATAATCACTCCAGCCAGAGCCCAATCGATTGGTCCCAAGCCTGGTAAGATACGCAGTTTGAATCGGCGGAGTAGACCATAAAGTAAGTCGAATATTCATGGTAGACTGAAGAGTACATGAGGTTGACATCGAACCAACCGGTAGCGTTGGATGAGTAGCAGGAATACAGCCACTGCTCGGCACTAATGTCGTACTGTGCAACCCCGACCATACCGGATTGACCGTAGGTCCATCCTTGTAGAGAGTATGTGGTGTCGAGCTGTGCGACGGAGCAAGGGATGTCGGAATGGAGAAGGATTCCGAATGAGAGAAACAGTCCATCCTCACATTGCGAGTGTGTGTGGTTCAGGTTTTGTCCTGACTGGATATTGGCAGAGGAGACCGAGGCACTCCAGAATGCGACACCATCACTGATATTGGCCAATTCATGGAAGCGGATAGGCATTGATTGGCCGTAAATATCCTTGACTTCGAAGTGAAGGTGAGGGCCCGTGCTCCAGCCAGTATTGCCTGAGAGGCCGATCGGTTGACCTTGATGGACGCTGTCTCCAACATCGACCAAGGCGCCGTTGTGGGTAAGGTGGGCATACAGTCCGTAGGTGGAATCGCCGTGGTCGATGACGATTAGGTTTGACTGATTGGCACAGGTGACGGATGGGCAGCCGCCGGTATTGTGTTCGATGACTTGAACGACAATTCCCGGCAAGGCAGCTGCAATACTGGTATTTTCCGGGACAGGAAAATCGACGGCGTAGAGCATCTGGTCATTGTGGCTGTAATATCCGTGATAGCTCTGGGTGATATTCACCTGTTCGCCGAATTCAAAGGGCATGTAGACCCAGATGTTTCCTCGAGCGCGGCAGGTCCCATCATCCACATAGGTGCTCGAATCGCAATCAAGTTGGGACTCTTCGAGGCTTTCCACTTGAGTTTCGAGTTCTTGAATTTCTAATTCGAGATTTTCTACCTCTTCTTCGAGCTCTTCAATCCGGTCGCGTAATTGATCGCGCGTGGCTTCGAGGTTGGCGACGATGACGTCGTAGGACTCGATCTGCGCCTCGAGGTTAGCAATCGTAGAGTTGAGCGCCTCGAGTTGCGATTCGAGATCTTCGATGCGCTCGTTTTGAGAGTCAGAATCGGCTTGCAGCGATTCGATTTCTTCACTCAACCCCGCCGCCTCGGTTTGAGCCTCGGCGAGTTCGACTGCGAGCGCAGCCGATTCGTTCTGCGCCTCGGAATAGAGCCTCTCAAGGACGATGATTTCGGCATTCAAATGGGTGATGTTGATCTCGAGCAGCAGCACCTTACCAGTCAATTGGCTGACCTCAGTCTCAAGCCCAGGAACCCGTTCGGCTTCGGCTTGCAGATTGGTGAGTTGAACCTCGAGTGTCTCGATAGTCTGCAATGACTCGTTCAAGCGCAGATTCAGGTCTGCCACCAGCAACTCATGCTCCTCATTACTTACTTCACCACCTTCACTGCCTGCACAACCGGCGAGTGAGGCTGCCAGCAGCAAGATGGCCAGAGTGACAGCCGAGTGGGCTGAGCGCATGGACTGCGATGATTGGAACTCGGGATGAAGGTTCGCTCAACGCAGCGAAGGCTCCCACTCAGCAACCGCGACAACACAATTCAGCCACCGAACCAACGACCAAACTTGGATTCTGAGGTGCTGCTGCGAGGTCATCACGAGTCGCCTCGCCTGACAGCACGAGCACGCCGTGAACACCGGCTCTGTCAGCCATCTCCATATCGGTGTAGAGCCGATCGCCGACCATCGCGCATTCTTCGGGAGCCAAGCCGAGTTCCTCCACCTTGTGCAGTATCATACCCGCATTCGGCTTCCCCGTAACATGCGCTGCTTTCACACCCGTTGTCGCCTCGAATAGCGCCATGTACGCGCCTGTATCGGGAAGCCCACCATCCGGCGAGGGACAGACCATATCCGGATGACTCACCACGAGCGGAACCCCGCGGTGCATCAAGACGCTCGCGGTGCTCAATTTCTCATATGTAATCTCTGTATCATAACCCAAAACCACGTACTGCGGCTCTTCAGACGCAGTCGCAACGCCCGCGTCCTCAAGCATCTCTCGCATTCCTTCAGTGCCGACGAGGTAAGTCTCACTTACACCCTCGTCGGCTAACCAAGCCAACAAATCGTGAGTCGAAAGCAGCACGTCATCAGCCGTTGCAGGAATCCCCATGCCGTGCAGTTTCGAAACATATTGCTTCACCGAGCGGCTCGAATTATTCGACAGAAAATACCGCTGAATCCCAGCCTCCTCGAGCCGCGAGAGGAAGTCCAGTGAACCCTCGATCAGGGTGTCACCAAGGTAAATCGTCCCATCGAGATCGAGGAAGACGGCCTTGATTCCAGCGAGCGTTTTTTCGAGCATTTTACCACCTCAATAATCCTCAGGGGAGTACGATTGTCTTGAACAGGAACCAAGGGTTCCACAGCACCTTCTGTGTCTCCTTACTCGCAATCATTTCGGACATCATCTCGCCAATTTCCGGCTTTTTCGAGGCGCGCGCAACGAAGTAATTGCACAAACGCTTCCACTTCATCATCCGCTGCAATTTCGTCGAATTGCTCAACTCCTTGCCCAAAGTTTCCCAAAGATTGGTCATATAGGCGACCGCACCGCTCTCCGGAAATCCTTCTGCGTGCGTGACACGGTCGAAATGTGCGCTCGTCATCTTCGCTGAGAGAAGCGCATTTCCGATCCCTTCACCACTGAATGGGTCTACCAAACTCGCCGCATCGCCAACGGTCATTGCCCCAGCCATCGCATTGCGTCGGGGTTGGTAGGACGGCGCCTTCTTTCGAGGCGAACCGAATGGCAATTGCCAGCCTTTCCCGGAGCCATCGATCATCGTTGCATTGGCGAAGCGTTCTTTGAATCGTGGATGCTCTTTGATGACCCATTCCTGGATCTTCTTCAGTGATTTCTTCATCCCGGTCTGCTTGCGTTGCTCTGAGATCAGCATGCCGATTCCGACATTGACTATGCCATCACGTACAGGGAAGAGCCAGAAGTAACCGGGAAGAACCTCGTCGATGAAGTGAATCTCGATTGGCCCGGAATCTCCATCGAGACCTTCGACTCCATCCCAGTATTCTCGGTAGCCGCCGCAGAAATGCTCGTCATCACGCAGCGGCTCACCATGCAAACCCTCGGTGATTTTTCGGGCGACTGGGCAATTGTAACCGCCCGCGCCGATGGTCAGCGGAGCGGTGAAATTCAATTCGGGCCCGCTCCCTCGCTTTCCACCTTCTTTGACGCGAACGCCTGTAATCTTGGCATCATCTCCCTCACCTTCGTGAGTTACTTCCAGAACGCTGTATCCTTGAATGACCGAGCCGCCGTGCTCTCGAACGATTTGCTGACCACGATAAAACATCAGCCAATCGAATTGTTGGCGCGGCAGCGCATATCCCGATTGCAATCCTTGAGCCTCGTAAGCTTCCTTCGGCAACATCACGCGTACTTCGGAACCGTTCGCGCTGCCGAATACGATTGAATCGACCACGTAGTGAGGTGATTCATCGACGAGTTCGAGCACACCCAATTCCTTCGCATGAGATAGCGATTTTCCACCTACTGCGTCTCCACAAGGCTTGTCACGTGGCCACAGATCCTTCTCGATGAGAAGAACCTTGCAACCATTCATCGCATTGTATGCGGCCGCCGCGGAACCAGCTGGTCCACCACCGACGACAATGACGTCGAATACCGTATCTGAGGATGGGACCTCGCCGGTGTTGATGGGTTGTGTGTAGTCTATCACAGCAGCACCGCAGAACCGTCGAGTGTCGTTGGGCATTCAAACTTCACCATCGAATTGATTGCCGCGCACACGGTCGGTCAGAGCATGTCCGAGGAGATTGTGGTGGTTCAGACAACGCTTCCAGGTGAATGGAATGAGACGCGCGCGGGCGCTTGGTGCTACGAATTGGTGGCGAATGGATTGACCGCATGCGCGCAGCGGTCACGAATCGATTCGATCTACCGATGGGAAGGTGCGGTTGAGAGCGCACCGGAATGGCGAATTCAGTTCAAGACCGATGCGGCCCGAAAGGATGCGCTCATCGATGCGATTCGCGCCGACCATCCCTACGATGTTCCGATGATTATCGCCTTCACAGCCGAGACCTCCCCCGATTTCGCGGCTTGGGTAAGCGAAGAGTGAGATGGATTTTCTCAAGCGATGTTTTCGGCAGGACCGGCGAAATCGTAGAAAGAAACCATTGTTCGAGTATGACCCATTCCTTCGATTGAAGATAGACGGTCGAGAATAGAATCTCCTAAATCTTCCATATCGTGGGCGATTACTTGGATGATGAAATCCCATTGTCCAGTAACGATATGGCAACTCTTGACGAAGGGCAAGGCGCAAATCTCCTCAGCGATTTCGCGACGGTCGGTAAGGCCACGCTCGCCCTGCCAATTGGCTAGGATGAAGCCGTTTAGCGGCCACCCAATCGATCCACCGTCCAGTTGAACAGTGAAGCGGCGGATGATGCCACGCTCCTGCAAGCGACGAATGCGGTCGTGGGCCGTCACGCGCGGCATTTTCAATTCGTCAGCAATGGATTGCGTAGTCATTCTCGAATCGTCGCGCAGCAAGGCAACAATTCGTTGATCCTTCTCATCCAAATTGTCGAGAGGCATGATTTGGCGATTCGACGGACAAAAATAAGTCATTCCGTCAAATCGTCGGTGTTTCAGCAATTCTCCGTCGTTTCACCGACGATTTTTCTAAACACTCGGCGTTCAGTTGATTTCCATACCCCCTCTCGGGGGGTCATGAACGAGAAGCACTCCGACAAGGAATTCGCTACGCGCGCGGTTTGGTCAGGCACTCAGAATATTGAGGGGGCTGCGGTCACGCCGATATTTACCACAGCCACCTACAACCTCACCGACGAAGCCTACGCCGGATGGGCTGCCGGTGCTCAGCACACAGCGCTTTACTCGCGCCTTTCGAGTATCAACTCCGAGGGCGTTGCGATGAAGGTCGCACAACTCGAAGGCGCCGAGGATGGCGAGACCTTCGCCAGCGGAATGAGCGCCATCTCGACAACTCTGGTTTCGCTCCTCTCTAGTGGCGACCACATGGTCGCTAGCGCAGATTGCTACGGTGGAACCTACGGTCTGATGACAGAGGAGTTGCCACGCTTCGGAATCGAGATTACGATGGCTGATATGCGCGACCCAGCATCTTACGAGGCCGCAATCCAACCGAATACAAAGATCCTCTACGTTGAGACGATCACCAATCCAGTGATCAAGGTCTGCGACCTTGAAGCGATGGTAGCCGTCGCCAAGAAGCACGGACTCATCGCAATCGTCGACAATACCTTTGCTTCCCCGTGGGCCTGCAATCCGATAGACCTCGGCTTCGACCTAGTCATCCACTCGGGGACCAAGTATCTCGGCGGCCACTCCGACCTCATTGCAGGGCTTGTCGTCGGTCGCAAGGATCTCGTGGCAGAAATATTCCCACGCAAGGTCCACTTTGGCGGCGCCGCCGACCCACACATGTGCTACATGCTCGAGCGCGGCATGAGGACGCTTCACGCGCGCATGCCGATCCACACGGCGAATGCAGCGGAGATTGCCCGCCGCCTCGAAGCGCACGACATGATTGACTACGTCAACCACCCTAGCCTCCTCTCAAGTCCTGATTACGAGGTCGCAAAGAGAATCATCCCCCGTGGAACTGGTATGATGTCCTTCGTTGTCAAGGGAGGCGACGAGGCAGCTCTCAACTTCATGCGTAATCTCAACCTCATCTTCGAGGCAACAAGCCTCGGTGGAGTAGAGAGCCTCGTCGAGTGCCCATTCAATTCCAGCCACATGTTCGTACCCGAAGATGTTCGTCACGAGGCCGGAGTGGTACCTGGATTCGTCCGCATGAGTGTCGGAATTGAGGACCTAGAGGACCTCTGGAACGATATCTCAACCGCGCTTGCCCAAACCCAGCAACACCTTGCAACCCTCGCTTGAGGTGTAGCCTTGAACGAAGCCGATTTCGTTGCCCTGCTAGTGTTCATCGTTCCGATGTGTTTCACACCCGGCCCGAACAATCTCCTGTGTGCAGCACACGGCTCCCAACATGGCGTCCGTGCAACGATTCCACTCACACTTGGCATGCTCGTAGGTTGGTCGACCCTTGGGCTCGCGGTTGGCCTTGGAACGGTTTTCATCGAGGAGAACGAGTCGCTTTTCCTCGGCTTGACCTACATCGGTGCAGCCTACATCGCATATCTAGGCTGGAAGGTAGCGACTTCCAAGCCGGCCGCTGAATTTGAGGAGGAAACCGAGCGGCTTGGATTCCTGACCGGACTGACTTTGCAAGTGGTGAACGGCAAGGCTTGGATTCACTTTATGGTGATGATGACATCTTGGGGAACGCTGTTCGGAACAGGTCTCGCTGGCAAGATTCTACTCGTCGCCATCAATGGCACCGCCGGCTACCCAGCGGTACTTACTTGGGCAGCATTTGGTATGGGCCTTAGCAAGATTTTCTCTTCTCCGGAAAAAGCCAGAATCCTGAATGGAGTGCTAGG
>CAYFHB010000031.1:0-3907 GCA_964342705.1 uncultured Candidatus Poseidoniales archaeon
ACCTAGCGTTGCAATCATCAATCCGTATGCGATGTTTGTTTCCATTTTTCTCCCTCCGCTGGCATTACCCAGATCAGGTCAAAGGGTCGTCACCTCGCGGTGACCTCTCAGCATAAGCTCCCCGTACTGCCTTCGCAAAACTCGGATAATCAAGGTTGCGAGCAAATTGTGGACTGCGGCAAACTGCTTCACTCGTCAGCGCCCATGAACGGATAATCCCAAGTTTGTGGGATGTCCAAGGTGCGCTTGACTGAGCGAGGACTAATCCATCGCAGAAGGTTGAGCGGGCCGCCTGCCTTGTCGTTGGTTCCGGATGCGCGGGCGCCACCGAACGGCTGTTGTGCGACGACTGCGCCGGTCGGCTTGTCATTGATGTAGAAATTTCCAGCCGTGAATCGAAGTGCATTGTACGCCTTCTGGATGTTCTCCTCATTACTCGAAAAGATGCTTCCGGTTAGCGCGTAAGGAGAGGCCTCGTCACACATGGTGAGCACATCCTCGAAGTCGTCATCCTCGTAGACATACACTGTTAGGACCGGCCCAAAGATTTCCTCGACCATCGTCTCGCTGGTCGGGTTGGAAGTCTGGATGATGGTCGGCTCGATGAAGTATCCAACTGAGTCATCGTAGCCGCCACCGCAGACGATTGTGCAGCAGTCGCGAGCCTTCGCACGGTCGATGTAGCCGGAAATCTTGTCGAAGGCTCGCTTATCGATGACCGCGGTCATGAAATTGGTGAAATCGCGGGCATCGCCCATCTTGATCTTACCAATCTCTGCGACGAGATTGTCGCGGATTGCATCCCAGACGGATTGCGGAATGTAGGCGCGGCTGGCGGCCGAGCACTTCTGTCCCTGATACTCGAAAGCTCCGCGCAGCAGTGCGACCAGCAGGCCTTGGCGGTCGCAATCCGGGTGAGCCACGACGAAGTCCTTGCCACCGGTCTCGCCGACGATTCGCGGGTAGGAATTGAGGCGAGGTAGTGCCATTCCAATCTCTTGCCAGAGACCTTGGAAGGTTGCGGTAGAGCCGGTGAAATGCAGTCCTGCGAAGTCTGGGTTTGCGAGGGCAACCTCAGTGATTTCAGCGCCCGAGCCGGGCAGGAAATTGATGACGCCGGCTGGCAATCCTGCTTCCAACATCAATTGCATCAAGACGTAATTCGAGTGGTAGGAATTACGGCTTGGTTTCCAAACGCTGGTGCAGCCAACGATGGCTGGTGCGCTAGGCAAATTGGCTGCGATGCTTGAGAAATTGAACGGGGTAATCGAGAGTACGAAGCCCTCGAGCGGGCGGATCTCGGTGGAGTTCTCGACACCCTCCGGAGACACGAGCGGTTGCAAGTCATCGTGGAATCCGCGCGCGTAGTGGCAATTGAAGCGCCAGAAATCGATTAGCTCGCAAGCGGCGTCGATTTCAGCTTGGAATGCCGTCTTGGACTGATTCAACATGGTCGCAGCGTTAACGCGCATGCGCCACTCTCCCGCGAGCAGGTCAGCGCAGCGCTCAAAGATCGCACAGCGACCCTCCAAACCTAGGTCGATCCAGGCCTGCTGAGCATCGACCGCAGCCGCGCAGGCCGCTTCCATCTCATCGCGTCCAGCCAAGTGGACCTTGGCAATGATGTGACCGTGCTTGTGTGGAATCACTTGGGTGGTTGTGGTTCCGGTGTAGACCTCTTCTCCATTGATTATGCAAGGAATCTCGAGGACCTCACTCATCTGTCGGTCCATTTCAGCTTGAAGTGCGGCTCGCTCCTCGCTTCCGGGAGCGAAGCCCAGAATTGGCTCATTGTCAGGATGATTCATGATGTGCGGCTCAAGTATTCGCCCTTTGATTATTATCACTCAACAGAGTCGACTTGGATGAGTAGTAACATCGATTTCAGGACCACTCATCAAAGTCGTCCTTCTTCGCCTTTTTCCACTCTCGATAGTGTGATTTGCAGACGGAGACTCGGCGAGCTTGACCTTCCAATCCATCCTCGCCCCAAACATCGGCGGCGCGATCGAAGGCGATTCGACGCCCGCCGATCTTCTTGTCAGCGAAATTCTCGCAGCCGGCCACATCACAGCGGACCTCTCCGACGAATTCCTCTTTCTCGCGCTTACCAGTTCGTCCGGCTGCTGCATCCGCGGCTGCGCGCTTCTTGCGTGCCTTGGACTTGAATCCCATGACTTGGCCCCCGCGCATCCCGATTAGAAGATTGCCTCGCCACAGCGACCCGATTAGAGACTCGCCTCGCCCCACTCGATATCGAACGGTCCGTCCATTCGTGCCACTGAGGCCCTGCGGTCTGGTCCAACTCCCACGCACACCACTGGGATGTCGGATAACTGCTCGATGCGGTCGACGATTTTTCGTACGGCATCGGGCATTGCTGCGAAGCCGGTGCCTTCGCTGCGGCTTCGCTCAGCTATGGCAATCCATTCCTCGTCTGACATGGCTGGGAATCCAGGATGAGTCTCGTAGACTGGGATGCATCGCTCTGCGTCCTCGGCAAGTGTTGGGAAGTAGGTGATCGGCTTGCCGTCGAGCTCGTAGCCGACGCAGATATGGATCTCATCGAGGCCTCCGAGCACGTCGAGTTTTGTTACGACGAGGCCGGTGTATCCGCTGGTTCGGTCGGCTTCTTTCAGCGCGACGATATCGAGCCAGCCGGTTCGTCGCGGTCGGCCGGTAGTCGTGCCGTATTCGTGGCCGACCTGCGCCATGTGCTGGCCCGGCCCTTCCTCGAGTGAGAGTTCAGTAGGGAAGGGTCCGTTGCCGACGCGAGTGCAGTATGCCTTTGTGATGCCGAAGCACTCGGTGATATGGCCGGGGTGAATACCAGCTCCATGGCTGGCGTTGGCCCTGCCGACCACGCTCGAAGTCACGAATGGATAGGTGCCTTGGTCGATGTCGAGCATCGCGCCCTGCGCACCCTCGAGCAGCACGTTTTCGCCATTCCGAAGCGCCATATCTACCATCAGACCGGTCGGCTTAATCGCATTTCCAAACCGGTCCAGAATCCACTGCAGATCATCGGTCAACTCATCCGCGTGAATCTGCTGCTCAACCTTGACGGTCTTCAACTGCAAATTCATCCTTGAAATCGTCTGTTTGATCTTCTTCGGGTCGGCCAGCACGCCCGCGATGTCCGCGAAGCGAATTCCGACCCTCTCGGTTCGGTCGCGATAAGCCGGACCGATTCCGCGACCAGTGGTCCCAACCACTCTGTCTGCACTGTCATACAAGCGATGGAAAGGCAGTATCACGCTGGCTCGCTCGCTGATGAACAGCCGCTCGCCATCGGGGCGCTCACCAGTGAGCGCCTCCCATCGACCCAGCTCCTCATCAAGCACCCATGGGTCGACCACCATCCCATCACCCAGCACCAAATTGCAGTGCCGGGAGGTTACCCCAGAAGGAATCTGGTGAAGCTTGAGTGTGGTGTCCCCAACAACGATTGTGTGACCGGCGTTATTGCCGCCTTGGAAGCGAACAGCCCATGTCGATTGAGGGGCTAATTGGTCGATAGCCTTCCCCTTTCCTTCGTCGCCCCACTGGGCTCCGAGCACAACGGTCGCAGGCACCGTAGTCAATGGCTCTGTGGAGGGTGTATGAACCCATTGGTCGGCCTATGACGGGTGATTTGAAGCCGAGTCGTTTGGGAATGGATTATGAAGGGGAGTCAGGTCGGCGCGCCTGTATGGCTCAGCGATTTCCAGAGGCCGAGGCTCGCCTCCTGAAGAAGTGGATCTGCATGAAGTGCAGTGCTACTCACCGCGGAACCAAGGTCCGCGTATGCCGCAAGTGTGGTTATACTGGCTTGCGCCAGAAAGCTGCCGAACGCCGAAAGGCATGATCAGCGCTTCGCGCTGATGTCGCTCGACGCGCGGCTGCGCCGCGCTACTCGATTCTGCTT
>CAYFHB010000031.1:4007-11924 GCA_964342705.1 uncultured Candidatus Poseidoniales archaeon
CTACGACAGGGATTATTGCGCTCGCAGGTGTTTCTGGTTTGCTTGATCTGTGCGGTCTCCGACGCCTTGCTAATCGCCGCTGGAGTCCTTGGCGTCGGAGCATGGTTGGCTGAATTCGAGGAAGGAGCCTTCTGGATTTCGATGGCCGCTGTCGCCTTCCTCGTCACCTACGGTATTCTTCGAGTTCGCTCAGCGATGAATCCGGAGGGACTGACTCTTTCGGAGCATGATAGCGACTCGGTTCGTAAGGTCGTCTTGACGACCCTGGCTTTCACATGGTTGAACCCACATGTGTACCTCGACACCCTGATACTTCTGGGAAGTGCTTCCTCACGGTACGAAGGTCCTGAGCGCGAGATCTTCGGAATCGGAGCCGCACTCGCATCATTCATCTTCTTCTTCAGCCTCGGATACGGTGCGAGGCTGCTTTCACCGATTATGGAGAATCCAAATGCATGGAGATACATCGATGGCGGTATCGCCGTTTTGATGTTCGCCATCGCCGGAGCAATCGCTGTGCCTTTGGTCTAACCGCGCTTGACTTCATTCAGCAGCGCTTCAAGCGCGGTTTGAATCTGAAGGCAAAGTGGCCCATAGTGAATGGGCAAATTTGCATCGTTGAAAATTTCATCCAATATCGAAGCGGTCATCCCGAGTCGAATGTCCATTTCCTTGTCCTTGTTGAGCAGCCACTTCTGGACCGCGTCTCGAGCTGAGTTGCGGATGTTTCGCGGGACTTGGCTGTCCTCAAGCTGACCGAGAACCTGCGCGATTTGCTGTATGCGATTCTCGATATCCGACATACGACGCCACCAACGGCCGCCCCACCCGCGGTCCCTGTTTAAGCGCATCCCCGGAAGAAGCGGTTTGATTGCTCAGGATTCGGCGCACCAAGTTGCCCACGGCATGTCCGTATTGGCTGATCCAGCGCCCTCGCCCTCCGGGCCAAGTGCGATGATTCCGACTTGTTTGTCTGGCGCGATTAAGGAGTCGATACCCCAGTTCATCGCGGCGGCGAGCGCATCGGTTGTTGGATCCGTGCCCGATTGTTCTGATTGGCTTCGGATGCGCTCGTGAACTCGGTAGGAAAGTAGGGCTCTGGTGATTGACTCGCCGACGCCTGTTGAGGCTACTGCGAGGCCTTCGCCGGCCCAGAATCCACATCCGGGGAGTGGTACATCACCCACTCTTCCCGGTGGTCTGTAGGATGTTCCTCCGGTGCTGGTTGCGGCTGCGATTAGGCCTGTAGCGTCGCGGGCAATCGCTCCTACAGTATCGGTTGCTGAATCCCCGACAGCGGAGTCCAATGGGGCTCCTAATTCTCCCACGTCCCCCTTGTTTCCCTTTGGTGGGCGGCCGACGACAGGCGCATTCGTGTGGCCGCGCTCGTCTGCCCATGCGCGTGCGCCCGCGCCTGCGAGACCATTGAGATCCTCGTTGAGCAGGTCGACGCAGATGCGGATTGGATTGGGGGTATTTTCCATCACGGCGACGAATCCCATTCTGCCATCGGAGACGTGGAGGGATGCGTCGGTTAGGACTGAGCCGTCGGTTCGCAAAACGCTGCCCGTTCCAGCATTGAAGACGGGGTCGTCTTCGAGGACGACGCAGGCCTCGACCGCGGCTTCGATTGCATTACCGCCGCCCTCGAAGACGCGGCGCGCTACCTCGATAGCAGGTTGTAGATTCGTAAGGCGATCCGGACCGGCTCCTGCCCCGCCATGAACAACGATTGCAGGCGCGACCATCCGAATCCCCCCTCCTGACGGGGAGATGTAGGGACTTAGAAGCAGCGCACGATGAGTCGAGGTCTCAAGCGCTGGGTTGTGAGTCTGCACCAGTCGAAATCGTGTCAATCACGTTTGCGAGGCGCTCGACGAGTGTGACCTTCTCCTCGGCTCCAACAAGTGCGTGCTGGAGGACCTCGTCGAGCGAATCCACCGGCAGAATCTCCACTTTGGCTTCGTATTTCTCATCGATGAGCACGTCTTGCTCATTGCTTCGCGGAATGATGACGCGCTCTATTCCCGATTTAACGGCGGCTTCAATCTTCGCTGACACGCCGCCGATTGGCAGAACCTCGCCGCGAACCGATAGCGATCCGGTCATGGCTAGGTTCTGATCGATTGGCACACCTTCGAAGGCGCTGATGATCGCTGTTGCCATTGTAATTGAGGCACTGTCACCGTCGACATTGTGGGTTCCGGGGAATTGCACGTGGAGGTCGTAATCCTGGATGTCCTTGCCGGTGAGTTTCTTGACCACTGCGCTAATGTTGGTGACCGATTCCTGCGCTAGGTCGGATAGCCCACCGGTCGCGATGACCTTGCCTGAGCGTCCCTGTGTAGGTGTGACCATCGCTTCGACTGGCAGGACGACTCCTGAATAGTCTGAGAGTCCTGTGTCCGCTCCTAGAACTGCGAGTCCATTTACTCGTCCGATGCGCTCGCCACGGTTGACGAGCATCGCGTACTCGGATTGGCGCTCAAGGTAGCGGTCGGCAACTTGCTGCTCTAGTGGTTTTGCAATCATGCGTGCGCGTGTGACGTGAACAGATTCCACCAGTGGTGCCTTCTCTTCTGCGGCGAGGTCGCCAGCGATCCTTACTAGGCCGCCTAGTTCGCGCAGTCGGAGCGAGAGTTTGCCTCGTCGTCCACTGCGACGTTGAGCTTCCTTGAGGACGAGGCCGACCGCTGTTGGCGAGAAGTGAGGAATCGCCTTTCCTGAGTCCTTCTTCTGTTCATTGCGCACCTCCTGTGCAACGAAGCGGACCAAACGGCGGCGGTTACGCTCAGTATCCTTCATGTCGGTATTGACGTAGACCTCGTAACCGTAGCCTCGAATACGACTGCGAAGCGCTGGGTGCATATTCTGGATGCTGTCCAAGTTGCCAGCGGCGACGAGGATGAAATCCGTTGGAACAGGTTCAGACTTGGTAAGCGCGCCGCTGCTGCGCTCCGAGCGACCGGAGATTGAGAGTGCCTTCTCCTGCATCGCTACGAGGAGCGCCTGTTGCTCCTCCATTCGCAGCATGCGGATCTCATCGATGTACAAGACTCCCTTATTCGCGCGGTGAACCGCACCGGGTTCTACCCGCTCGTGGGCAGGGGTTGCGAGGTCGGCACCCGATTGGAATGGGTCGTGGCGGACATCTCCAAGCAGGGCGCCAGCGAGTGTTCCAGTAGCGTCGATGAATGGTACGTCCTCGTTTCTCTCGTGTTTTACGAGTAATTTCGGAATATTGCCCTCGTCACCCGCTGTCAGGCGAGTGCGCAGGAAGAAGTATCCGAAGACAAGGATGAACGAGCCGAAGATGAAGGTTAGAATCTCTCCGGACGAGATGGTTGCGAGCAGCAAAGCGGCTCCGATGACGAGGGCGATGAAGAGCAGAGTGCGATTGGTTCGCTCTCGCTGCTGCTTGATGTGGGCGCGGCGCTCAGAGATGATGCTTGAGCCACGCCCAGCTGGAACCGTGCGGATTCGCGGTTCGTTCTCATCCTCGTGATTGCGATAGACCAGAATGTCCTCGAGTTGCTCCTTGGGGAGGAACTCGGTCATCGAGCGAGACAGCATCGACTTTCCGGTACCTGGCTCGCCAACCATGATGATGTGACGGCGCTGCTCAGCAGCCTTCCTAACGATGATAGAGGCAGCCTCCTGACCGATGACCTGATCGACTAACTTCTCAGGAATTGGAACTTCCTCGGTCGAGACGATATCTAGGGCTCCTGCCCATTCTTCGACCGGGGTCTTGCAGACCGGATCCTTGTCATCGGCGACGCCGAATGCTGCGCCGTCCTCCCACGACTCAAGTGGGTCGACCGGTGCCTGCTCATCGCTCATGATGCATCCCCTCGCGATATGTTCTGCTCATTGCACCTTCTTGAAGGTGCGTAGCCGCGAACTGTACCAATTCAGGCCTGTTCACGGCGTCGCAGATACTCTTCTCCGTAGTGGTTCCACTGCTCCATTGTCCAACCGGCAGGCAGTCCCTCTGGTGGTAGAGGTGGGGCCATTCCCGCTGGTGGTGCTGGTATGCTGAGTGGGCTCGTTACAACTGGGGCAGCCGGCTCTGGCTCTCCCTCGTAATCGTAGTCCGAGTGGTAATCGTAGACCTCGGCACCAATGCCATCGCGGCGCTGGCGCTGGAGGACGATGGCAAGGCCAAGGACGAGTGCTACTGCGAGCAATAGACCGATGGCAATGAGGCCTGTAGTCATCACTGTCAAGCTGCCCTTGTTCTCATTGTCATCCACCGGTTCTGGCTCGTCTGGAATAACATCGACCGGCTCGGTCGCGTATGCCTTGTACAGATCCTCTGTGGAGCGGTCGAATCCATTCGAATCAATAGCACTGACCTCGAGGGTGACATAATCCCCAACCTTCAGTCCCTCGCCACTATTGGCGAGAACGATGAACGGTCCGAGATTGTGCGAGATACCAAAGTCGTTGCAGATGCCAGTGATGCTGTTACAGACGCTCCATCGGACCTCAATCTCAGAGAGTTCAAGGATTCCAACATTGGCGATCGTTACACTTGGGTTTGAATTGTAGGCAGTGGAATCCATGTTGACTGCGAGGTCACCATATCCTGAGGCATCAGCCCACAGCAGAGGGAGGTCGTTTACCACGTCGACATACATGATCATGGCAGTCGATGCACCGTGCCTATCCTCTGCGGTGATGGTCACCATCTCCTGAGCTGCTTCCGACCAAGACATTGTTGCGATGCCCGAAATTGGGTTAAATTGCAATGCTCCTGGAACAAAGGTGGTTACTGAAATCCAGATTTCTTCGTCAGGATCGTCGACATCCGAGACCATGGAGAGAATGTCGATGTTCAGCCGGTCACCTGTCTGGACGACTAGGTTAGCGTATTCTCCGAGGTCGATTGTCGGTGCGTCGTTAACATTGTTGATGTAGAAGTTGATAATCGTGTCTGATTCCTTCACGCCGTCCGATGCACGGACGGTAATCTCAGCCATTCCGAAATTATCGTCATCGACCGAGTTCACGTTCAGAGTCTGTCCACTCATCTCCGCTGTCATCAGCGATTCGTCGCTGACACTCACAATCGACAGGGTCAGACCACTGGCAGGCAGTGGATTGCCATTATCGTCAGTGTCCGAGAGGAACTCGGTCAGACTCAGCGATCCAGAACCGCCTTCATCAAATGATTGAGTCGGCACTCCGCTCCAGCGTGGCTGACCGTTTTCGATCACGTTGAACAGTAGGGTGCCAGAAGCGAAATCCTCGCCATCGCCGAGTGTGATGAATATGCCCTGTGGGACCGGCGTGCCGTGACTATCGTAGACAATCTGGTCGAACTTCACGGTTAACTCAAGGTTAATCGGATCGTAAGAGATGAACTCGTAATCATTGGACTCCACTGTCAGACTGGACAGAGGTGTCTCAGCATCGTCAATCATGCCAACAATCGAGACAGTTTCAGTCGTCTCCACCTTGACCGTCGGGATACCGGCGTATCCCTCGTCTCCGGCGGTCAGAATCTTGGGCATTGCATTGCGCAATTCGAATACATCCTCTGTGACTTCCCAATCCGATGATTGTCCACCCGCGTCAGTCCATTGCATCCTGACATCGTAAGAGCCGGACTCAGCGGTCATCGGCGGCGAAATGGTGTGAACATAGCGTGCATTGCCGCCGCTTCCAACCATATCGATGGAGGTGATCCACGAAGTCGCCCAATTCTCAGTATCTGCTGGCGCGTACTCGAAGGCTGCGGTCATGGTCGACATCTCGTCGACCAAATCGTTCGGTAGTGCGGTCGACTCGAATTGAATCGATGTGCCGCGCTCGACGCTGGCCGCACCGACCGCTGAAGGCCTATTCGGCACAGGCGGCATATCGTGTAGAGCCAAATCATCAGCGTAATCATTGGTTGGAACTCGGTCGCCGGTCAGATCGGATAGACGAGCGCGGAATGAAGAGGTTCCCGATGGCAACAAATTGATGTCGCTGGTGTCGAATGTGGTCTGGTAAGACTGAGTTCCACCGACATCGAGTTGGTTGACTGAAATTCCACCGAGGTGAACTTCCTCTCCTCCAATCAGATGGTAGATGTCGACGCTACCGCTGTCGCCGTACGCCTCGGCGCCGTTATTCCTGATGTTAACCTCGAGTTCGAGGATGTCGCCCGCAACGAATCCAGTGTTACCGTTAGCGTTTCGTGCATCGAAGTCGGTAATGCCCACATCAATCAATGGACCCATGTCCAAATCGATTGCAGCGTAGACCTCGTTCCAAGTGGTGTGCTCACCGTCCATCAGAGCGAAGACCGGCCAGAAGTTCTCCCATTGAGTGTAGCCACCGCCAGCTCGGACGGTGTTCAATGGATTCTCCCAAGTCAGTGTCTCAGCCTGATTCGGAGTTAGTGTCAACTCGGTGAATCCGTTGTCATCCGAGTTGAGCAGCCACTCGCGCCATACGTGCCCAGGGTAGGTGCCATCGGAGTAAGTCTCCGCGCCCTTCTTCTCGGTGATTGCACCGTACACATAGACTGTGATATCAGAGGCGCCAATGTATGTGATTTCTAGGGTGGTGGTAACAGTGTCCCCAGCACTGTCTAGAGCCACTCCCATCTCCATGCTGAAATCGGCGGAATCAGCATGCATGCAGCCGCCATTGCTGAAGTCTGCATCGTAGTAATTCGTGCCGGATGAACCTACCTTGTAGCACGAACCCGCGCTCTCATCGGCGAAGGCGAATGTCGGATAACCCTGCGAATTCGCCATCACGTGGTCGACGCGGTTGATCGGACCATCTGAAGGCCAACCTGTCTGTTCTCCCTCAAAGAATGAGATGTACGTGAAATCCTCAGTATTACTGGTCTTGAGATTCACAAGAGAAGGTGAGGCACTTCCCATACACGGTCCGCACCAGTAGGCACCCACGTATTCACCAAAAACAGAATGTCCTGGACTCGTTGCGAATCGCGGCATCTCTTTGGCCGACAATTCCTCTCTTTCTGCTGTCTGTTCTTCTACTGCGAAGTATCCTACCGCTGACATTGTCAACATGAGAAATGCCATCGTAAGGGAGGACAGCTGGTTCGTACGCTGCGCTGTGGTCATAATTTTGCGGATTTTTGGTAGGGTATAATCATACCCCACCTAGGTTGGGGGCAGCAAACCGACCCTATAGGGTCGAATTATGGTTCTTCTCATCAAGGCGTGGAAATCGAAGGTATTGAATCATGTTGACCTCCGCATTGTCTTCGATGAGTGACTCTACCGATGCTCCTGCTGCCCCAGATTGGGTGGCTTTGCGAGAGGACGATGGGCGGGCTTACCTGCTCAATCGAGTGGCTGGAGAAGTGAAGGTGAAGGGGCTCGGTCGCTTCGATGCAGCTCAGCTATTGAACGGCTATTCAGTCGGTGACCGAATCACGGTGGGTCAAAAGTCGCTGACCATCGTCGACGCGGCGCTGCCGGAGGCGCGCCGCAACATGAATCGAAGGGCTCAGACAATCGGAATCAAGGATTCCGGATTTCTGATTTCATGGATGGGAATTGGTGTCGGAAGTCGCGTACTGGAAGGAGGTCACGGCTCTGCTGGTCTCGCCATGCACCTTGCAAATGTGATGGGCGAGAAGGGTTGTTTGATCTCTGTTGAGAACCGTCCTGAGCACGCGGCTGTCGGGCGCTCCAATATGGAAAGAATGTCGGAGTTCGCGCCTGAATTCCCCGAGTGGCATTTACTCGAAATGGGACTCTCTGAGGCGGCGGCTGAGGTGACTGCAATTTGTGGAGAACTAGACGCCGCCATCATCGATATGGCCGAACCATGGGCCGTCGTTCCAGAGATTTCTGAGACGGTCAAAGTTGGTGGAAGAATCGCATGTTATTGTCCGACGACCGCACAACTCGAAAAGTCGTGGAACGCGGTCGAAGAGGC
>CAYFHB010000032.1:0-11886 GCA_964342705.1 uncultured Candidatus Poseidoniales archaeon
ATTACCGGCGGCGTGGCGCCCGCCAAGCCGCCGATGACGATGTTCTGAACCGAGGAACGCTTCAACCAAATCGTGTAAATCAGGACGTAAAACAGGATGCTGAAAGCAGCCCAAAAGGCGGCGATGCCATTGGAGAAGTAGAGGAACCATGCCACGCCGCCGACCGAGATAGCGATTCCGAAAGCCAAAGCTCCATTCGCTGAAATCGCTCCGGATGGAATCGGCCGCTCCGCCGTTCGCGACATCACAGGATCGATATCTCTGTCGTACCACATATTGATCGCATTCGCGCCACCGGCGGTCAGGTATCCGCCGACAAAAACAACACCCATGGTCCACAGAGTATCGCTCCAGACGATTTGGCTTGGACCACCGGCGGTCAACAGGTCATGAGACAAGACCGCGCATAGCGCGGTCACCTGTAGCAGTACGACGACACCAGGTTTGGTGAGAGCCAGCCAAGCGCGAGCCCCCGTCGCTGGCTCTCCCATATTCACGCCCTTTGGGCGTGAGTCCTTGAATGCGACTCATCGAAGTAGTGCCGCTCTCGCAGATAGAATTGCGCAGAATATCACTCGAGCGTTTCGGGGACGGGATCGTGCAGGGCGAGGGTCGAGGTGGCGAGCCAAGCGGTGGCTAGGGTGAGGAATGTGAGAGAGCCGATGAGCAGGTGAATAAGCGATAGAGACTCTTGGAAAGTCTCGCTGTCCGGGGCCCAAGAAAGCACGTACAGCGCTCCAATCGACGCATTCGTCAGGAAGAGTCCAGCAGCCGAGAGCACCCAATTTCTGAGGACTAAACCGTGCTGATGTTGCTTATTCTCCTTCCAAACGAACCACGCCGCGGTGAGTAGGGCGAGTGAGATAGTGGCGACAATCCAGCGATGAATCACCTGAGATTGATTGACCAAATCGACGATTTGAGGAAATGCCTCCCCATGGCAAAGCGGCCAAACATCGTGCGAGGCTCCGACCCCACAAACTGTGTCAGCACCCGGCGTTGTAGCAACGAAAACTCCAGTGAATAAGGCAGAGAATACTCCGAAGCCGAGCCAGGCAATTCGCTTATGCCAGCGCGAGGCGAGGACTGGGTCAAATTCGAGCCAATGGGGGGTTTGACCAGAATCTCTGTGGAGGCAGAGCCAGAGCCAGATGAGCGTGAGCTCGAAAGCAAGGGCGCTTGCGAGATGAAGAGCGACGCTCCAGTGCTCATTATCCATTTCGACGGTGAGCCAGCCTAATGCGCCTTGCCAGACGATTAGACCTACAGCGAGGCTGGCACCGAAATTTGCAGACTTGGTCGAATCCTCATTGCGTCGGACGAGGAACCAATTGAGCAGGACTAGAGGTCCTAGGATGACGCCGGCGAGCAGACGGTGGAACCACTCGGTAAAAATCTCGAATGTGGTGTAGCGGTGGTGCTCACCGCGCGAATCGATCTCATCTGGATTGGCTTCCCACCAAGCCTCCTGCTCCTCGGGACTGACATCGAATGACCACGATCCGAAGCAAGTAGGCCAGTCAGGACAAGATTCCCCAGCTTCGGAGACACGAACCAGTCCGCCGACAGCGATGACGATGAATGTCAGGACAATCAGTCCAGCGGTCAAACGCTTCGTGTCAATGCGGTCGAGCATAACTCAGCCCCCGTTCAATGAGACTCAAAATTAGGAGTTACCGCAAACGCGGCTGACTCCTCACTCCTCCTCGGTGTGAGGGTCGACGTCGATTGGGATTCGGTGGGATTCGTACTCAAGCATCGCGATCTTCAGAGGGTCGAGAACGAAGCGAGCCTTCGAATCCTCGGTTCCATAGAGTTGGATGAGTTCTTCCATGAAATTCTCTCGGAGTTCTTCCTCGGAGACATACAACGGTGCTCCCATACTGATCTGCAGGGCTCGCGCACCAATGATTCGGGCCTTCTCGAAGCGAGTGTGCTGTCGTGCGGGCTTCACCATCGGGGCCGGCGACCGGAGACCCCCTAATTAGGCCACCGGCCGCCCTACGCCCCCTTTGGGGGCGCTGAATCAAGCCTGCTTGGGTGTTCAGGGCGCCTCGATTAGCATGCCGACTGCATTTCCGCCGCCGAGACAGATAGTGACAATTCCGCGGGATCCTCCCGTGCGGATCAGTGCGTTTGTCAGCGTCATCAAACAACGTGCACCTGTGGCGCCAAGTGGGTGCCCGATAGCTACGGCGCCACCATGGGGATTGAATCCCTCATCTGGGAAATCGAAGGCCTTCTGCACCGCGCAAGAGGCGGAAGCGAAGGCCTCGTTATGCTCGAGGATATCGATGTCGGCGATTGAAAGTCCATTACGCTCGAGAAGCATCTCGACGGCTGGAATAGGAGCCGACATCACTCGGTGTGGCTCAACGCCAGAGGTGACAAAGTCGACAATGTTGGCGAGGATAGGCCAGCCGTTCGCAAAAGCAACCTCCTTGGAAGCGATGAGGAGGGCTGAGCCACCATCCGAGACCTGGCTGGCGTTGCCGGCAGTGACTTGCCCATCTTCCTTGAAGACGGTTCTAAGGCTGGCCAAGCCATCCATAGTCGTGTCACTTCGGATGCCTTCATCGCGGTCAAGCCCTTCGACTTCGATGCACTCATCGGCCAGCCAGCCTTGTTCCCAAGCCTTGGCTGCAAGTTCGTGAGAGCGTACCGCGTAGGCATCCGATTGCTCACGGGAGATCTCCGCCTCGCAAGCAATAGTCTCTCCCGTCATACCCATCATCGAACCATCATAAGCATCCTTTAGCCCATCGTGGCTCAGGATGCCCGTCAAATCTCCAAAGGAAATCTCGTCGCCACGGCGAGCGCCACGAATGAAGTGCGGAGCATTAGACATGGATTCCATTCCGCCAGCAATCACAACCTCGGCACGCCCAGCAATAATCTCAGTAGCGCCGATCATCGCAGCCTTCAGACTCGACCCACAGACCTTGTTCACTGTCGTGCAAGGTGTCGAATACGGCAATCCGGCACCCATCGCAACCTGGCGAGCCGGCGCTTGACCTGCTCCAGCCTGCAGAACCTGACCCATGTACACCTGGTCTACGATGCCGCTGGTAGCATCGATTCCGGCACGCTCTAGAAGTGCCTTCACAGCGAGCGTGCCAAGTTCGGTCGCACTGAATCCGGACAAAGCCCCTCGATATCGGCCGAAGGGAGTCCTCGCATATCCACAGATGACCGGGGTCGGCACGAGTTCACCGAGATAGGTCCAGTCCTTGAAAGGACCGATGATTGCACCGCCGCAATCCCTCAGTTCTCAGCGGTGTAGCCGTAGAATTCTGCATTATCGAGTACAGGTCGAACTTGCGGCTTCACGAGTATGGTCCGCACCGCCCAGAGGTCTTTGAAAATACGATAGCGAGTGGTCTCATCGAGATAATCGACGCCGCTGCTCCCACCCGTTCCCATGCGGCGTCCCATGATTCGCTCAACCATGCGCGCGTGGGCATGACGCCACTTGACCATCGATTCCTCTAACTCGACGATGGCGTCAACCAATTGTCTTGGCCACGCGAGAAGAGGTAATTCACGATATGATTCGATGAAGAGTAGGCCAGCGCGGGCGCGGTTGACCTCTCCATCTGGTTGTAGGAAGTCGATAGCAGTCGCGTGCGCGGCCTCAAAGCGAGCCGCCACCGAACTGGGATCTCCTCCCCCGCCGTATCCTGTCTGGCGACTCGACGCCTCATCACAGACTGATTTGTGAGCGGCGAGATGGGATTCGACATAGGCAGCGACCACAGCATCGTCTCCCTCGCTGCCAAAAGTCGAGCCCATAATCGGAGTTCGACTCAGCCATCGCAGAATCGAATCGAATAGAGATGGCTGCGTTGCCGCGTCCTCCAATCGAGCCAAAATCGCCGCATCGCGCTCCGAATTCCCAGCCAACTTGCGGAATGTCGCGATAGGATCCATCCCCCATATTCTGTCCTCATTCGAAAGTCCGAGAAGAATCTCGAACTCTCTCATCTGATGGGACTCAAACCCAGAAGCGGTCCCGAGCCCATCGCGGAATGCGAGGAATCCCTGCGGAGTCAGCGTTTCTAGAACAGCCCATTGGTTCCCCATCAAGCGAAAGATTTCGGTCGTTCGTCCGAGGTGAGCGACCGCTTGAGGAATCTCATGCTCAGGGACATGATCTTGACCGAGGATATCGCGAACTTCAGTCAGTTCACGAATCACCTGCTTGAACCAAAGTTCGAAGGTCTGATGGACGATTATGAAGTGCATTTCGTCGGCCGAGACACCTCTGTCCTGGCCTTGGAGTTCAAGCAATTCGGGTAGTCTGAGGTAGTCACCGTAGGTCCAATTCCCGTCGCTGCTGGGGCTGCCCATGTTTCGCGGATGACGCTTCACGCTTGAATCGTTACCTTGGTCGCCGTTCGGGTTTTGGGTCCTTTGAACGGGCCACTGCGAGGAATTGGTTGTGATTTGCGGGCTAAACCGGCTCTTTGATAGCGTTTGGGTGAGGTGGAATTTACATGTCCGGAGCCTGTGGGATACCGACCGGGGGCTCAAATCTTGGCGAGATGGGTGAGATTGCGCTTGAGCTTGAGGTAGGTGATGGAATTTGGCTAGTAGCTCCGACTCTAGATGATGCGGCTGAATTGTTCGCCGTGATCGATGCTAATCGGGCACATCTGCGCGAGTGGTTGCCTTGGTTGGATGGAACTAACACGGTCGAAGATGAGGTTGGATTTCTGAAGATGTGTGCGGATGAGCGCGCTGCCGGGTCAACGGCATTCTGGGTGATTCGTGAGAATGGTGCTGCCGTCGGGACGATTAGTCTGAATTGGATCGATACGCAGAATCGTGGATGTGGTGTCGGTTATTGGTTGTCGAAGGGATGTGAGGGGCGCGGGATCGTCACTCGTTCGTGTGCACGTCTGATGGACCACGTCTTCGAAGATGTTGGGATACGCCGCTTCGTTCTCGAGGTGGCGTTGGAGAATACTGGCAGTCGAGCCGTCGCTGAACGGCTCGGGATGCGGCTCGAAGGTGAGACAAAGGATCGTGAATGGTTGTACGACCATTGGGTCGATGCAGCACTCTATGCAATCACTTCCCCTGAATGGCGAGCGCGCAGCGCGAGCTGAATATTATCCGAGGAGACCGTGGTCTTCGAGTTCGCAGGAACCTGGAGGAAGCGCTGCGAGGACATCGTCTTGAGCTAGCCCTGTGGCTTTGGCGATGCGATTCGCCAGAGTCTCCTTCTTCTCGCGGCCGGGCTTGATGAGGGCCCAGCGTTGACACAGATTCGAGACACCGGCCGCTGTTCCCGAGACTGGAATGGGGATTCCATTGACGGTGGCGAATCCGATGGCGATCTCCATCGAAACATCGCGATACCATGTGCGTTGGCCGCGGACGACGAAGGCGCCGCGGCCGAGTGATTCTCCACTTTCAGTCTGCTTTGAGACTTGTGAGGGGCGGGCGTGGAAGGCGGTTGCAGCCGCCCCGCCGCTGCCCCAGGCGCGCGACCAACAAACGGCCAATTGCGCGCCTTCTTCGATGATTTCGGCCGGCAGATTCTGAGCATCCTCCAACTCGCCGGCCAATTCCTGTGAGATTCTGAGAGCAGCGACCCCCTCGGGTCGGAAGCCGATCGGAGTGGGGTCGACCATGAGTCCGTCGCGCAAGCGCAATGAGCATGAGGGCGCTCCGTGTAAATCCGCGTGAATGTAGAGGTCGGTCGAGCGCAAATACTTGCGAACGACCGTATCATTCCCTTTCGCATCGCGGCCTCCTACAATCAGTCGACCATCGGAGAGAATCCCCCAGCGATGCTTTTCGAACCAGAATCTCTTGCTTCGCTTCGCTAATCTGACGCGGCCAGCAGCCGCGTCCTTCGCCCGCTTGGCTTGCTCCTTCTCCGCTTGGGCTTCGGTCCGTTCGAGTGCGGCGCGCGCTCCTTTGGACTTGTCTTTGAGTGTGCGAGCTTGCTCAAAGTACGTCTGAGCGTTTTGGTGGACGGTCTTTTCGACGGCGAGGGTTACGCTGGCTCCGGGTTCTGCGTCCTCGTCGGGTAGGCGTGCGAGAATAGTTCGTTTTGCGGGGTCGACTCGGTCAATCCATGTCACATCGCCCACTTTACTGTCGAGGGTCTGCCAACCTTCGCTCTCGATTAGCGTGTTGACTTGGGTGAGCAGGTCGTCAACGTGGGTCCAATTGTCTTGGATTGATTTTGCGAGTTCTTGGGTCAGTGCGGCCTGCGATTCAAAGCGTTCGATGGCTGAGCGTTGCTGGGAGGCGCGGCGGTCGAGTTTGGCTCGTTGCTCTTCTTCGTCCTCACCCGCCGCGGCGAGTTTTTCCTCTTCGCGGCGGATGTAAGCGATGGCATCGTGAGCGCCGAAGACGGCATCGTAAGCGGCGGAGAGGTTCTCGATGCCGACTTGCAGATTACCATCCATGAATGGTAATTCAATCGGCGAGAATTCGGCAACGCCCGAACTCGCCGAATCGCGACCAACGGGATCGTCTGCGGCCTCTTGCCAAGATTTGAGAGCGGCCGCATCATCGAACCAAAGGTACGAGCCAGCACCATCTGCCAATTCCCTCAGCAGGCTCGCCATCGCCCCACTGAGATCCTGCCGCTGCTCGTCATCAAGCGAATCGGCAGGCTCATCCAATTCGATTCCAGCCGTCGTACAAACCGCGTTCCCGTAAATCCGACCGAGATTGACGCGGGCTGCCAGAGTGCGAATCAAAGAGTGATCCGACTCGTCCAGAATCGCACCTAATCCGGCCAGGTCAAGCCCACGCGGGTCGACCGTTTCGGGGGGTGCAACGTATGGTTCACCCCGCTTCAGAGAACGACTCGCGTACTTCGCATGAGTCAGAGGCTGAACGATGACTCCATCACCATCGAGCAGCAGAACGTTGCCGTCACGAAACAGCTCGATGACTAATTTCAATCGCCCACCTCCGTGTTCGAAAGTCAAAATGATTACACGGTCGAATCCGACCTGTTCGACCTCGACCAATCTCGAATTCGACAAATGCTTACGAAGAACCATCGCAAATGGCGAGGGATTGTTCGGCATCGGCCTATCACGCCTACTCATGTAGAGGCGCTTACCCCTCACAATCACCAGATCAACAGAGGGTTCTCCCTTCGGGTTCAATCGCAAAACAACCTGCTCATGATGAGGCTGATACGCCTTGCGCGCGCGAACACCAATCATCGTCCGCAGTTCGCGCACCATGCGCGCGACATCGAATGAGGAAGACTGCGCGCGCATGACACTCAACCCCACCCTCCCGCGCGCCCTTCATCAGCCAATCGCTTGAAATCCCACCGCGCGCGCTCGATACACATGACCGGCATGGGCGGGCTGCGAATGGACGAGGGTAACCCCTTCGTGCACGGTCCCGAGACTATGGGTGAGGCAGACGTTGGCCTGCGCGCGTTCTGGTACCGACCGATGCTCGACCGCGGGGCTCCCGAACCCCAAGTTGACACCGATTGGGGCATTCATTGCAATGCGGATGCACTGGCTGAACAGGCCGCCATTATCGCTAATCGAATGAATGCCGATGGGATGGAAGATTGCGAGATGTTGGCGCTTGATTTGGCCTTTATTTTCGGTTTTGACCACGAATATTTCCACCACCGCGTCGATTCCGGTATGACCTCTTACGCCCTCCGGACACACGCTCAAACAGGCTTGCTGCCAACTGGTTTTGGAGATTATGATGAGTTTCATGATGCTATTTCGACGCGTCGCGAGGGACCCGATTGGTGGTTGCTGACCGAAGAGACGCTCGCCAATGCTCATATCGCTATGGATCCGACCCGTTTGGGTGGTCTGAAGGATGCTTTCATCGAGCACGGTTTGTTACCTGAACCTGGCGACCGTGCTCGCGGGCCTTATGCCGCTTGGAGGCATGTTGCATCAGACCCGTGGGTCTTCAGTTGTCTCTCTCAACACACCTGGTTGCAGATGTTGACGGGTGAGTTGGACCCTCTGGGTGTGATGGCGACAATCGAGGCGATTGTGCACGAGGGTGGACTCGATGCTGGATACGAGGCTTTGGTCGACACGATTGTCGATGCTTGCGAGGCACCCGCCGATGAGGATTCGGTTCCTGACAGGGTGCTTGGTCGAGGCGGTTCTGAGCACTTGTTTGCGATGGGTGGGATTCCTGATGGGATGTTGCGCCGCCTTGAGGTGCCGATACACTTCCACGGCGGCGAGGGTGGTCGAATGGAGGAGCGCTTCGGCCCTGATAACCCGGATTGGCCCTATGCTATTATCGAGAATTTGTATGACCGGCTCGGTCGTTATGATGACGGGCCGATCGACCCTTGGGGTTCGGATGATCCTTTCACGCCGCTGGCGTGAGGACGGTCGAATTGCGGTTCATTCGATGGAGTCGAAGAAGCCCTCGATGATAGGCAGTGCGCCGGCTTCGTGGACGAACTGATTACTCTCGACCTCGATGAGTTCGCAATTCGGGATTGCGCTGCTGAGTTTGCCGGCGTCGGAGTGGTCATGCAGAGTGTCTGATGATGCACGGAGGACGCCGACAGGGGTTGCCACGTGGGCGAAATCGAGATTCATTCGGTAATTCTTGAAGACGATTGAACACAGGCGCAGTCTATCGATTGGGGCGGCCAGAAGGGTGCGTCGGTAGCGGATTCTCTGACCTTCTTCTTTGAGCCGACGGTCGAGGTACCAAATGATGAATCGAACCAGCCCTGAATAGAGAAATAGCGGGGCTGGGATGAGGGGTCGCGCCCATATTGGAGGGGTGAAGTGCAGGTTGGGCGCGAGCAAAACCATGCTTCGTGGTGAAATGTCTTGCTCGCGCAGCGATTCGAGAAGCATGGTCGCTCCCAGAGATGCGCCGAAGGCATCGCACTCGGTTGCATCGATTCCCAACTTCGCGAGCGCCTTCGGAATGTCGGCGGCGAGAGTGGACATCTGGAATGTCGCCTTCGAGACTGGCCCATCTATCTTGCAGCTGCCTTTCTCGCGACTTTCGATCCAGACGATGGGCCTGAGTTTTACCCATTCTTCCATGATTGGGAACCAGCCGTCAGGGACCGAGTTCCAACCGGGAATCATGATGAGGGTGCGGGCATTGCGCGCTTCGGACGAATTTGGGGTGTAGACGAGGGTCCGAAGGTGGACTCCAGAGTCGGTCTCGATAGTATGTTTCTTGACCGACGAGCCTGCGAATTCAGGTGTGGATTGCCAGATCTCGATGCCCATTTTCGTTTCACTGCTCCGCTGGTAACCAAAGGTTGCCCGCCTGGCTCACCTCGCCGGACTGGGCCAGTGCATTGAGGTGCGAGAGGGTTTGGTCAATAGCCAATGCTGGGTGTGCATCGGGGTTGTCTAGGTAGGCTTGCTCGGCGATTGCTTCGAGGTGTTCGTGGCCACTTTGGACCGCCTCTAGGACGCGCGCGTGGCGCGCGCTTCGGTGCTCGATGTAGTGATTGAGGAGTCGTGCTGGGTTGGCGACCATCGGTCCGTGACCAGGGAATAGCAGTGGTGGGTCGAGGTCGCGTAGGCGGGCGAGGCCAGCGAGATACTCGTTCATGTCGCCCTCGCCCGAGGGAACGAGGATGGTTCCGAAGACGACGGCGTTATCGCCGCTGATGATTCCTGCCTCACTGGCTAAACAGATATGTCCGGGGCAGTGGCCAGGGGTCTCTACGACGGTCCATGTCACGCCGTCGAGTTCGATTTCATCACCCTCATTGAGGACTCGATCCGTGTCGCAAGCTGGGATGACTTCGTGGGTTGCGGCGCTTGCGAGAATGGGAGCTTGGTACATCGAAGAGATGGCGTTTAGGTCGCCGATGTGGTCGGAGTGGCGGTGTGTAAAGAGGCTGGCTTGGATGGTACTTCCAGTGGCGTGGATTTCGGCGACCTTGGCCTCGAGAATCTCCAATGCTTCGGGCGACTTGGCCGCAGGGTCGACGACTATACGTGGGCCACCGGCTTCACCGAGGATGTAGCAATTGGTGTGAGTAGCGGGTGGTAGTGTCGCGGTCGGCAGTGGAACGCATTCGACTCCAGGTGCGAACTCTATGATGTGGTAGCCGAATGGAGGGTCGGCGGCGAGGGTATCGAAGCCGTGTTCAACGAGGTCGCGAATTAGCGTCACTTGGGGAGGCGGGAGCTTGACTGAATGCGATAACCAAGCATCGAGGAGTTCGGCTGGCTTCCACCAACGGAACTCGTTGAATTCAGAGCGTCCGTTCGGAAGTGTCGGCTCGACTCCTGAGTCGCCGAGATCGATGTGATAGAATCTGTTTGCGAAGCGCACCGGAGCGAGCGGTGGAGTGGTGCGCTCGGTAATCAGTGAAGACTCAAAACCGCTTACTGCAAGGCTGCCCTCAGAAGCAAATCGCGCCCAAGCAGCCTTGTCTGAATTGACCTCATCGCGCAATTCCGAATCGACTTGCAGAAATCCTCCAGTACCATCTGGCGCGATGCCGACCTCTTCGACCATTTCTCGCAGCAGAGCAATCAATGAGACACGGTCATCGTGGTCAGGAAACCAATCTGGATTGTCTTCGGCGGCGGCTCGATCAACCCGACTTACCCCGCCGCCGGGAAATGCCCAGAAATCGGGGAAAGTCGGAACCTCAGAAACCCGATGACAAAGTAGAATCTCGTGCTCAGAACCTGCACCTCGACTCAGCACAGCAGCAGCCGAGGGGCGAGGCTTAGCCACGTGGCTCTCAGGTAATTCGACCCCCTCGGGCAACTCAGCCATGTAGCCTCGAGGGGTACGACCGATTTGAATAAGTCCTGCCCCGAACAGGCCCAAGCATGGCCCCGCCGCAGTTCGAGACTATCACCATCGGCCACACCAATGTCGAGACCGGTCAGCGCGAGCATGAGATACAGATGCCCCGCTTCGGTCTAGGAGTCTGGCAGATGTCGGAGGGGGGAGAGTGCAAAACAGCCGTTCAGCACGCCATTTCCTCAGGATACAGACTCATCGATACTGCGCGTTCCTATGCCAACGAAACCGAGACCGGCCAAGCCATTCGCGAGAGTGGAGTGCCCCGCGAAGATCTATTCGTTGTCACCAAATTGCGCCGCCCGCATGCAACGAGTTACGAGGCGGCGCTCGAGCATTGCCGCAGCAGCTTAGACATGCTCGGTCTAGAGCGACTCGACCTGTATCTCGTACATGCCCCTCCAGAGGACATCCAAGCGCGCGCCGGTGTCTGGCGCGGAATGGAGGAATGTCTCGCGCGCGGCTGGACAAGAGCCATCGGCGTGAGCAATTACGGCGCCCATCATTTAGACGATATGCGCGCCTACGCTACCATCCTTCCGGCGGTCAACCAGGTCGAGCTCCACCCGTGGAACCAACGCCCTGCATTGCGGGCAGCAACCGCCGCAACAGGTGCCCGAATGATGGCTTACTCACCTCTTGCACGCGGTCAAAAAGTGGCTTGCAGTAGCCTTGCTAAAATCGCCGAATCGATAGGCTGCACCCCTGCACAAGCCGCGATCAAGTGGGTTTACGACACCGGCGCGATCACCATTCCGAAGTCGAGTAATCCAGCCCGAATCGAGGAGAACCTCGCCAGCCTCGACATCGACCTCAGCGGAACCGAATCCGCATTCGCCCAAATGGAGGAGGCCTATGTCTCCGGCTGGAACCCAACCGCTGAACCCTGAGTGATTTTCATGTCCGCAGACGCCACCCCCAACGACCCCGAGACCATCGAGGAGGAGTTGGCACTATTTGCAGAGGCAATCGAAGCCGGAATCGACCCATTCCCTGAACCAAAGAAAGAGACTCCTTGGGCAAGATACGCAGTCGCGTGGTTCATGATTGTCCTAATGATTTCATTTGCCTCTAGATTACTCAATCGTGCACTCTGACGTCATGCAC